>JAISVZ010000114.1 GCA_031271295.1 Clostridiales bacterium | reverse complement strand
GGTCGACATCGCTGTTGCGGTCAACGTCTGCAAGGTATAAACCACGTTCGGTAAGCTCTTCGGACGGAATTTCCGCCGTATGCTTTGCAAAACGAATCAAATCGTAAATGTCAACCACATCGTTTACGGTAACGTCGCCCCACAAATCGGTGTTTACCACGATTTCCGGCCCGTTGATTGTGACTGAGCCGTGCTGCCGTTCAGCCTGCACATCCTGCCGACTTAAGTATTTTAGCTCTTCAATATATACATTGACAGGCGTAACGATGTCCTCGCCGTCGTCTATTGAAACGTCTCCAATTCTGAAGCGAATCGTGAACAGTTCCTCCACGTTTACGTCTTGGCTCGCCGCCCACACCGCAGTAATTTCGCCTCCCAGCGACGATTTATCTTCTATTTCGTTGACGTTTGAGACAAAGACCGAGCCGCCGAGGGCGCTGTTCTTCGTAACGGAAAGAGGGGTGAGCAGACTGCTGTCATACCCAAGTACCAGGCTGAATCCGGCGACACCGGGATTATCGACTAGCGACACGGTTATATCTACCTCGTCGCCCGGTTCGCCCCCGGCTGTGTCTGCAACAAGAGTCACACCCTCGGGAATAATGACCGGCGTATTGCGAGGCTTAAAAGCTGGTAGCCCACCGTCTGAGAATTGCCAAACATCGGTGTCCCAAGCCTCCCAATTCGGCGCGGCGGTTGTCCAGAATGCTGCGCTCTCGACCTGCTCTGAGCTAATATCCGCGCCGCCCAACCCATCATGGGTATTGCCGCCCTCAAACGCGCCGCCGGTTCCGTTTGACATACTGTCAAGCGCGGCATTGCCGTTAAATTGATAGTATGTTGTGATATTTGGCGAAATACGCCCCACAGAGTTATTCCCCTGTACCACTGAGTTAAGCGCCGCGCTGCTCGTTACGCTGCCTCTTGTACCGTCAGCGGCGTCGCCAATCAAACCACCAACCTTCGAAGATGCATATACGGAAGCAGTTGAATAGCAGTTGAGAACATTGGCTCCCGAGCGGCCGACCAAACCGCCAACATAGTTAGAGCCATTAACCGTGCCTGTAGAATAGCAGTCGGTTATCGAAGTAAATCCGGGAGATTCGCCAACTAAGCCGCCGGTATTGAAGCCGCCCTCAACTGTCCCGGAGTAATAACACCTTGCGATACTGCCGCTTTCAATCTTTCCGACCAATCCACCGGTCGCCATCGAACCCTTAACATAAGCGCTCTCGATGCCAAGCCCGACAATATTAGCCGATGAGATTATCCCGAAAAAACCGCTGTTGTCAGCTATTCCGCTAATGTGCAGATTGAGAACCTTGTGGCCGTCGCCATCAAAGGTGCCGCTGAAATACTTACCGCTGGCTCCAATCGGTGTCCAACCCGCACCGCTGTTGTAGCCGGTACCGTAAGCTGTTAAATCTATGTCGTCGCCAAGGGTGACGGTCTTGCCTGTGAAGCTGTCCGTCCCGCTGTTGACTATCTGTGCCAACCCTGCAAGCTGGTTGGCGGTGCTGATAGTGAAGTCTGTTCCCGCCGAGTTGTCGTAGTACCAGCCGGTGTCTGGTATCGGCGTACTGGATGCAAACGCTGTTGTGGCGGGCATTATCGTCGCAAATATGACTGCCGCCAGTAACCAGGCGATAATAAATCTACCTGGTTTTCTTGAGGTTCTGCTCTTCATACCTTGCCTCCTATTTTATAGTGCTTGGCCAAGCTCCTTAATTATAGGGGACAAAACATTTGCTTGTTGACCATCTTCTGTGGAGGTCAGCCGGATAGACCTCATCCACCGCCGTATTGTGTATACGCTCGCTTCCGTTTCAATGTCATAGACGCTCATTTCCTCGGAGTCTATCAGCACCGCCTCGATTTCACCTGCGCTAAATTGTTTATAGGGCAACAGAAAATCCGGCAAGACCGCTATGGTCTTGCCACATTTATGGCAGATAAGTCTATGGATAATAATTTCTTCGCTAATATCTTTAATCTTGCGTTTATATTTATCGTGTAGTACCATAATCTGATCGGCGTGATCTGGGCAGCATAATCTCAGCGCCAGCAGCATGGAATGAGATTTCTTTCTATATTCATCCGCTGTTGTGCCGAGATAAGCGGAAATCGACATTTAGGACATTTACCCCCTCCGGGACGCATATCCTCTAATTCTAACACAGACATAAAAATCCCGCCTTTGTTAATCGGCGGGACGTTTGGAGATTCTTATATTTATAGTAGTTTTTCGCCCTCTCGGACGTGTTTCACGATGTTGAGGGTATCGACGCAACCTAACTCACCCCCCACATACATTCAGTATCCTGATAGTATGGTGCGGTGGGAGATATGTTGGCTGATAGAGCCAGAAAAAGCGGTAAACGCAAACACACCTGCGCCTTGGCTATCGTTGCTCCTCCCGCCCACATAAGGCCATTGGTTTCCTGAGTATAAAGAATATGTCCAAGCACCATTCCAACCCGCATAACCATATGACGAAAGCATGACACTAATAGTTTCTGTTGTATTGTCTCCGAAGAATGATGGCTTATTGGCTAGTCCGCCACGCGGAAGCGAGTTGTGATTGTCCACGCCGAGTTGGATGGGATGGTATTGCCAGTTGGTTTTTTCTATTCATAATGCCACCCCTTTGCGGCCATAGCGTTTGCGATTTCCTCACTGACCTTCCCCGAATGCTCCGAAAAATACCAGTCGAGATAATCGCTGTGGCAAGAAAGCAAACGGCATAATTCGTGCATTACCGGGATATACTTCTTAAAACTTCATCTTGATTTATCTGGCCGGTTTGGTAAAATATAGGTAATGATAGAGAGATTAAAGCAGGCTGGAAACCGCATTGTTATTGGTTTATTGAATAGATTTGGCCTACCGCTGTCACGACAAGAAGGATTAAAATGATGATGTTGCCGCCGGATTTAGACAGAGTTTTAATGTTTGCAATCGGCATGGTGAGAAACCATTATAGTGATAAGCCTATCTCATTCGAGCAAGCGATGAAATGTGTCACCGGAGCGCTAAAAGCTTCAAAACTCATCGGCGTAAATGCCTACTGCGGCCCCAATATGCAAAAGATATTAATAGCTCACGCTATATATGAACTCAAAAACTCGCCCGAGATAAAGTTTGAGGGTGGTATGGATGTTACGGAAGCTATGATACCGCACCGCCTGTGCCATGCGTATCATGAGATACTTGCAATGGCGGTATCTTATGATGCTTACGCCGAGAAGAAGCAAGCCAGTAAACAGAATAATATGTCGGTTACGTAGAAACTGACAATAGATAAATTACACCGATAGATTATTGAACCCTATTCCCTTGAATTCAACTATACGCAACCTCCAAAATGCAACCGCAAAACAAGGAAATGGGAAATATTTGCTTACCGGTATACACATAATGCTAGAAGGCAAGACTACTTCTATGATATGCCTCAAACGAAGTGCATCCACAGTCGCTTGCTTTCAAAATACATTCGTGAACAATTAAATTGACAGCAATTATAAACCCGCGAACAGGGGCAAAAGTGACAGCAGTTTTGACAGCAACGACACCTAAAATATGTGTCCGCTGGTGTCAGCCAACTATGACTCTAACAGGGGTCGTAAAATGAATTAGGGGAAGTCAATGGATAGGCGTGCCTCTCGCTCTGAGCAGCCTCCCGATAGTGGTATAATGGCAACCGTATAGTTTTGCGACCGACGCCATGCTCAGGCCGGATTCGTATTTTGCCACCGCCTCGTCCTTTTCGGCAGCGGTAAGGAGTTTTGACTTTAGCTTGTGTTCTCTCACCATTTTTACGTCGTCATATAGGTGCGCCTCGGCGGTGGGCTTCGTGCAGGCATCTTCAGCCTCTTGGGTGCGCCGAAGAATGGCTGAACGGTGGGCTAAAGCGGTCTTGATATGGTTTAAGTTACGTCCCGTTGGGGGCAGCCAGTAAAACAAGGCTTCCGGGGTTTTCACGGAAGCCTTGTTATCTTGCAAAAATTTTGCAAAAATTGATACTCTTTATATCTTTTTGCGTCCAAATAGTACCCGCGTAGTACCCAAACAGTACCCAAAAAATAAGCGGTTTTCGCTTCAATTTATGTTTAACGCATTCGCCAGCGCATCAGCGGCGGCTTTATCCTTGCTGTTTATTGCGTGGGCATAAGTGTCGAACTATCTGATGTAGTGGTGATACATACATTGGAGCTACTAAAACTCCCGGTATCCGCTGACGGTACGCAATTATATGATTGGGCGAATTTTATCGCCGCAGAAACGGAGGAGGAGTTAACTTTGATTTCTGAAAGGAATCCGGTTGTAGAGAAAGCTGTTGTAACGCTGCGTGAACTCTCGGCCGATGAGCGTGCGCGTGATAGGTACGAGCGCCGGGAAAAAGCGCGTCGTGATATAGCATCAAGGGAAAAATGGGCTGTTAAGGAAAAAGTGGATGGAATTGTACAGAACGCTTTAAGAAAACAAATATCAATTGATGATATAATTGATATTACAGGATTATCCCGTGAGGAAATTGAAAGTATTCGTGATACCAACTAATACTAATTCCGATTTAAAAAGTTGAAGGCAAGCTTGAAAAATCGCCGTGATTTTCGGCGTTTTTAAAGCGCCGGTTTCAAACTTCTTAAACAAAATTAGTGTAAAATCGCGAAAAGAATCAAAAACGGAAACTTTACGCGATAATGTTTCGTTTTTAATAAAAAGACTTATGTACCTTTACCTTTAGAAACGGGCTTTCCGGGAAACCGGGAAGCTTTTTTTCGCATAGAAAAAACCCTAACAGCCAAACACTGTCAGGGTTAATCAAATCGAAGCTCAATCCTCCGAGAGGGGCATAACAGCCCAGCAGATAATATAAATTATCGCAAACGGAGCGCCGTAGGTTAAAAGCGTTAAAATAGCGAAAATAATCCGCACAAAGGTTGCGTCCACCTTAAAATATTCCGCAATTCCGCCGCAAACACCGGCTATCATTTTATTTGTGGAAGATAAACAAAGTTTTTTCTCCATAACTTCATCCCCAATATTTTAAGTTGTATTTTATATTTGAAAGATTATACGGCTTTTGAAAATAATTGTCTGTTTAAGTGACTTTTCAAGCTCAAGCCATAGTTTGTCTGTTGAAGTAACTTTTCAAGCTTAAGCCAAGTTTGTCTGTTAAAGCGACTTTTCAAGCTCAAGCTACAGTTTGTCTGTTAAAGCAACTTTTCAAGCTCAAGCCACAATTCGTCCCTTCCGGTTTTTTTTACGGACGAAAACGCAATTACCGGTACTTTTTCGCTAAGTTGCAGGGTTTGCTTTATAAGCTTCAGGTTTTTGGCTGTTTCCGACACGTTTAATTTGTCGCTTTTTGTGCACGCAATTATTGTTTTCTGGTTAAAATGAATAAGCCAGTTATACATTAATATGTCATCCGGTGTGGGTTCGCGCCTTAAATCTATTAAAAGCACCGTGCCTTTAAGTTCTTTCCTGTTTTTAAGGTAATCCTCAATCATTTTACCCCAGCTTTTAACGTCGCTTTTGGAAGCTTTGGCGTACCCGTAACCCGGCAGGTCCACAAAGCTTATTTTATTTTCTATGTTGTAAAAGTTTATTGTTCTTGTTTTACCGGGGTTTTGGCTTGTTCGCGCCAGAGATTTACGCGATGCCATAGCGTTAATTAACGAAGATTTTCCCACGTTCGACCTGCCGATAAACGCAACCTCCGGCAAACCGCTTTCGGGATAACCCGCGCGGTCAACAGCCGTTGTTATAAAACTTGCATTGCCTACATTCATTTATACTCATCCTTTATCAGCGAGAAGTGTGTCAAAAATATCCGCGCAGGCTATAGTATCCTCCGGAGGGATAAGGTCGCTTACAAGGCACCCGCGTTCAAATAAATCAACCACGTGGCGAATTTGGTAAGCAAAACCGTCAATAAAATCCTCATGGAGGAGTATATCACCAACTCTGTTTTCGGTAAAAACATAGCAATCCCTTGCGGTGTAGAATTCTTTAAGCAATATGGAACCGCGTGTTCCGTAAATATTCGCGTCGTTTTGGGCTGTTACGTTAAAGCAGGAATTAAGGGAAGCAAGCGCTCCGCCTGGAAATTTTAAGGTTATACTTGCCGCCTCGTCCACACCGGTTGCCGCGTATGTTAAACTTCCGGAAACGGATTCGGGGTTTACTCCCATTATTCCGGTTGCGAATTCTATGGTATAAACGCCAAGGTCGTACAGGGCTCCGCCGCCCAAATCCTTATTGTAGAGCCTGCTTTCGGGGTTAAAATCATTTCGGAAGCAGAAGTTGGCGCTTATAAGCTTAACCTCTCCAATTCTGCCGTTCTCCACCATTTTTTTCGCGGCTAAAAAGCATGGGTTGCAGCGTGTCCACATAGCTTCCATAAGAAAAAGTTTTTTTTCTTTTGCAAGCGCAAAACATTCCCTTGCAAGCTTGCCCGTCATAACCATAGGTTTTTCGCACAGCACGTTTTTGCCGTTTTCCAAACATAGCTTAATTTGCCGGTAGTGCTCGCTGTTAACCGTGCCTATGTATATAATATCCACATCAGTATCTTTTACAAGTTCCTCATAAGTAAGTGCGCGTTTAGCGTTATATTTTGCTGCAAACTCCTCGGCTTTCGCTTTTTCCCTTGCGGCAACCGCGCTTACTTCTACGTTTTTTTCCCTTGAGAGTGCGGCGCAAAAACGGCTCGATATGCCGCCGCATCCCATAATACCAAATTTAAGCATAATATCATCCTTTATTATTTTGTTTTTCTACCCACACATTATAACACACAACTGAGAAAAAAATCACAATTCCGCCGAATATAGAAAATATTCCGGGAATTTCTTTCGCGAAAACGGCAACCCATACCGGGTTAAGCACAGGTTCTAACGCTGTTATAAGGCACGCCAAAAGCGCCGGAGTTCTTTTTATTCCGTAAGAGAAGAAAATGTACGCAAGCCCCATTTGCACCGCGCCCAAAACAATTACCGCTCCCCACGCAACAGCGTTTGCGGTAACGTCGAAAAACGCAAACGGGATACCTATAACGGCGTTTATTAAAAACCCTAAGAGTGTTGCTTGGATAGGGTCGGTATCGGGGCGTTTGTTGCACACAAAAACGCCGGCAAACGAAAGCCCTGAAAAAATTGCAAGCACATTTCCTATCATGCCGCCCGTTTCCAAATCGTCCGCAAAAAACAAAAGCATTCCTATTATTGTTGCGGTAACGGCTAAAACTTCGGAAGGCTTAGGTTTTTTACCGTAAAAAGCAAGCTGAATTAAAATTATAAAAATAGGAGCGGAAAATTGCAGCAAAATTGCCGCCGCCGCCGTGGTCAGTTTGTTTGCGAGCACAAAAAATATGGTGGTGCTTGCCAAACAAATTGAAGCGAGGATATTGCCTTTTGTAAATTCAATTTTAAACTTTTTGCGGTAAATTATAAGCACCAGCGCACCGAGAAGCGCACGCAGCCCAATAATAGAGAGCGCTCCCCAAGGAATTAATTTTATACACAAACCGCCTAAACTCCAACATATGGATGCCGCAACCATAAAAAGCGGGCCTTTTCGTTTTTCTGTCATTGTTTTCTCTCTTTCCTTTTTTCATCTGCTCATTAAATAATATTTTGTGAGGTTTTGCAAGAATTTTTAAAATTTGTTTGACAAAATGACGCTCGTGTCATATAATTTCTCGTAAAATTACATGACACGAGCGTCATTTTTATAAGCAAGCAGTGCAGGTGATTATAATGGCACGAAAGTCTGACGAAAAATACCGTGAAACCAAAAAAAATAAAATATTGGAAAGCGCCCGCTTGGTGTTTTGCCGCAAGGGATACTTGGACGTTACCATGCAGGATATTATTGACGAATGCAAAATATCACGCGGGGGTATTTATCTTTATTACCCGTCCGTATCCGAAATTTTCCGCGACGTTGCGTCAAGCAGAAACAAGGCGCGTTTTGCGGCGATACGAAAATCGGTTGACGAAAACCTGCCTTTTCGCAGCGTTTTAAAGGATTATTTAACGCTTCAAAAAATACGCCTTTTAAACATGGAAAACAGTTTGCTAAGGGCAATGTACGAGTATATATTTTCCCGCGCGGAAGGGATTTCTCCCTACGTTGGAAGCGCACATTTAGAAAACATAAGAAGCTCCGTTTTATCCATATTTTCGCTTGGCGTAAAGCAGAACGAGGTAAACGAAGCCGAAATTTACAAATTAACCGACCATTTTGTTATAGTAATAGAAGGCCTGGGAATTATGGCGCTAACCGACGCTTTAACGGAAAAAATGGTGGATGAGCAGTTTGAAATGCTGTATGAAATGATTGGGCGTTGACGGTAAATTAGCATGGTTTAGGCTGTTTACGGCAATTGCCAAGCAAAACGGAGGATGGAAATGAGAAACAATTTGCGCGTGCTTGTTACAGCGGGCGGAACAAGGGAAGATATTGATACGGTGCGCTCTATAGCAAACCATTCAACAGGCAGGCTTGGATGCTTAATTTCAGAGGAATTTATTGCCGCCGGAGCACAGGTAACGCTAATTTACGGCGAAATTACCGCAACCCTTCCGGAAAAATCACAAAACATCAAAATACGCACGGTTGCGGAGCTTAAAACCGCTCTTGAAAACCTGTTAAACGAAAAAAAATACGATATTGTAATTCACTCTATGGCGGTTAGCGATTTTGCGCCGCACAGCGCAATAGACGCGGACGATTTAACGCAAAACATTCTTAATGAAATATACGGCTTAAACCTTACCGAAGAAGAAACGCGAAGACGCATTAAAAACGCGATAGTATCCGCGCCGGGCGGCGAGGAAAAAAAGATAAGTTCAAAATCCCCGTTTATGACGCTTATTTTGGAGCAAACGCCGAAGGTAATCAAACTTATTAAGGAAATTCAGCCAAACGTAACGCTTGTGGGTTTTAAACTTACATCCGGCGCTTCGCAAAACGAGCTTGTTTTCGCAGCCAAAACGCTTATAAATGAAAACGGATGCGATTTTGTGCTGGCTAACGATTTAAGCGGCATAAGCGAAAATACGCATAAGGCAATACTTATAAACGGCGAGGGAATATTGGGGGAAGCTGCTGCGAAAGAGGATGTCGCAAAAATGATATTCGCTCATACAGCTTAGAATAATAATGCGCAAAAGTTACTTGCGCTTTTGCGGGCGCCCGGCGGTGCATATTTGCCCGCACTTTTGTGGGCTGTCCGGCAAGGGGTGTGCGCCGAGGGTCCCTCTATACCCCCCTGCTGAATTTGGCGTAAAAGTGCGGGCAATTACTATCGTTTAGTTCTGCGCAGCGTACATTCAAATTGCTATCTGCGAAAAATGAAAACGCTTATACTTAAGGAAAGGACAGCATATGAAAACAATAATTCTTGGCATAACAGGCAGCATTGCGGCATACAAGGGCGCGGATATTGCCAACAAGCTAACCGCGAAAGGTTATGGCACACATGTTGTAATGACAAAAGCGGGCGCAAAATTCATAACGCCGCTAACACTTCAAGCGCTTACTAAAAACCGTGTTTACACGGAGGTGTTGCAGGAGGATAACCCTTCGGAGATAATTCATGTTAATTTGCCCCAAAGGGCGGATTTACTTCTTATCGCGCCCGCAACGGCAAACATTATCGCGAAAATAGCAAACGGCATTGCGGACGATATGCTATCTTCCATGGTTCTTGCTGCCTTTGATATTCCGCTTATCATAGCGCCGGCAATGAACACAAGAATGTTTGAAAACCCGGCAACACAGGAAAACCTGCAAAAACTTAAAAGCCGCGGCTGGATAGTAATTGAGCCGAGAGAATCAAGGTTAGCTTGCGGTTATGTGGGTAAAGGCGCACTTGCAAGCATAGATGATATTATTAAAACCGTGGAGGGAAAATTAACGTGATACTATCGGTTAACGCCGGAAATACTAATATAAGGGCGGCAGTTGGGGCAAACGGAAAAATGATTAAAGAGGCGAAATTCGCCACAAAGGATTTGGTTACGGAAGCGGATTTTATAAACTTTGCGCAAACAAGTTTTGGGGATAATATATGGAAGGAACTTAGCGGCGGTATAATTTCTTCGGTTGTACCGGTTAAAACGCGTTTAATCGCCGGCCCGTTTACGGCTAAAACGGGTAAAAATCCTAAACGCGTTAATTCGAAAAACTGCTTGCCGCTGCTTGATACCGCGCACTACGGCGGGAACTTGGGCGAGGATAGGGCAGCGTGCTGCGCGGGCGCGTTAAAAAAATACGGCGCACCTTTTGTTCTTATTGATTTTGGCACCGCAGTATCGGTAAACATGGTGGATAAAGGCGGAACTTTCAAAGGCGGCGCAATTCTTTTGGGCGTAAACACATTTTTAAAGGCAATATCGGAAAACACCGCCCAGCTTCCAAAACTTGAAATACGTAATAAAATAAACGTCATAGGTAAAAATACCGAGGAGAACATACTCTCCGGCGCGGTTTGCGCACTCGCCTTTGCCGCAGCGGGATATATTGAAACGGCGAAAAAAGAGTTTGGGAATGATACAAGTGTTATTATAACAGGCGGCCAAGCTGAGGATGTTTTGCCGTACTGCGAATTCAAAAATATTTTTGATCCGGGCATATTGCTTGAAGGGCTTTTTGCTCTGTATGACGGCGGCATAAAATAAACGGAAAATTAAAAACCGTTTTCGTGTAATTTTAACAAATAAAGGAGAAATCGAGATGCAAAAATTAAGCAAAACCAAGCAGACGGCAATTTTGGGTATGTTTGCCGCTATTATTTTTTTATTAACCTTCACGCAAATAGGCTACATAAAGCTACCTTTTTTGCCTATTAACGCCACAATAATTCATATCCCGGTAATTATAGGGTCAATCATTTTAGGCTGGAAAATGGGCGCGGTGCTTGGCCTTATGTTCGGAATATCCAGCTTTATAAACAATTCATTTTACACTATAGGTTTAACCGCGTTTGTGTTTACCCCTGTAATTCCCGTACCGGGAAGTGATACGGGCAGTTTGCTCTCGCTTATTGTATGCTTTGTTCCGCGTTTACTTGTGGGCATCGTTCCCTATTTCGTTTATACGGCTCTTAAAAAAGTTGGAGGCGGTAAAGGTAATGCAGTATGGCTTACGATAGCCGGAATTGCGGGCTCTTTAACCAATACACTGCTTGTTATGCATTTTATTTTCATATTTTTTAAGGATTCGTATTCCGCGGCAAGGGAAGTTGCGGCGGAAGCCATTTACGGTGTAATTTTAGCAACGATAACCGCAAACGGAATACCGGAGGCAATTATTGCGGGAATTATAACAGCTGCGGTTTGTCAAACCGTTTTTTTG
Organism: Clostridiales bacterium; assembly: GCA_031271295.1. Taxonomy (GTDB): domain Bacteria; phylum Bacillota; class Clostridia; order Lachnospirales; family WQUN01; genus JAISVZ01. The sequence goes on along the minus strand of JAISVZ010000114.1, from coordinate 28,540 downwards.
GTGTTAAAAAATTAAAGGGTTTATTCGTGCAGGTCTGTGCTATTTTCGTAGTCAAAATCTTTTTTGATAAGGTTGCGGACATAGCCGCTTACGCTTACCTTTTTCCTTTTTGCCTCCCTTTGAATTTTTTCCTTATCTCCGTAATTGAGATAGATGTTAATAATGTCGTACTCTTTTTTTACATAAGTACCTTTACGTGTTCTAACCATTTGTGATTCTCCTCCATAATAATCCAAAATCGGATGTATTAATGTAAATTATACCATGTTAAAAAATTGACACAAGATACAGTAAGTTAAACACCAAAATAACAAACTTAACAATTTGAATTGCAGGTGCCTTATGAGCGGCGATAAAAAAATTTCCGAACGTATAATCTCAATTCTTAGCCTTATTCCTTCGGATACGTTAACCCTGGCGGATATTGCTTGTGACCACGCGCTTATTTCCATACACGCCGTTTTGCGGCAAAAAACCAAACGTTCGATTGCGAGCGATTTAAGCCCAATGTCATTGGAGAAGGCGAAAAGAAACATAAACGCCTTTAATATGACAAAAAAAGTTGAAATTCGCGCGGGAAACGGGCTTTTGAGCTTGGATTTTTCGGAAGCGGATACCGTTGTTATAGCAGGAATAGGCGGCAGGTTGTGTATTGAAATTTTAAATACTGACCTGAAAAAGACAAAAAGTTTCAGGAATATTATTCTGCAGCCGCAATCCGAAATTGGTTTGGTTAGAAAATTTTTGCATGAAGCTGAAATGAAAATTACAGACGAAACTATGGCATATGAAGACGGTATGTTTTATACTGTACTTGTTGCCCAAAGCGGAGAAAGCGAAGCATATACCGATGCGGAATATGCTTTGGGGAAGTATTTGCTGCGCAAAAAACATCCTGTGCTTGCGAAGTTTTTGCGTTTTGAGCTAAAGCGTATTTGCGAAATCAAAAAAAACGCTAATACGAAGCTTCCCGCTTTGGACGAAAAAGAACGCATGTATAAGGAGGCGCTTAAATGCATAACGCAACAGTAGCTGATATAATAAACTTAATGGGAGAACTCGCGCCGACGGAAAATACCTGTGATTGGGATAACTCAGGGCTTTTGGTAGGGGAATATAACGCGCCGGTAAAAAATGTACTCGTTGCTTTGGATTGTACTTCGGAAACCGTGAAGTATGCTATTTCGAAAAAAGCGCAGCTAATTATTACCCACCACCCGGTTATTTTTAGAGCGATAAAAAATATTACAGATAAGAGCGCCAACGGCAGCCGACTTATTGAGTTAATTACTCACGGGGTAGCGGTATACAGCGCACACACCAACCTTGACGCGGCGGATGGCGGCACAAACGATACTCTCTTTGCTTTACTTAATCTCACGGAAAAAGAAAATCTTATTCTGGATAACCTGCCTTTGGGGCGCATAGGAAAACCGGAAAATGAACCTGTATCACTTGAGGATTTTGCCCGCTTTACCGCAAAAGCTCTCAACACGGGCGGTGTGAGTTTTGTAGGCAACGGTGAGTTTTTGGTTAAAAAAATAGGAATATGCACAGGTTCGGCATCAGAGGCAAAGTATATGGACGCAGCAAAATACTTCGGCTGCGATACCTACCTTACAGGCGACGTTTCTTACCACGAAGCGCAGTACGCGGCGGATATTGGGTTAAACCTTGTAACAGCGCCGCATTTTGCAACGGAAGCCGTAATAACCAATGTTTTGCAAAAAAAACTTAATGAAAGATTAAAATCCGAAAACCTTGATGTTAAAATTTATGTTCAAAAAAATCAAAAAGATATTTTTAATTATTTGTAAAAAAGGCTGGTTGCGCGGGTAAAACAGCGCACAAAAGGCCATACATCTAAGGAGGACGCAAATGGAAAAAACAGTTCAAGCCGCAATAATGGGAGAGTGTCCGGTTACGGTTTCAAAAGCAACCACACTTGCGGAGCTTTCCAAACCTTACGAAAACCGGTTTAAGAACCCTGTTGTTTTGGCACAGGTAAACAACGACATTCAGGAGCTTTACAAAACCCTGCAAGACGACAGCCAGGTTGAATTTTTAGACATTACAAACCCGCACGCGTTTCGCGCATATCAAAGAAGCCTTGCTTTTTTAATGATTTACGCCGCGAAAACCGTACTTGGAAAGGGAACGCGGGTAATTATCGGGCATTCGATGAACCGCAATTATTACTGCGAAATTGAAGGATGCGAAGAGGAAATACCGGAGGTTCTGCCGAAAATTGAAAAGGTAATGAAAGAAACTACGGAAAAAGAATTGGATATTGAAAAGGTAAATATCTCTATTGAGGAAGCGAATGCAATTTCCAAGGAATTTTCGCTAAACGATAAAATAGAGTTTTTGAATTACCGCCGTGTATCGCAGGTTAATTTTTATAAGCTGGACTGGTTTTACGATTATTTTTACGGGCCAATGGTGCCAAGTACCAAGCACCTTGGCGTTTTCAAGCTTTCGCCAATGAGTAACGGTTTTGTTTTGCAGTTCCCCTCACGGCAGGATTCGAGCGTTTTAAACCCATTAAAGCCGCTTGAAAAAATATCCCAAATATACGCGGAATCCCGCAAGTGGAGCAGGATACTTCGCGTAAGTAACGTAGGTGAGCTAAACACTATTATTTCCTCGGGCGGGTTTGGGGAAATTATCCGCGTTTCGGAAGCGCTTCACGAAAAAAAAATCGGCATAATTGCGGATATGATACGCGAGGGCGGAAAAAAGATAATTTTAATTGCGGGGCCGTCATCTTCCGGGAAAACCACGTTTGCAAACCGTTTAAGTATTCAGCTTAGAGTTAACGGGCTTAAGCCGCACATAATATCGCTGGATAATTACTTTTTTGGGAGGGAGCTTGTTCCCTACGACGAATTTGGCCAGCCGGATTACGAAAGCTTCGATTACATGAATAGGGAGCAACTTAATTGCGACCTGCAAAAGCTCTTAAAAGGCGAAAAAGTGGATATGCCAACGTTTGATTTTTTTAACGGACGAGTTGAATACAAGGGAGATTTTCTCCAGCTTGCGGAGGATGACGTACTTATTTTGGAAGGTATCCACGGGCTTAACGAAAAACTTACATATTCGGTTGCCCGCGAAGAAAAATTTAAAGTTTTTATAAGCGCGTTAACTCAGCTTAACATAGACGACCATAACCGGATTTCCACAACAGATTCACGCCTTATACGGCGCATGGTAAGGGATAAGAATTTCAGAGGGATGCCTGCAACACGCACAATAGGAATGTGGCCTTCGGTATCAAGAGGCGAAGATAAGCACATTTTCCCTTATCAGGAGGAGGCGGATGTTATGTTTAACTCCTCTTTGGTATACGAGCTTTGCGTTTTAAAACACCACGCCGAACCCTTGCTGTTTGGAATAGGCAAGGATTCGGAGCAATATACCGAAGCGCGGCGGCTTATTAAATTTTTGGACAGTTTTTTCGGCATGAGCAGCGAAAGCATACCCAATAATTCAATTCTTCGCGAGTTTATTGGCGGAAGCTGTTTTAAAGTGTAAACCGGAAAGGATGAATTACCGAAAAATAACCGCGAGGGTTATTTCTCGGTAATTGCTAATCGAATAGAAAATTATATTCTTTAAATCCTTGGCCTTCTTTGGAAACCCGCGGGTATAACTCAATACCTGTCGGGTTTTTTATTTTTAAAACTTCAATCTCGAACTTATCGTTTTTTGATATTTCTTCGCCGCTGAAAATTTGGAATATCCTGCGTTCAATCAAATAGTAAAAAACTGTTTTTTCCTGCAAAGGCAAATCCTTAAGTTTGGTTTGGTTGGTTTTTTTGTGCCGTGCTTTGTTTTCGGGCGGAGTGTATTCCGTAAACTTATTCATTGATAAATCTGTGTTAAAGCTGTATTTTTCGGGAGATTCAAGAAAAAATTCTTCGCCTATAAGAAAATGCAGGTTTTCAAGCGTTATAAAATCCGCACACTCCATTACTTTCCACATTTGCGGATTGGATTCGGATGTAATCTTAAGTTTATACGCGCAAACACCTGACGGCTTTGAGTATTGCCTTATTACATCTATAACGCTATGGCCGTCTTTCCCGAACGGAGAAGGCAAGATATCAAACAGATTTTGAACGGGAATTTTGGTATTTGCGAAAAGCTCCATATCTGCGGGCATCTCTGCCTTAAAATATTCCAACCCAAGCGGCGTTAAAAAATATTTGCTGCACGGCTCAAAATAATCCGCTTCATAATCCCTAAAACCGGACATTACAAAACGCTGAAAATCCTTAAAAGAAAACTGCGTATCATAAAACGGCGAAATAATATGCAAGTAATCGCCAAAGGTTGCAAAAAAGTATTTTACAAAAAACGCGTTTAAAATATACGAACCCGAAGTAAAAAGGTCATATATATCGTTTTCGGTAATACCGGAGGAACTCTTTTTACCGCCGAAAACCGGAGACGATATTTCAAAATCCACACCGTTTTCCATTAGGGATTGAAACGATTCTAAAATTAACTGGTAAACCTGGGATATAATTTTGCTTGTAGGTACCGGGTTTTTAATAAGGTTTTCAATAAAATCGTCTTTAATCGGAATTGTGTAGCCCGGCATTATTTCGGATATGTTTTTTTGGCATATGTTCACAGCCTCTTTCACGATTTTGTCGAAAATTTCGCTGTCGGAAAGGGCGGCAAAATCCGCTATCGCGTCGGTTGCGGTAAGGCGCATAACATGAACGCCTTTGCTTTTTTTAACAAGCTTCAAATTTATCGCAACCGTAACGAAAAACTCTAAATAAAAAGGATCTCTGATTGAAATTTGCTGAAATATCAGGCTTTCGTCAGAATCCGATAAAAAATTTTCTTCCTCATCTATATTTACAGCGGGAAAAACAAAATTTAAAAACGCGCGAAAATCGGTAACTACGGGGTGTTTGTCCGCTTTTGCACAAACCGGGATAAACTTCATATCGTAAAGATGCTTGCTTAATGTATGGATTTTTAAAACAGGGCGAACAGTTTCGTTTTTACCCGCTTGGCGATTCATTAAAAATAAGATGTTTGCGGGGGAAAGAAGAGTTCCGCGAAGAAGCGTAGAGTGATACCACCTTGAAAACAAAAGGCTGTTATAATTGAGCATTATTTTCTGATTTTTGCTGTTACACCTTACATATGCGGATTTATGGGCGTTTTCGTACATTATGCCGAGTTGATTAAAAAATAAGTCAAAATTTATACTCATATAATCTTCCTTTTAATTAAAGAAATTATTTGTAAAGTGATTAATAAACACGATTGAAATTTTTAAATATGACGATTATAATATCAGAAAAAACAGACGGAAACAAGACATTTAAATTTATGCTTCAAATAAAGGCTCAAGAATTTTTTTGGAGGTGTAGGTTTGGCTTTCGAAGTTATGCATGAAGTACACAATGTGCACAAATTAAAACGTCCATCTATGTTTTTGGTGATTTTGTTAAACGACGATATTACAACTCAGGATTTTGTAGTTGAACTGCTGAAAACCGTATTCGGTAAAAGCCACGAAGAGGCGAACATCTTAATGTTTGAGGTGCACGAGAAGGGCAGCGGAATAGCCGGGCGTTTTACATACGACATTGCAACCACAAAGCAGGCGCAGGCATTGATGATGGCTGAAAAAGAAGGGTATCCGCTTAGGATAACCGTAGAAGAGGAACAAATATGACAACAGAGAGTATTTTAGAGCAGGTATATATTGTTGCTTCAAACGAAGCGCACATTCAAATGCACGAATACATTTTGCCTGAGCATTTTTTATACGCGTCAATGTTATTTGCCGAGGGCAAGGACCTTTTAGTGCAAAGCGGAGCAAACCCTCAAGGGATTATTGCGGATTTGGGCGTTTTTTTTGAGGAACTTGTACCGAAAAAAAAATCCGATCCGCCGGTGCAATCACTTGGGTTGGTACAGCTTTTGGCAATTGCCGAACAAAGCGTATTGGGAGCGGGTAAGGACGAATTATCTTTAGGGGATTTAATTGCCTCTATTTTTCAGCTCAGGCATTCGTATGCTCTTTTTATTATGCAAAAAAACGGAGCGGACAGGCTGCTTCTGCTTAAAGCCGTTGCGGAAAACTCTCACAAGCATAAGCTCTCGCAAAAGGATAAGGATAAAGAAAAGGATAAAGAAGCGGAGGTTTTGCAAAAGTATACCGTTAACCTTACAAGGATGGCGAAGGACGGCAAGCTTGACCCTTTGGTTGGGCGCGGGGATATTATGCAAAAGGCTATAATGGTACTGTGCCGCAGGCTTAAAAATAACCCTGTTTTAACGGGGGATTCCGGCGTGGGCAAAACCGCGATTGTGGAAGGGCTTGCGCAGAAAATCGCCAAAAATAACGTTCCGCAAGCAATTAAAAACGCCACTTTGTTTTACATTAACATGAGCAGCCTGCTTGCCGGCACAAAATACAGGGGGGATTTTGAGGAACGCCTTTTGGCGGTGCTTGAGGAAATATCGAAATACCGCGCACCAATCATTTATTTGGACGAAATCCATAACATTGTGGGCGCGGGCGCGGTATCCGGCGGTTCCATGGACGCAACCGGAATACTAAAACCGTATTTATCTAAGGGAGAAATCCGTTTTATCGGTTCAACAACATTCGAGGATTATAAAAAGCACTTTGAAAAGGATAAATCGCTTACGCGGCGTTTTTTGAAAATAGATGTTCCGGAACCCACGTTAGAAGAAAATATTGAAATTCTTATGGGAATAAAATCTAAATATGAAAAATACCACAACGTAAGTTATTCCGAAGGAATTATTAAACTGATTTGCGAGCTTGCGGTTAAATTTTTAAAAGACAGGGCAATGCCGGATAAAGCCATAGATATTTTAGACGAAACCGGCGCGGCGGTACGAATGAAAAGTTCGGCTAAAACCCAAATAGTAATTACCAAAAAGGATATTGAGCACAGCGTCGCAGGCATGGCGAATGTTCCGGAAAACACAATATCGGCCAAAGAAACGGATAACCTCAGAAACCTTGACATAAGGTTAAAAAAGCAAATATTCGGGCAGGACAAAGCCGTAAGCTGTATTACCGACGCTATAAGGCTTTCTCGTTCCGGGCTTATAGAGGGCGAACGCCCCGTGGCGAATCTTTTATTTGTGGGCCCTACCGGCGTTGGTAAAACCGAAATAGCCAAGGCGCTTGCGCGTGAGCTTGGCGTAAAACTTGTCCGTTACGATATGAGCGAATACCAGGAAAAGCATTCGGTGGCAAGGCTTATCGGTTCGCCTCCGGGTTATGTGGGTTTTGAGGAAGGCGGGCTTTTAACGGATTCCATACGCAAAACTCCGCACTGCGTTCTGCTTCTGGACGAAATTGAAAAGGCGCACCCGGATATTTTAAACATTTTGCTTCAGGTAATGGATTACGGAACTTTAACGGATAACACCGGCAAAAAGGCGGATTTCAGAAATGTTATAATAATTATGACATCAAACGCGGGCGCAAGAGAAATAGGCAAAAAAACCGTAGGTTTCGAATCCAAAACAATAACTAAGGACGCCGTTGATAAGGAAGTTGAGCGCGTATTTTCTCCCGAATTCAGAAACCGGCTGGACCAAACGGTGGTATTTAACCACGTAAATAAAGTAATGGCAAAACAAATAGCCGAAAAGGCGTTTAACGAACTTAACACGCTTTTGGGTAAAAAAGGTTTAACACTGTGCGTTTCGGACAGCGTTTTTGCATATATTATAGAAAAAGGGCTTTCTGATAAATACGGCGCAAGGGAAATTATACGAATTATAAATTCCGATATTAAAAAACTGTTGGCGGGCAGAATTTTATTTGATTCCTTTGCTGAAAACAAGGTATCGCTTGATGTTGTAGATGGCGAAATCGCGGTTTTATAACTCTTGACACGTAAATGTCTTACGTTTATAATACGTGAGGGTTAGGGCGCAAGGGGTGAAAGCTTGGCGCTTTAACGGAATCTGGGTGTGGCGTAGTTTGGTAGCGCGCTTGAATGGGGTTCAAGAGGTCGCAAGTTCGAATCTTGTCACCCAGAGTTTAAAAAACGGCGTAAAATCAAGGTTTCTTTCAAATAAGGAATCTTGATTTTTACATTTACTGGTTATAAAACCGCGAGTTCTAACAAAAGTTCTAACAAAAAATATTTAGGTTATTGATTCTAACAAACTTCCTAACGTTTCAGATGCTTCACGTTTGCCCTCTATATCTAAATGTCCATAGATATCTAAGGTAGTGGAAATTTGTTCATGCCCCAAATATTCTTGAATCTGTTTGGCAGACAATCCCTTATTTAACAAGAGGCTTCCAGTAGTATGACGCAATCCGTGAAAGTTAAGTTTTGGTAATCCATTTTTCTTAATCACTATTTCAAAATGTTTTGTAATATAATCTGGTTTAAATGGTTCACCGTTATCCCATCTGCAAACATGATTATTACTTATGTAAGCCGCACCCATTAACAATTGATTCTCATTTTGTATTCGCTGAAGATTTACAAAATAATCTCTCGTTTCGGGAATAATAAATAACGTTCTATTGCTTGCCCGGCTTTTAGTTTTTTCATGTTCTATTGTGGTTTTTAACTTTACAACGGTATTTCTAATTAGAAGCGTGTTCTTTTTAAAGTCAATATCTTCCCAACGTAAACCAAGAACCTCACTCCTACGCAAACCATAAAATAAAGCTAAAATAACCGCTGGCTTTATAGGATCATTTTCGACAACCTTAAGAAGTTCATTTGCTTGTTCCGCAGTATATGCTTTTCCTATGTACTTTTCAGGTCTTGGTAAAGTTGCTCCATCAACAGGATTAAATGGTATTAATTTCTTTTTAAGGGCTTCGTGCAATGAACCTTTGATAATAACGTTATGCTTCTTGATGGAATTTGCTGACAAGCCATTTTTTTGTTTTTTATTGTAATAATCCTGTATGTGTTGCGAAGTAACTTCATTTAGCGTGAGCTTTAGAGGTAAAAAGAATGGTTTGATGTGTGTGTCAATATAAAGTTGATAGCCTTCAAAAGTATTTGTTCTGACTTCATATTTTTTTTGTTCCATCCACTTGTCAATCCAATCAACAAATAAAGTTTCTTTAGAATATTTTGTTTTGTATTGCTCCATTTTAGTAAGAAGTTCACGCAAAAAAGCATTAGCCTTACGTTTGTTATTGCCCTCAACTTTAATACCTGTGCTTGTCCATTTTTGATGCATTTTACCTGTTTCATCAGCTAAACGTATAACAGCATAATAAACACCCTTTTTTTCTTGCAGGCTTCCAGTCATAGTGTTTCTCCTCTCATATTTAAATTAAGCCCGCCATTGATTATTTGTGGTTCATTGTAGCATATCCCTTCCAAAAACGAAATCACAGATTTTTTTGGAATTATATATTTTTTACCAACTTTTACATGCTTGATTTGATTGTTTTGCAATATTGAATAAGCGGACGATTTTCCAATATGAAGCATTTTCATTAGTTCTTCTACCGATACAACATCATTATAAGATTCAAACATTAATAATTTTCTCCTTTTTTATTTGCTTATTTGGCTATTTTATACAATTAAATAAATTCACATTTTCCATAATAAAAAGAGAACACCCGATCACTCAGGCGTTCCCATATTTCCAACATTATTTCCAAAATCATTACCAAAATTCTTATTCACTTCTACCGAAGCCTTTTGATTCCGTTCTTCCTCAATCCTTTTCATTTCATTAACCGTATCCACCGTATATGGTGACTGGTCTACAATGGTTTGAATTGAAATGGCTCCCATTTGCCATTGTATAAACATCTCTTCCATTAACGAATGAGTATCAATCGGTCTGTTAACGTTAAAATTCATATCCAACGTATCATAATCATCATCCGTAAAATTAACACCCGATAATGTCAGCAATTTCCTAATTATATCACAACGTTTAAATAATCCGTCCTTTAACGCAATCATGGTCTCTTTTGCTTTGTCATCCATCTTGGAGTAGAGCAACCTTAAAACCGTTTCACCCACGTTTGTAATGTTAATTTGCCCCATCTGAGACGCTGGCACACAACTTATAGCATAAAATTGTTGCCAAAGAGTATCTAACTCTAACTTTAAGCTTTGATAATCCTGATTCGCTGTAGCAAACTTAAAATCATTTCCTTCGTCCAGATTAAGAGTAACACCAATAGCTTCCTTCGGAATTTTCGAACTAATTTGCTTACCCGTAACAACTCCTATCGGATTCAAACCATACACGTTCACAGCGTCATCTAAACGGCTTATAACGGCTTCTATTGCGTCCACAATTGGTATAAGGTCATGTACTAACGGTTCACCATATTGCCTATAAAAACCCTTATTAACTCCGCTGTAATGTATAGGTAAACTTCCAGACAGATTTATCTTTGTATCGGTCAACTTATCATTTTTGTATGTTTCAACCCTATCATGATAATAAACTACAAAATATTCATCAGAAGAAAAGCTATCCCGCCAATGTTCAATAAAGTGAGTATAATTTCCAGCGTCATCATACACAGGGTTTGAATCTTCGTTTGCAATAATTTTTGACTTAACATTATTGTCCACTGGATCAAGGTATACATACTCAAATGCATTTGAGTATGTATACAAATCCTTTACAACTTCATAATCCGTCTTATTATAACTACCTCTTTTATAAACGCTGTTATATTTCGACACAACATTAGCATTACCATTATAAGAAATAGGATTGCCGATAAGGTAACTTATATGGCTATTTAACACAGATTGAATTATATTCAAAACTATTTTTGCGCTATCGTAAATCTCTAATTTGTGGTTGAAATTTGGTTTATACAAAATCTTATGTTTACGCAAAAGATATTCCTTAATCCTTAAAACTTCCGATATTCTATCTGTGTGTTCAGCATCATTTACCACATCTTTAAACCAGTTAATTCCGTCACCTATTTGATACTTTTTTCTAAAACCAAACAATAATATTCCCCTTTACTAATAAACTAAGCGTAATATTTACCTTCTCTGGCAGCTTGTATAGCCATTGCCATAGCCATAACCGTATCATCATGTCCAGTAGCAGCTTCCCTTTTCCCGTCTTTGTATGAAAATGCTAACATCTCGGTCAATAGTTGCTTGCTGTTGATTTTTAATGAACCGTTATCAAACCATTCGGCAAAATCATCTATCATTTTAGGCTTTGTTTTCGTATTTGTTGAAAAACCGTCCTTTCGCCTCGCTCTGCCTCTTTCATCGTATTGCCTTGAACGATACAGATTATAATACTCAAAATCATCTTTTAGCTTGCTCAACACTGCATGTCCTGCACTGGCTTTCTCAACTACCAACATACCATCGTTAAAATACTTACCAAGATCATTAACCAACTGTGCGAACACAAAAGGTCTAATTTTGTTCGATCTAAATTCACCAACTTGTTCCCCGTCCAAGGTTATAATTTCCATAACGCTGTAGTCTGAGTTTTTACCCAAACCTTCTGAACAGTCCACGCCTATGTAATACTCCGTATCCTCAACAGGTTTTCCCCACATCAAAAGTTGATTTCCAAAATACCCTATCAGACTTTCCGGCAAATCCTCCGGCATGGGTATAGTTTGTTTTTCATAAATACTATTAAGATGCATATTGATACGTTTTGTATTAAACATTGCATCATTTGTTGACGAAAGAAAAGCTGTCGCTGCGTCTACAGGAAAATTCTCATTAAACTTAGATTCACTTTTGAAATTTCCTATTTTAATCCTTCGCCATGCAATAGCTTCATATGTACAACCGCGCAAAATCAGACTACGCTCAACCTCGTTTAATTCGTCATATGTTGGAAGTCCACCATGTCTTCTAATATAAATCTCAGCGTAATTTTCTTGTTCTTCGTGATGCATACCGTCTTTCCCTAAATCGTCCACCCAACTAAAAACACAGGCGTATACAAATTTAAACCGTTTTCTGCCGCCATGTATAATTCGCTGAAATAGGTTAATCCATCCTGCGGCGTACTTTCTAAGCACATAATACCATCAGGTGTTAATGCACTTTCGATACTCGCTAACTGATCAGAAATAGATTCACGCATTAACGCACATTCAGATATATGAACGTAATTCAATGTTGCGCCGGAAACCGCGTCCTTTGTACCACAAGTTGCTACAGTTATACCGGAACCGTTCGCAAATTTCATTTCCACTTTGTTGTCTACTACTAATTTATCAGACAAAAATGACGGTATGCTTCTATAAATAGCTTTCAACTTGTTGTAAATGTCTCTTGTTGATGCATCCCTATAGGACATAAGCAAGCATGATGTTCCAGGTTGCGTGATACACATGTAAATTGCTTTTGCCGCCACGACAGAGCTAATACCGATCTGCCGCTGTTTGCAAATAATAACATATTTATTCTTTTCCATAATATCTAAAAGTTGTCTTTGTTGCTTTGTCAGTTTGAATTTAACAAGCTTTTTATTCTTGTCCTTTATTTTGCAACAATTTTCTATAAATAGAACTGCTGAACTTTTTAATCTTTGTATTTTTTCGATTTCCGTCAAATGTTTCCCTTCTTTCCACTATGCTAAAACAGTGAAATAATGTTAACTTCAATTCGCGCTTTAACTTGCTCACCCGTTGAAGTTAAATAATCGTTTGTAGTTAGCCACAAATTAAAAGTTGTTCCAAATGGTGCGCCTGATTGCGCTTTAATTGATATTGTCTTTTTAACATTATCTATCGTATATGTAATTTTCTCTTCTTGCTCTGGTGTTAACTCCAAATGCCAAATAGGTATTATGTCAAATCCACTATCTTCAACAAAACCAAAATTGGCCGTAAACGATTTTGCGGAACCTCCTGATTTTATCTCTGGATTTCCCTTATATGAGATTTCATATTTTGGCAATGTTTCAGCAGTTACAATAATTTCAATAGAATCGGTTACTCCATGTTCACGCCAAAGGGCTGTAATTGTGGCTGTACCTTCTCTGCCAAAACGAGCAGTTCCGTTACCATCAAAACAAACCACTCCTTCGTTTGATGATTTCCACCAAATAGTAGCATTCTCAACCGTATTCCACGTACTATCATTATGTTCTTTCCGTTGTGCGGATATTTCAAAACGCTCCATCTTGCCCGATTCAAACTCAACAGCGCGTGAAAGGATTTCTACTTTGAAATCAGGTGGTAAAGTATCTGCCTGTTTTTGGATATAATAGTGCATCAAACCATTACGGATAACACAATCCTCCACCCTCCAAGTTGCGCCCAAATCTATAAAAGTTGAGTTAGGCGTTATCAATCTGGATACTTCGCAATCTTGCGTTATAACCTCCATGTTACCGCCGACAACCGAAATTTGAGGATAATCATTCCCAAATACAGAAGTTAAATAGTAGCAGTAGCCTGGGATATTTACCTCATACCCATTACTAAACGTATTAATATTTACATTACATTCAAACAAATCGGATTTTTTGTAAATATCATTTTCTATTGTTGATTGATTTAGAGCTATATAAACTTTGTCTTTAATATCAACCAAAGCACCCTCTTTAATGCCCTCGTCTGGCATGTAATAAAGTTGTGCCTTTGCGCCTTGCTCATTGGTGTTCTTATTGCTACGAAAAAACACCCTCATGCGTTCTTTCGTCCAATAGTCATCTACAATCTCTTTTTCCCGCAACAGAGTTGAATTAAAAACCGAAGCAAGTACATTATAAGGCTTGCACTCCTTATTGTACGATATGTCATACATACTTTAATCACCCTCTCTTGCGAGTATAGAACATGTATGTAAAATCACTGTTGCTTTCCTCTTCTCTCTTGATTTTATCAATCCGTGATTCTAAATGTGCTATTCGTTTATGTATACTATCAAGAGCGGCTGATTGAGTTAGGAAATTAGTTTCGATTTTCATATAGTTGTCAAGATTGTTAGCGAGCATTTCCATAATGGATATAACCGTTTTTAAAAGCTGTTTTTCCATAGAATCTCTGTTATACTTCCAGTCTGCATACAATCCATTTTCTTCTAAAAATATTTTGTACTGTCTATTATTCCGATCTTCGCCGCAATATGGCTTGTGTCCTAACTCCATGTGCAATCTGTCTAAACAGGTAATCGGTGTTTGAAACGCTTCCTGCTCCGGTGCGTTCGTTAGTGGCGGGTAATGTGTTTCTGTCATTAAGTTAATCTCCTTTTTCAAATGAAAAAGAGACGCATCATAAGACACGTCTCTTAATCTAAATTTGTAAATCCTAAATTCTCCGTTTAGCCGAACCTTTATACAAATCCCCACAGATTTCTTCTTTCAAAGTAACTCTTAACTGATTCAATGCTTGATCGATATATCTCTTTATCTCCTGCATAGATTCAGTAGTAATATTGTCAATAATATTTTTTGTCTTTTCCATAATTAAAAGCCTCCGTTTTTAAATTTGTTTTTATAGTTTTCGAAACTTATCTATTTCTGCTTTATATCGCTTGCGCTATTCAAATTTTGTTACCTTGGTAATGTGCTCTTGATTTGTATTCACTCCTTTCCGTGCCGCCTACAAAACCTAAATTCTCCTCTTTGGCGATCTCCTAAACAAATCCCCCGCAATTTCTTCTTTCAAAGCGGCTCCGAATCTATTCAATGCCTGAGCAACGTACCTCTTTATCTCTGGCATAGCTTCTGTAGTAACATGATCGATATTATTATTCAGAGTTAATTCAATCGGAGCCGCATTTATTGACAACTCCGTCAATGCATGAACTTGTTCTGCTATAAAGTTCTCGTGATCTGTTAAAAACTGCGGTTTAGTAATCTCTGAAATCATATTTGGCATGTTTGAATTCATTAATTCTTTGTTAAAAGCTAACAATCCCGCAGGAGGAACATATGGAACCCAGTTGTCACTTAAACCTTTTACTTGTGGCTTGTTGTTTACTGAATCTAAGGACGTTGAGTAATCTATACTACTTCCCAACTTTGATATATCAGCCATGTTTTCAGACGAAAATATGTTATTAATTATATTACTTAACGCTTCATACTGTGATATAAGCTCCGCTGTTTCCGTATTGGCAGTTTTGATCGCTTCCGGTAACTTCGCCAAACTTTCATTTGCGGATTCAATTTGAATTGCAAGCTTATCTTTTATGTAATCGCCTAAAATCCCCATACCTTCGCCAAATTCATCCTCATACCTTTGCAAGTCTGTTATCATCTCATCGGTTATGCCTTTTTCAATCTTCAACCGTGCTTCTGCGTAAATATTAGCATTTTTAAGCTTTTCTTGAATTAAAGCAGAATCTTTTTCGTACTCTGCATCAAGTAATTTTTGCCGTTCTTCTAATGCGCTTATATCTGTATCATACTGCTTTGCTAGATTATCTTTCTGGTCAGAATATGAAGCTTCTACAGCTTTCCGTTGTTCCTGTACTTCAAACTCTGCTATCTCTTTTTGTTTGTCCTTAATTTGTTCATTAATATTTTCGATTTCCGATATCGCCCAAGCGTCACCACTGCCAGCAGCTATTGATAACTCGTTCTTTCGTTTTTCCAACTCGGATATGTCATCAGAATAATCTTGCCTGCGCTTCCGTGCGTCCTCTGCATCCCAGACTTTCTTCATGGATTTTAACGATTCGTCAATCAAATCTATTTCAGAATCATATCTACTTTTAATCAAGTCTTTTTCAGCTTCAATTGCCTTTTTCTGAGCATCGTACTTATTTTTGAGTAGTTCTTCCTCTTTTTCGTACTGAGCTTGAAGCATATCGACAATTTTATCTTGCATATCCTTAACTTCGGATATTTGTTCTTCTGCTATAGATTTTTGCGCGTTTACCAGATCATAGATTGACTTGACGTTATTTTCGTAGGATTGTTCTAAGTTGTCCATAGATGATATGTAACTATCCGTAGATTTTATATTGTCATCTGTAGAGTTTCTTAGTGTTTCCATTTCGGAGATAAGCTTCTCAGAACGATCAATACGGATAGCCAACTCGTCATTTATCAGTTTTTCGCGGCTTGCATAGTCATCTTCTTCTACGCCCAAACCTGCATTGCCAATTTTACGGATATCCCTGTCAAACTTACTTTGAGATTTCTCAAACTGATAATTAAGACTGTTAACAATATCCTCGTTAACGTCTTTAATATCTTCGCCGTAATCACGCCATTTTTGTTCAAGCTCTTTAATTTCAATGTCTGTGTCTTGAAATCCAATACCCTTAAGACGATTAATTTCACTTTGTATATTTATCTGCTCTTCTGCAAGTAACTGTTTTAACCCGTCATAATTTTCTGCATCTTGAAGCTCCTTGATCTGAGCGTCAAACTCTTGCTCACGAAGCTCTCTCATGCCCGTTATATATTCCGTCTCATTTGACATTGCTTCGTCAAGATACTTGTCCTTGCCTTTAAAGTATCTGTCGTTTAACTCCGACATACGGGTAAGATACTCACGCTCTGATATTTCTCCACGCTTGCGGATTTCCTCTAACGTTTTGAATTCTTTGTCTGCGGCTTCTTTATAGGTATCTGAACCCGAACCCGAAGAACGCGAAGGTTCAGGAGGTGTCCAGTTTTTAAACGCAAGTAAAGATTGAGTTAAATCAAAAATCTCGGTGTCCATTCCGGCAAGTGCTTTGCGCGTCTCTTCAACAGCCGTACCGTATATAGCCATTGAAGTAGCACTACCGTAAGCCATTAGTGCCTGTTCTCTTAAAGTATCCGCTAATTTTGAACGTTCAAGTTCCTTTGCCGCCAAATCTGCTTCCAATTTTGCTACTGCGTTATTTATAAAAGCTTCGGAATTAAACAGTATCGCACCGTTTTCTTCCTTAATAACACCAGTTAAATCAATACCAGATTCCTTTAACTGATCGTAAGTATCAATAGATATCTTTTTATCATCTTGCATCTGCTTTTCGGCAGAAGAAGCTAACTCTGTAGCTTTCTCGGTTTCCCTAAATACCTTTAAAACGTCAGATTCCACCGAAAACAGTTTCATCAAAGTTTTGATATATTCTTCATCAGCTTTATTTAGGATAGCAGTTTTAATCTCAGCCAAAACTAAAGAATCGCTATATTCTTTCATTTTGGCTGTAAGTAGAACAATCTTGCCGTTCTCACTGGATACTAATTTTTCAAAATCCTCGCCTTGAGCAATAAAAGCACCGTAGGTATCCGTTGATATACCGCCACTATTTTTCTGCTCTTCTTCTGCCGCCTTTAAAAGCCGTATCTTTTCAGATAAATTTGTAAGCGAAACACTGAAAGAATTAATTTTTTCTGGCGTACTATTCACGGAATTAATAAATTCGGGAAAATTTTTCTGAGCAAGTTCAATTAAAAGCTGTCTGCTTTCCTTTAAACCCAAATCGCCAATTTTTATATTTTCGCTGTCGTTAACCGTTTGAACAAACTTATCTAAATCTTCCTTACTTTTTACGGCTTGTAAACCAAAATCCTCATATAAAGATATCTCTGCAAGAGCGTTATTATAGTTTTGCGTTGCAGTAGTAGCTTCATTTTGTGCATCTGTTATCCATTTGAGCCGTGCTTGAACCCAGCTTAATGCGTCTGTTACGTCTTTCCCGCTCTCTGCGGCTGCGTTAAGATCTTTTTGCCATCTTTTTAAACTGGATACCTGTATATCTATCGGAGTGGTAAATATTTCTTCGATATTAATTGGAACAAAGTCATTAGTATTTTCCCTAATTTGGTTTGAAATACTGCCAAATGGATCACTGGTAAAGTATCCGGTATTTTCCCCTTCACTTAGCTTATCATTCGCCAAAATCGAAGCAGAACGCAAATCTTCAATATTCGCCTTTTTTCGTGCAACTAAAATTTCTGTAAGTTTTTGATATTGCTCTTCGTATTTCCCGTTAACTATATCTACACTATCCGCTTGCTCACCAATGGATTTTTTTATCTGCTCTTGTAACGATAAAATTTCCTCGTTAATACCTTTGATATCTTCAATACCTTCGGTTTCAAGCTTCTTCTTGTTTAATTCATCATATATTTTTATTTGTTCTTGTAGCGTGTTTGTTGTTTCAGTTTGCGCTTTCGCGTATTCCTCTGCTGCTCGGCGGTTTTCCTCTTGTTTTTGCTTATAATTATTCCACATCATAATACCCGCAGTAAGCGCAACCATTAAACCGTTTATAATCAATTGTGTTGCGGCAACAGAGAACCCAAGTTGCTTATATGCTTCGCTAAGTGATATATTTTGTGCTTTTGCAAGTGCCGCCGCTTGATTATGCTGTATAAGCACTTGAATAAATCCTTTAAATTTGCCGCCTGCCGCATTTACAGAGCTTCCTATTTTACTAAATCCAGATACAATATCCTTGAATTTAAGTGCCGCAAACCATGTTCCCGCAAGTGCGATAACGGTTCCAAGATTATCAAAGGATTCAATCAACCACGTAACCGCACCTAAACCGCCTTTAATCCAATCGCTGTCAATAGTCTTAGCAACAAACTCCGTCCAAGTGTTGGCAAGCTGTTTACTCTTCGCTTCCCAGCTTCCCATATAAATTTCGTTCTCACGAAGCGCACTTCCGGCAGAATTCGCGTACTCATTCTGCATTTTAATAACTTTATCCCAGTTATCTAAAATCGCAATAAGCGCGTTCGCCTGTCGCTTCCCACCTAAAGCTTCCGCAAGCTCGCTCTGCTTAATATTCCTTCCGGCTTCGTCTAATTTCTCCCACACAGGCGCAAGGTCTTTAAAAATATCCATTGTGTCGCGGAGTTTGTGAATGTTGCCGTCAAGGTACGTCATTTTAACGCCAAGTCCTTCAACGGCTTTCCCTGCCTTGCCGAAACTCGCCTCGTCAATTATCTCGCCGTCGTCTGTCGTACCCTTAATTTGGTTCAAATTCATTACAATTGTACGGAATGCGCGTGCAAATTCGTTACCGGTTTCACCTGTCGCAGCCGTTCCCGCACCTATCAGTGCCGTATAATCCCTTGCGCTTAACCCCGCTTGTGCAAAAACAGCACCGGCAACTTCAACGCCTTCCGCAAGCTTCTGTACTTCGGTGGCATTCCGGTTCGATACCTCGTTCATGCCGTCCAGTATCTTCATTAATTCTTTTGTATTGCCCCCAAGTTTCCATGCCGCGTCTGCCGTAATTAAAAACTTGTTAGCCGTTTCTGCCGTAACGTCCCCAACATTTTGCGTCAAAACCGCAAGCTCCCCAAGTTCTTCTGCGGTGTTACCGTATCCACCCTGCGCCATTTTTGCAACAGAAGCCAAAAACTCACTTGCACCGCGCCCGTAAGCCGAGCCAACCCCGTAAGCCGCCTGCGCAAGCTTATCCATTTCTTCCTTAGTACGTCCTGTTACCTTCTGAATAGATACCATCTCGGTATCTACGGCTTTCATTTCGGTAAAAGCTTGCCTTACAAGACGTATGGCAGTGTAAAGTGAAACGTACTGTCCTACAAGTCGTTTTATATTATCAAACGAGTGTTTTATAGAAACGCTATTTTCTTGCAATCCTTTGTTTAATTCCCTTACTTGCCCTGTAGCATCATTAACTGAATATTGATACTTTTGCCAATGCCCTGCGCCATCTTCTACAAGAGCATTTATAACACGAATCGGGGAACCGTCTTGTCCAAATGTTATATTTGATGAATTTGCAATCTTTACCTGAGCTTCTTCAATTTGTTTAAGGTTTGCTATGTATGTCTTAAATTGATCGTCCGTGCTTCCTGAATTAATACCAAAGGAGTTATCAATTAGATTTCCTTTTTTTATTTCCGAAAGTAATTGCTTATATTGTTGTTCAAACTCTTTAATTTTTGTTTTTGCGTTACTTGAAGCTAAATCTACCGCCATTAGTTGACTTCGCAAATTACCCAGCGAGTTTGCATCACCAACAGACAAACTACCTTTTGCGGTATTATCCATTTTACCAACTAAACTTGTTTGCATATCAGTGGGATTAGTTTTCGCTTCTCGCTCCGCTATTTGCAAGAGTTTAATTCGCTCATTTTCAAGCTGAATTTTTAATCTGCTTTGCGATATTTCTTCTCTGTCAGACTGTATCTTAGCTCTGCTGTGTGCAATACTAATTTTTGAGTTAGCTTCCTCAACAGCCGAACGTTGTTTCTCATTCGCTAATAACTGCTGATTAACTTTGAATTGTTTTAATTTCTCTGCCGTAACCTGAGATATCTTACGTAAGCTAACGTCTGCACTCTTGAAATCGTCAAATTTAATTGAAGCTGTCGCGTTTGCTTTGCTTACTGTCGCTTGGAGATTCTTTGTTATCTCGTTTAATTTATCTTTGTCTATATCAACATCTAATATCAAAGTATACTTTTTATTCAATGCCTCAATAGTTTTTAAAAGTTTCTTGTTATCCGATACTACTGTCGATACTATAGGGGATAGTAGTATGTCATGCATTTCTGCCAAATTTATTACCTCACTTTTTTATTAAGAATGGCACGCTGCATTCCCCCTGCGGACTTGTGACCGCCATTTGGTTGCATTGCATTCAATACATTTTGTGAGATAGTAAAAACGGAGAGAGATTAAGTATCTCCCTCCGCTGATTATTTTTATTGTTTTTACTGTCGTTATGCCCAATAATCGTCTATAATCTCCTTAATCTCAGGGTCTTTGTCAAAGAAAAACAATTTTGTACTATTGTCGCTCCTGCTTACAGAGACGTGATGTACTTTGTGTAGCAATCTTGAATCTGCAATCCTATATAACAATCCCTCGTTATATACCATATAATATTTGAACTCTCGCTTTACATCTGTTTTGTCTGTCATTAATAAATTCTCCTTAATTTTTATATTTTTTATATTTTGTTTTCTGAATTTTCCGATTCGTCAGGAATATCTATACTTTTTAAAAATTGAGTTACTTCGCTTTCTGCGTCATCTTCCTTCAAAAACCTACCCGCAAGAGAAATAAATTCTTTAACGGATTTTGTATCGCCATCAATAGCCTGTTCGTAAAACTTGTTATAAAGCCGAACCAACTTTTGCTGATGAAATTTATCAATCAGCCATTTTTCGGCTTTCTTAAAATTTTCGTCCGTTATAAAAAGCGCGTCCAGCGAACTTTGCGAGTATTTTTTAATACACTTGTAGTATTTTTGCAAATCATCATAAGTTTTTATTTCTGCGGCTTCCTTTGTGAAATATCCTTCTCCTAACAGATTAGGACAATATTTAAACATCAAATAGATAGCTTTGTAATCAGTTAGATTGAAATTTTTTATAATCTCATTTTGTAACCCGTATCCACGTCTACCCATCTTAACACGCCCTCTTTTCTGTATACGCAAATATATAATCTCTTTTTTGTACGCCGTATGTACACGCCTCATAAATCTGAGAAACGCAAATACCCGTTTGTTTACTTGTTTCTAACAGGCTTGGATACTCTGCCACAATATTAAATTCTGCGTCAACTTGAATCACAGGTTTTCTTATTTTTTCTGCTCTGCGTTCCTGTGCATTGCCATAATTCAGATTGTACGCCTGTGTACACCACTCAAGATTAAGATAGCTGTTATTGTCTGGTTGCTCGTCCTTGTGGTTAATAATATTGTAACTTTCAGGATTATCCACATAACCAAACCCTACAAGCCTGTGTGCTTTTGCATGTTTCGGCTGTCCATCCTTATACAAAATGTAATTCACATAACCTTGATTATCCTTGTATCCACTTAGAAACTTGTCACTCTTTATTGAATATACTCTCCCAAAATTGCTTATCAAATAATTATGATACTCTTCCCCGTTAATCATAACTGGCTTAAATTCTTCATCTTTCAAATATGTTATAGCGTTAATCATTGTCTTAAAAACCCTCGTTTACCTACAAAAATTCTTTTTAAGGTCAACCGTCTTAAATTGCAGTTGCCTGTAGCTAAATTTGGGATTGAGAAGATGACTTGTATTTGATGTAAGATTAAGAGTACCATAGCCGTAACACTCGGAGTTTTGAAGCATATCTCGGAGTTTATCAGAAATATAATCCAAACGTGAACAACCTTTTTGCGGCCAATATATAGAATCCCTATGAGCTATAACCCATATAGTTATTTTAATATCGTGATAAGATGGATTTTTTGCATTTACTTTTATTGTTTCTGCTTCGCAACCGATATATGTACCGCTTTCAAGCTGAATATCGGGTACATAAAACATAGGAAATACATTTCTGCCGATTAAAGTATCCCCTTGCCCTTGAATATAATCTTTTGCAGTCGAAGCAATAGCTTCTTCAATTAGAGGATTATTAACAATTTCACTCAACAACTGATTTTTGTATTCTGTTATATCAAGTGTTGCTGATTTTTTTTCCACTTTTAACAACTCCCTTTTTTGGAACAACAGGAGCTTTTACAGTTTTGATTTTGCTGGCTTTCTCGTCTGTTGCAGTTTCATTTGTGTTTTTAGTATCATTTGCATCTTTTTCCGGATTATTTTTTTCTTGAACCTTTTCGAAAAATGCTTTGTTTATACCGCTTGTAATACATTTGTGATTGTGTTCATTTATTGGAGCTTTGCCGTTTTCTATGTCTGAAATCGTTGATATACTTAGCTCTGCATACTTAGCAACGTCACGTATTGTCAAGCCCCGTCTTGTCCTAAACTGTTTTAACTCTTTGCCTGATAGTAACAAACTATCAACTCCTTAAATCTAAAAATATTTAATCAAAATAAAAGGGCAAGAGCAGATAATTATATCATGCCCTTACCCTTGTAATGTTTTACTATTTTACTTTATAACTACAATTCCTTTGGGATTAAGCAATTTCGTGGCATAAAGTGTATCGCATGATATATCCGTAGCTTTTAGCAAATCGCGTCTACCATGTTCAACATTTACACCACGCTGCATGATCTTCCCGACCGCCTTTTTCTTTATAATGTAACATTTTGGATCTCCCTCATCCGTAGCCGTACCAACGTCAGTTAAGTAGACGGGAATAGCATACAGGAAACCTATGCAATTGGTTCCATCCATAATTGAATTAGTTGCCGCCTGCGTGATGT
The DNA here is from genome assembly GCA_031271295.1 of Clostridiales bacterium. Lineage (GTDB taxonomy): Bacteria > Bacillota > Clostridia > Lachnospirales > WQUN01 > JAISVZ01. The sequence goes on along the minus strand of JAISVZ010000114.1, from coordinate 5,470 downwards.
TATTTACCGTAGAAGTTAAATCCGTAAATTCCTTCATATTATAGAAGCTGTTCGCAAGCGCGGAATTCGCCACAATTCCTGCAAAAGATGTGAAAATCCTCTTATCACCGAAATTATTCATCGCACTTTGAATCGTCGTTAGAGAAAACGACCCTGCAATCGGTTCTATAAAGACTGCATTATCATCTATCTCTTTAATGATATCAAGCTCTAGTTTCTCCATCATTGCTTCTGCCATCTGCCGCGCATGTTCGCCATAGGTATTTCCCTTGATACCGATTAACTCTTTATCATAAATGCGGATAGCTTTACCTAACTGCTTGACTGTGGCGGTTGTATCCGTCATAGATACCCTTGCAGGCGTTAACTCGGTTCCCACAGTCATCTCCTCGGCTTCTCCGATCCGATCAAAAGAAGGGAAGTGACACACCTCACCGTATTGTGTGATTTCTTTTACTTTATCTGTATAATCTGTAGCTAATCGTGTAATAATTCCCATCGTGTAGGGAAGCTCCGCATTTACGCAATCAGCCCAAATGTCTGAGTAGAAAACTGCCATTTATGTACATCTCCAGTTCTTATTTTGCTTTTAATTTTATGCTTTGTATCTGTTCAAAAAAACGTCAGCCATCTCAGGATTGCTTGTTCTATAAGCCACTTTTTGATCGTAGTCCATTTTGCTCCAATCCTGTTCATTAACGCCAACATTATTTTGATGACCGCTCGGCACGTAGCCTTGAGCTTTAACTCTATCAGCCGATATCTTATCAATAAGAGTGCTGAACGATTCAACATCAACACTATCTTTAAGATAATCCGCAAACGATACATCAAGACTTTTATTTTGTAAAGCCGATTTCAAGGCAACGGATTTTTCCCTTGCTTCAAGATCAGCCAAACGCTTTTCTATCTCAATTTCCGATTCGGATTTTTCTGCATTTTTATATGTTGCAAGTTGCGCGTTCAAGTCTTTAATCTCCTTGGAGTATTTTGTCCTTAACTTATCGCACTCGCTTTGTGTTGCTGTTGCAATTGCTTTATCATAATCAACTTTACTTAAAGTAATTGTTTCAGTTGTTACTGCAACATCTGCATTAGTCTCAGTTGCCGTATTATCTACTGCCCCTGTATCAACAATAACATCATTAATATTCATCTAAAAAACCTCTTTCTTTGTTATTAAGTCGCAACCCTATAAAGTTCTGCAACTTTATCCCATTTAATTATCCTATGAAAAGGAGAGACCGCTTTAAGGCAGCGGTCAGCCTATGTATGGATAAAAGCCAAGCAAAAAATTTTCATGTTTGACATCATAAATAAATAAATAAACAGCATATTAAAATACGGTTGTCTACCTAAATCCTGATGTATACATTTAATTTCCCCTTGTTTTTAATCTATATCAAAGTATCAAATACTTTAATATTTAATTTAGAATGCCTGTTTCTAAACGTGGAAACAGGCAAAGCACGGAAAGGAGAGAATTTTCCTAATTGAATAAGAAAAATCAAGATATGGATTAGAATTTTTCAACCATTTGAGGAAAAATGAATGAAAAAACTGAAATTGCGCTCCGTACAAAAGGAGCTATATATCAATAGGGTGAGCAACCCTACAGATAGCAATATAAAAAGGGTACATGACAATACTCTATAACCCTTGTGACCACAAGCCTTTTAGGGAGCCTGTGTGGGGCTTACGCCAAGCCATAGAGTATTGTCATATACCCCTACTTACTAAGGAAGGGGGATTTTTGCCGCCGTAATCCCCAAACGGCTCCCGCATACACGGAATTATGACATATGGAGTTTTTGAATCTACTAACATCTGCATTAAGCGTTAGGAGATACATATATATTAACTGTGCATAACACACAGAGAATAATAGTGCTTAATCTATACTCTATAAATTTTTACTCACCAATCATTTCCCGAATTTGCTGAATGACATGATTTCGCAAAATCGTTTTGCCTTTGAACCATAATGAAAAAACCGGATCAGATAAACCAAGCTTTTGCGCAATAAACCTTTGCTTCAATCCATTATCTTTTATGTACTGCTTAACCTTATCTTGCAAACAAGATTCACTCACGTTTTTGTCACCTTCCTTTAAATAAAATTGTTTTTTTTAATTTTTTAAATTTAGTCTTTCTCCATATAACCTTGTCCTATCCCCTTCAAAAAACCTTATATTTACAAGGTTTTTGAAGAGGATTTTTTAAATCTAGTGTAATTTTTGTACACATTTTGGACAAATTAATTTAAAGACAATGTATTATCTCACTATCCCATATACAGTATATAATTCGGAGATTTTTTCGTCTATCTCTTTCCTCTTTTGCTGTTGCGTTTTGTCATCATTTTTAACGAAATATTGCAAAATATCTATACTCGGAATGTCCATCAATGTTTGAAGAAGCAAGCCGCCTTTGTCTTGCCAGACTATTTCTTCACCGTTTTTATCAAGAATTTTTTTACCTTTTTCATCTTTTAAAATATGTTCTTTGTCAGACTTTTCAAGTAATCCTAAAACAGTTGCAGGGTTTAAAGCAATCTTTGATACATCTTCCAATAGCTGCTCTCTGTACCACCGCACAAGCCCCATCTTTGACGATTTACTAAGTCTTTTCTTTCGCCAAATTTTTCCGATATTTACTCTTGTATCATATACCAACTTCAAAACAGCCAATATTGTACGCCTGTTTTCCATTCTATTTTTCACTGTCTTATTACCGTACATATCATCAAAAATCAAGTCTTTAACCAATAAATCTACTAATAAAGGAGTAGATTTTTTACTCCCCTTATTATTAAATCCTTGATACTCGCTCGTTATGTACGATTGCAAATAATCCATAGAGGTATCAAACCTCTCATACAAGGTTTTAGGATTTGGCTTGTACCCATTGCTTACCGTAATTGTTCTCATGAACCCAGGCTTAATTGTGGTTATAATTTGTTCGGATTCATCTTTTGCTAAATTGTATCTGTAAATCCGTTCGTCATAGATTTGCAATAATTTTTGCCGAATTTTATCTAATTCACTTGAAGCACTAATCCTAAACTCCTTTTTTGCACTGTCGATCTCTACTCCAGACAATACCGCCAGCTTATAAATGTCAAAAATAAGTCTGTCTTCATCATTATACATGTCGAAATCGGGATCATTATTAATCCTATGCCACAACTCGCTATTAAGCTGTTGACTCAAATTGACTATTTCGCCGATTTTGTTTATGGCAATCCTTGAATCCAACTCTGCCAAATCTGTTTTTGTGTATCTCCGTGATATCGTCTCGCTACTTACCTCACAAACAGGTACAAGAAAATTGTGATAATTTTTCCGTACCAACTCAATAAGCTGAGTATTAGGAGACAATGCAACGGTGTCCGAATCCATATCCATTCCGTTATTGCGTTGTAATACATTTTCATTAATTGAATTAATGAATACAATCTCATCTGTTGGATTCATATACTCGTTTATCAGCGCATTATCTTTATTCACAGGCAACCAGTAATTTCCGTTACAAATAAATGGATTCCTCGCAGCGTAAAGCGCCTTATCAAATTTAAACTTTTTACAATAGATATTTCCTATACCCATAAGGCTTCTATGCTCAATAGCGTCAAATTTACTTTGTCTATTATCGCTGTCCTTATCAAGTATTGAGTGATATAGCATCTCAATTGGATTGCTACAGACAGTAGCATAAGTACCCTGAACTAAAACATTACCTCGTTTTACCTTCTTGACGAACGAGCGCAATAAATCATTTCTAAATTCACGGTACATGCGGCTTTTGTGGAAATCGCAGTTAACATCTAACAGTCTGAAAATTAAGTCATTTCGGTTGCTGATTTTTTCCCCGCTATCAATTTTAGAATTTTCAACGTTTTTTATATCTTCGATAACATCTTGATTTTCAAATATTTCAGAATCCTCAGAATCCCCTAAATCCTCAAAATTATCCGAATCTTCTATATCCTCAGATTGTTCCAAATTCTCTTCTGTCAAAGGCTCGTCCGCAAAATTGATAAAATATTTCACCGCTAAAGGGCTATCCCGTAACTGTTCCATAAATTTAACCGTTGGTTGTAAAAACTCTTCTATCTGTTTTCTGTCTGCTTGCAAAGGATTAAGCATCTGATAAGACATTTGTATTAAGTTACCATCAAAGTAATGAGAAGGTTTCTCATATTTGACAACACCAAATTGTTCCCGATAATCCTCAAACCAATTTGCCGCGCTTCCGAATTTTAGATATTTCAAACTATCAGGCGTTGTGATCATCAAAACGTCTTCAATTTTTTCCGCGAGCGTAAAACCGTTAAGCTGTGATACGTCCGTTATATTATTCTCAGCAAAAAAGTGTTGCAGTTTCGTATTAAAAGCACAAGACTTAAACCACCTGTTCCGTAAAAGTATCATGCCTTTGTCTGCATACTTTCCCATGAGTGAACTGTCTATCAAACTCTGTCCATCCCAAATGCTATTCTTTATCTCTACGTCACTTATCTCAGCTTCAAGTTCGCCGATATCATTATCCCAAACTCTAACACATTTGTCGTTAAAAATTGATTCAAACTTATCAATGAGTAGAATATTTTCTTTTTTTATATTTATTGTGTCAATGATGCTTGAGGAAGTTAATGCGATATAGCTTTCATGTGCTGCTAAATCCTTGATTTCTTTATCTTCCTCAATCAGTAAGCCGCACTCATCGAATACATGTAAATCTGGATATAAACACTCATCAACAAATAAACATTTGCCTAATCTGCTACTACCCGCACTCCGTTTATATCGCACATACTTTTTACCGTTAACATAGAATCCATTTTCATACAACCAGTTTCGTAGGTAAACGGAATTGCATTCCAATTTAATTTCACTCTTTGTTTCAGCATCACGTTTTGACTCAACATGTGTTGGTATCTGAGTTAAAGTTCGTTCATAACATTTGCTATCTGGATTATAGCAAAAATATTTCTCCAATTTTTCTGAATCTACAGGATTTTTTACAGGTTTATTTAGAACGATACCGATAAGCAATCCCTTTTTATTGAATAAAGTTCCATTATCCAAAACTTCGATAATCTTACCATCCAACTCAGATTCAACTTTCGATTTAGCAAAATTATCATATGTACAACAATATCCGAATTTTGAGTAAGTATCCCCCGTTTGGTTAAAATCCCTCACAACATAATCAAAGTCAACATTAATAACGTAATTTGTGTAATTTTTTGATCCCCTTGAAGCAAAGTTGAACTTTTTCCCTTTTCTGTCGCATAACGCTTCCATCTCTATTAAATTCAATGAGTAATCGAAAACATTTTTATATTTTTTAACCCGACTTTCGACCGCCTACACCCGAAAAACCATAAAAAATGTAAAAAAGCGCACTTTTCAAATTCAAGAAACCCTGAAAATTCAAGGTTTCTTTCTTTCGAAAGTCCCGAATT
>JAISVZ010000112.1 GCA_031271295.1 Clostridiales bacterium | reverse complement strand
CTATCTTTCTCCCGGTTACCGCCTCCAAAAACTCAGAGCAAATATATGTATCGCTCATCCATCTTTGGAAAACAGGGTCAAGCAGCGGGTGATATCCGCTTGTTTGTTCAGCTTGTTCGGCTTGTTCGGCTTTTTCGGCTTTTTCGGCTTTTTCGGCTTTTTCGGCTTGTTCAGCTTGTTCAGCTTGTTCAGCTTGTTCGGCTTGTTCAGCTTTTACTTCTTGTTGTGCCTTAATCTGTTTATTCTTACTCCCCATAATTTACCCTCACCTCGCAGTGAGTATAATACAAAACTAACCAAAAAGCAATGAAAAAATTATATAAACCCTAACCCGGAAGTTGACGTAAGTTGAAGGTGGTTTATTTGTGCGCAGCGTAATCTATGATAATTATTTTTGTTCAAACATGTTAGTTTCCCGCTTTTTCTATCTTGGCACAAAAAGGTTAACATGGTTCATTTTTTCTGGAATGGTGACACTCTAATGTCACCATTTTGGGAAAAAGAACAGCGCCTGCTTAAAATTCAATGATGAAATACAAATAAGCAGAAAGCAGACAAAAAACTACGAAAATTTACAATTGACTTGACACAATTTACTAATTTTGCTATTCTGCATATGGAAAAACGAACAGCCAAAAGCTACAAACTTTTGACCGTTGAGTATTTATCCGGTTTGTGACGGGAGGTTGCTATTTATGTCGAATATGGTTGTCGCTACAAACATTGCGGCTTTAAACACGCACAGAAATCTTAAGGGAGTAAGTACCGACACCACAAAAGCATCGGGCAGGTTGGCAAGCGGTATAAAAATTAACAGTGCGGCGGACGATGCCGCAGGGCTTGCAATTTCCGAAAAAATGCGTTCTCAAATAAGAGGGCTTGAGCAGGCTGAAAAAAATGTTGAAGATGGAATAAACCTTATAAAAACCGCCGAAGGCGGAATGAGTGAAATTTCGGGAATGCTTCATCGCCAGAGAGAGCTTATAATTCAGGGGATGAATGATACTAATACTTCTGATGACAGAAAAAATATACAAAAGGAACTTGACCAGCTAAATATGGAAATAACGGCAATGGCTGAAAGGACTGAGTTTAATACAATTCCTTTGCTAAGTATACCGCAGACAAATACCATACCCATTAAAGTTACACCGCCCGCAGATGTTATTTTTGTTATAGATATCAGTGGAAGTATGCAAGGCTCTCTTGATTTTGTGAAAGAAACTGTAGGCAACTTCGCAAATAAATTAGCCTCGGGTTCTCGTGTAGCTTTTGTTCTTTATTCCGACGAAAAATCGGTAGAACCGCCCGAGCAACCGATAATATCTGATTTTACATCCGAAACAAATGAAATTGATAATTTTCTTAATTCTATCTCGTTATATGGCGGCGGTGATTCTGATGAATCAGGGCTTGAAGCTATAATAGCCGCAATTGGAATGTTCGATTCATCAGGTTCGGAAAGGCATATAGTTTTTATGACAGATGCTTTATCTCATACCAAAGACACCGGTTTTTCAGATTTGAGTGTCAGTGAAGTAAACCAAGCACTAATAGACAATAATGTTATTTTTAATGGAGTTGTTCCATTAGACTTAGCGGATATTAAAAAGCAAATAGAAGAAATAGGGAATGGAACAAATGGAGAAACAATTGACTTGGGCGATCTTCTTGAAGCCAAAAAAGAAAACAGCAGTCCTTTATGGATTCAATCCGGCGCAAACGAAAATCAAGGTGTTTGGATAGACCGTTACGATTGCAGGGCGGAAGCTCTTGGAATAACATCAATAGTAACAGAGCCGTATGAAGCGGCGGAAAGATCCTTAGTGAGTCTCGACAACGCATTGGATATGTTAAACGCCAACCGCGCCATCGCCGGGGCGCAGCAAAACCGGTTGGAGTACGCCAGTAAATCTGTCGCGGTTTCCGCCGTAAACCTGCAAGACGCTGAATCCCGCATAAGGGACGCGGATATGGCAAAGGAAATGATGCGCCTTACAAGGGCAAATGTACTGAATCAGGCGGGTATTGCTATGCTTACTCAAAACGTTCAAGCGCCGAATAGAGTTTTGTCGCTTATACAACAATAATACGCGTTATGTACGGGCATGGCTCATTTGCCCTGTAGATTTTCCGCTTTTTATAGCAAACACTCTCGAAGGGCAGCGCCAAATCGAAACTGCGGTATTTGGTACTGCCCTCCCATTTAGCCGTAGGCGCTTTGCCTACTGCGTAATAGTTTTATATACCATAGCGCAGCGCTTTTTATCGTGGGCAAGCCCTATACATATTACCTCGCCTTTAAGATGCGCGGCGTATTTCTGTTCAAGAATCTGCTCCAGCGCTTCTGCTTTTAGGCGCTGCAAATCCTTTCCTTGCTTAAATTCAATAATAACGTGCGCATAATTGGCGTTTAAAGCTTCCAATATAATGTCGCTTCTGCCGTAACCGGATTCTAAATTGCTGCTAACCTTGTACGCTCCCCGCAGAGTAATGCACATGCCCAGAAACAGCATATGGTAAGCGTTTTCGCTTGCGTCCATGTAGCTGGTGCAGGAAATTACGATGTTTTGGTAAATCTCCAAGAACTTTTCCATGTTCTTGTTAACCAAACTTTCAAACATCTTCTCTAAATCGGTTCCCCTAATTCCGGCAATGCTTGCAACCATACCTTGAAATTCCGACATTACCTCGTCATTTGGGATTTTAACAACGGCGCTTTTTTCGTGAACCCATTTCAGCGCGGTTAAATAGCCGGAATTTACAAACAACCCCCAAAAAGTGAAATTATCGTTTCGTTCAAGGTAGGACGTTTCCAGCGTCAGCCATATCGGAACCTCTTCCCCGGCTGCCAAACGGTCAAAATCGTCCCAAAACTCCTTATTGGCGTTCTTTAGCGTCTGCTTGATTAAGAAATTGGAGGATGTATTAATCCAATAGTTTCTTAAAATTTTGATGTCCGCGTAATTTAAAACAGACCAAGGGTTATACATCAAAATGCCGCCAAACCGGTATCCGTTATACTTTTTCTGAACCGTTTCATCAAGTACAAGATCGTAATCCTTCAAAGTTTTTTCTGTTTCGGCTTCCGTCAGCCCAAAATACGGCGCATATTTTTCATCCAAAACGGTATAAACCCGCACATTGTTAAACTGCGAAAAAATACTCTCCTTGGCTAAGCGCTGAACTCCTGTTAAAAGAGCCTGCCCCAACGCCGGGTTGCTTTTCATGGCGTCACCGTAAAAATTGGAGAAAAACCCGCTTAACCGGTCATGATAGCCGTACTCGAAGCTGCTTATAATTGGCTGGTCGTACTCGTCAATAAGTAAAATGGGACGAATTTGATAATATTCATGAACGGCTTTAATTAAATTGCTTACCGCTCCGGAAAGGTAGATATATGGGGCTTGCCTATCCATAAGCACGCTAAAAGTTTCGCTAAAGCTTTTACCGGAAACCATTTCGCCCAATTTGCCGTGAAACAGTTTTTCATATCGCCCGTACTCGTCCCTTAGAGCTTGTTTTAATTGAAATGTAAGTTCCTCTACGGTGGTTCCCTTTACGCTTTTAAACGCAAAATAAATAACAGGTATTGAGTTAATCCGCGCGGCATGTTCTGTTTCCATAATAGCAAGGTTATTAAATATCTCTTTGCTGTCCGTACCGATATCAAAAAATTCGCGCATCATTGTCAGGCTAAGGGTTTTACCAAACCTTCTTGGGCGGGTTATAAGGGTAACTTCGTCCTTGGCGGCTATAAAATCCTGAATCATTAGGGTTTTGTCTATATAATAAAAACCGCCCTCACGGATTTTTCGAAAATCATCTTTGCCTATCGGTAACGGTTTTTTTTCGCCCATGCATTCCACCTCATCCCAAAAGATTTATTCTCGTATTCTACCATAAGACATGGCGTTTTTCCAAACTTTTTCTCGGAAATTTATGAAAAAAAACAAAACGCCGTTAAGATAAATAGCAAAAAAATAGAAAACAGACTTTTGAAATTTCTATCATTCTATTTTCAGTTTTTCCTCCAATTAAGGCAGTTTTGGAACACAACCTTACCGTCCCCTGCACCGCCAGCAACTTCCCCAATTTCATAGCAATCATAAAACCTAAGTACATGCCGCTTCACAAAGTCCGCGTTTTGGGGCGATACCGCAATAATAAGCCCAACTCCGCAGTTGAATGTTCCAAGCATTTCAGCGTCGGCAATGTTTCCGTTGCCCTTTATAAACGTAAAGATATCCGGTATTTTTATTTTTGCCAAATCAATACGCGCGCTTAGCCCTTCCGGAATAATTCGCTTTAAATTTCCCTCTATCCCCCCGCCGGTTATGTGCGCCATGCCGGTAATTTTTTTGGCTTCGGTTAAATCCTTAACTGCCTTGTAATACGGCGTATGCGGTTTCATAACGGCGTTTAAAAATGTTTCGCCGCCGATTTTTTCATTTTTAAGCTGCGGCATCTCCTGCATAAGCAAGCGGATTAACGAATACCCGTTTGTGTGCGGTCCGTTCGAGGCGGCGGCAAGCAGAATATTCCCCTCGCCTATTGCGGAGCCGTCTATTATGTTTTCCCTGTCCGCTACTCCGGCAATTGTAGCCGAAAGAATATAAGTTCCCCTTTCAACCACATTTGGCTGCACGGAGGTTTCGCCGCCAACAAGCGAACAGCCGTTTTGGGCGCAAGCGTCGGATATCCCTTTAATTATTGCCTTTATCGTTTCCTTTTCGGCAACGGAGCATACAATGGTATCTAAAACCGCAAGCGGACGCGCACCCATAACAATAATATCGTTAACCAAATGGTTTATCATATCGTGGCAAATTGATTCTACAAAACCGCATTCCATAGCAATTTTCTGCTTCGAGCCGGGTTCCTCGGCTTTAAGCACAAGCACGGGGCGTCGGATATCCTTAAAATCAAAATCGTACAGCGAGGCAAACGGGCCAACGCCGTTTAAAACGCGTGGGTCTTTGCTTGAAATAAGTCCGGCCATTTCTTTCTTTAACGAATCGGTATAATTTACGTCAACACCGGCTTCGCCATAGGATAGCGCGTGTTTTAGGCTTTCCTTCCCGCGCAGAATGTCATCCGCCGTTGTACCCAAAATATCCGCAAGGGGCAGCAGCAGTTCGGTATTTGGATACGCTGCCGCGCTTTCCCACTTTGAAACAGCCTGAAACGTGACGTTTAACTTTTCCGCAACCTGCTGCTGTGTTAAACCTTTTTGCCTTCGCTTTGCCGCAATAAAATCCGCCGTCTTTTTGCTTACATGCATAATATCCGCCTCCTTTTCTTATCAGTATATCACTGCTGTCAACTTAAGCCTAGAAAATCTAAAAAAATATTTGCAAAAATTCTAAAAAGCGCTTGACAAAAACTCGAAAATAGTAACCTTCAAAATTAAAAGAACACATTTATTGTGT
>JAISVZ010000109.1 GCA_031271295.1 Clostridiales bacterium | reverse complement strand
GAGCAGCGAGAAGAATATTTTTGAGCGCACTGCGTTAACATAAAACTCTTTATGAACTTGGTGCGCTCAAAAATGTTCTGAAGCGTCAGGTGGCACATTGCTGGGCGATATAATTTGCGCCGAAGCCCTCCTGCAACTTCTTATAGAACAGCCGCAAAAATCGCGGGTAATATTTACGCCAAAGCCTCTGTACCCTTGCCGGATAGCTACGCGAAGAACGGGTAAAGATAACGGCTTACTATTTAGAATGATGACAAAAAAATGTCATCATTCTAAAAAAAGAAATGCGTCGCCTTATTATTCAAAGGTGCAGAAATAATTAAAACAGCTTCTTCGGTGGAGGTGTGAATAGTAACCGCCGTATGCCGGCGACTCATGATTTTTCTTACAGCTTGTCCGCGAATCAACAATTAATCCTCTGTGCGCCAACTCACCGCCTCTATTCACAACCCGACTTAACAGGTAATACCGTTTAGTATATTTAGCACTTCCCGAACAGACATATCCTCGTTCTTCGCAATTTTGGCGATGTCCTCGTACTCAGGTTTGGTTTTTGTTATGCCAAAGCCGCGGGAAGTTTTTACTCTAACCTTGCCGTACTCAGTTTCAACCTCTGTATGCTCTTTTTTCAGCGCGTAGCGGCGGCTTGTATATTCTCTTATTCCAAGGGTTGTTGTGTGCTTAAAAATAAGAAACAGCATTTTGTCTTTATCTTCCGTGCGGCACATACAGGTAAAGCTTAGCCCGGCACGGCCTTTTTTCATACCTATGGGCGCGGTATAAACATCAAGCGCACCCTCGCCTAATAAAAGTTGCTGCGCAAAGGCTACGGCTTCCGGCGTCATATCGTCCAAATTGCATATAAGCTCAACAACTTCCTCATGCAAAGCACCATCAGCGCCACCGATAAACGCCCTAACGCAATTTGCTTTTTCAAAGTCCTTTTTGCCCATACCGTATCCTATTTTGGATACGGTTATAGCGGGCATTTTGCGAAAGTCCTTCGCAAAATATTTAAGCAGCGCCGCACCGGTGGGCGTGCAAAGTTCCCCGCTGACGATATTGTCGCTGTATATAGGAACGCCTTGCAAAATACGCGCCGTTGCGGGTGCGGGAACCGGGAGAATACCGTGGGCGCAATGTACAAAACCGCTTCCTACATTCACCGGCGTCGCTGCAATTTGCTCCGGCGCAAGTTCTTCTATCAGCATACAAACTCCTACTATATCGGCAAGCGCATCCATTTCTCCAACTTCGTGAAAATGAATTTGGTTTACGGGTACGCCGTGGACATGGCTTTCGGCTTCGGCTACCAGGTTATATACGGCAAGCGCGTTCTCTTTTACGGCACCGGAAACGCGCAAATGACCAATCAAATGTTCAATATCGTGAAAACTATTATGGTTGTGGTCGTGACTGTGTTTTTGTTCGTTGCTATGGTTATGAGCGTGACTATGTTCGTGGTCATGACTGTGCACGTGTTGGTTGTGGTCGTGGCTGCGCTCATGTTCGTTGTGCTCGTGACTGCGGCGGTTGTGGTCGTGGCTATGGCTGTGTTCGCGGCTATGGCTGTGTTCGTAGCTATGCCCATGCTCCGAAAGCGAACCTTCTTCTTGCCCGCCCACCGTAACTTTTACATGTGTTCCCCTTATTCCGCACTTTACGGAAGGCTCCGCGCTTACAACAACATCCGGTATGCCTATATTATTCAGCCGCCGCAAAAAATCGGCGGGGCCAGGGTGAAGTTCAAGCAGGGCAGCCATAAGCATATCTCCCGCCGCGCCCATGTTGCATTCAAAATACAGGGTTTTCAATTTATTTTGCCTCCTACTATATATTTTCGCAAGCAAGGGACGGCAACCGGACGCACCTTGCTCCCTCTCTCAATTTTTTGCTCTATCTTTTATGGTTTATCATGCTCGCCAAATAACCCGCGCCAAAACCGTTATCAATATTTACAACACTTACGCCGCTGGCGCAGGAATTAAGCATGGATAACAGCGCGGACAATCCGTTAAAAGACGCTCCGTAGCCTACGCTTGTTGGAACGCCAATAACGGGGCAATCCACCAAGCCGCCCAAAACGCTGGCAAGCGCTCCCTCCATTCCGGCTATTGCTATAACAACCTGCGCGTCCATAACAATGTCAAGCCGGGATAAAAGCCTGTGAAGCCCCGCAACTCCAACGTCATACAACCTTATAACCTTATTGCCCAGCGCCTCGGCGGTTAGCGCGGCTTCCTCCGCCACGGGCATATCGCTTGTGCCGCCTGTGGCAACAACAATTTTTCCAATACCGTTAGGCTGAGGCATTTCGCCTACAATCCCTATTTTCGCGGTTTCGTGATATTTTAACGCAACCTTTTGGCTTACTTCTTTTGCCGATTCCGCCGGCAGCCTGGTTATAAGAATTAAGCTCTGCCCTTTTTCAAGCATGGCTTGGGCGATACCCGATATTTGCTCCGGTGTTTTTCCCGCACCGTAAATAACCTCCGCTACTCCCTGCCTAAGTTCGCGGTGGTGGTCAAGCTTTGCGTAGCCTAAATCCTCAAAGGGCTGCGTTAACAGTTTAGACAAAGCATCTTCCGGCGATATTCCGCCGCTTTGTATTTTTTGCAAAAGCTTTAAGGTATCTTGCTTATTCATAACTACCGCCCTTCCAAATCCAATAATACCGCGGGGAAATACGGCTTTACGGCTTCAATAACCTGCTTGCGGTGTTTTACCGCGTTTCTTATGTTTTCCTGCGTAAATTGAAGCCTTGCGGCTTCGCCGAATACGCGAACGCGAAAATCGCTGAAGCCGAGCGCAAACAATGCATCCTCCGCGCCTTCTATGCTTGTTAAAAGCTCTTTGGTAATTTTTCGCCCGGTTGGTATTCGCGTTGCAAGGCAAGCGTATGCGGGTTTGTTCCATGTAAAAAGACCGGCTTCTTTGGAAAGACGCCGCACCTCTTCTTTTGTAATTGCGCACTCACGAAGCGGAGAGCGTACCGAAAGCTCGTTTATTGCTTTCATGCCGGGGCGCTCGCCCTCGTCGTCGCTGGCGTTACTGCCGTCTATTAATACGCTAAACCCATCTTCGGCGGCTTGCCGCTTAATGCTCCCGAAAATTTCCCGCTTGCAAAAATAACAGCGGTTGGACGGATTTAGCGTAACTTGCTCGCTATTTAGAACATCTGCCTCCAACACGGTTATTTCAGCGCCAAGAGACTGCGCCAACCGGTACGCGTCGCGCAGTTCAAACTCCGGCTGAAAAGCTGATTTTACATAATACGCTTTTATGTTGGCACCGCAGCGCAGCCCCTCGTAAAATAAGTAAGAAGAATCCACACCGCCCGAAAAGCCAAGCGCAACAGACGGATTTTCCGCAAAAAACTTCTCCAACATGATGCATACCACCCTCTTTTACTGTAAACTCACAATTCTGTCGCTTACATGAGCAAGCAAATGTAAATCGTGCGAAATTAAAAGCATTGTTAAATTATACTCGTCCTTAAGGCGTTTTAGCAAGTGAATGATTTTGCTGCACGTGGTAACATCGAGTGAAGAAAACGGCTCGTCGGCAATTATTAGGTCAGGCCGCGCAGCTATCGCCCGTGCAATTGCCACACGCTGTTTTTGCCCTCCGGAGAGTTCACCGGCGCGGCGCGTTATAACTTCCGGCGAAAGCTGGGCATCGCGCATCAGCTTAAGTATAACCTCGCGGTTAGGGGGTTTTCCATCACGCAGATACAACGGCTCGCCGATAAGCCTTTCAACGCTCATTCGCGGATTAAACGCCGATGTGCTGTCCTGAAAAATCATCTGAATGGTGAGGCCTTTTCGAGCCGAGCGCGTACCTCCGGATGGTTTTTCAAGCCCGGCAATACAGCGTGCCAAGGTGGATTTGCCTACGCCGGATTTTCCGCACAATCCCGTTATTTCTCCGGGATAAACGGCAAAGCTGACGCTATCGAGTACCCTGTTTATTCGCCCGCGGCTTAACGGATAGAATTTACTCAGCGACTTAACTTCAACAAGCGGCTCATGGGATTTAAGCTCAATGTTTTCGCCGTTTTCACGGGGTTTAACAAGCTTGATGTTTTCAACGTTCTCGCGTGATTTGATAAGCTTGATGTTTTCAACGTTCTCGCGGGATTTAACAAGCTTGATGTTTTCAACGTTTACACGGGATTTAACAAGTTCACTGTTTTCCCCGTTTTCGTGGGTATGCCGCCCTGTGTGCGCATGAGTATGAATACTAGTATCATGGTAGTGCATTTTTCCGTGAGTATGGTTTGCGGCATCGCCTATAGCGGCATAGCGGATAAGTTCTTTTGTATATTCCTCTCGCGGATTTTTGAAAATATCGGACGTCTGTCCGTACTCTATAATTTTACCGTCTTTCATAATGAGTACGCGGCCGGCAAAACCCCGCACAAGGCTTAAGTCGTGGGTTACAAATAAAACCGCCGTACCTTCCTTACGGATTGCGTTTAAAAGCTGCATTATTTTAAGCCGCATATCGGCGTCGAGGGAAGTTGTGGGTTCGTCCGCGAATATCACTTTCGGGCGCATTGCTAACGCTGCGGCTATGGCAACTCGCTGGCGCATACCGCCGGAAAATTCTCCGGGGTACTGCCTTACCCGAACTTCAGGGTTATCTATACCCACACGGGAAAGCAGCTCCGCCGGATTTGGGGTGTATTCACACTTAACCTCCGTTATTTGCTTTCCGACAGGCATAGCGGGGTTAAGAGCGGTCATGGCGTTTTGCATTACAAGGGACATTTCAGCGGGAGCGGGGCGCTCTAAAACATCGTATGAAACTTCTGCGCCTTTCGGCGGCAAGCCAAGAATAGAGCGGCAAAGTACGGTTTTGCCGCTGCCCGATTCCCCAACAAGCGCAAGCAGCTCCCCGGAGAAAAGCTCAAAGCTAACGCCGCGTACCGCTTCCTTAGAAGCTTTGCCGGGGCTGGTCGCGCGCCTAAAGGCGCACTGCTCGCCCATGCGTCCGGGGCTGCCGGGGAAAGTTACGCTGAGGTTTTCCGCGCGGATGATTACCTGCTCCATTGCCACACATTCCAGAAGATACCCACACCGTGATGCCCCAGCACGGTATCGGTTGTAATTCCCGTAAGGCCTTTCTTTGCCACATACAGCGCGTCTATGTACGCGATAAACGTGTATGCCGGGTCATTTGCCAGTTCTTCCTGAAATTTCTCGTACAGAGGCAACCGTTCGGATTTTTCAAAACTTGCGCGGGCGCCTGTTAGCAGCGCGTCAACATTCGCGTTTGAATAACCGCTGTAATTCGCGCCTTTCTCCGTGGCAAACACTTTATATGTGTGGTCGTCCGGGTCGAACGGGCTTCCCCAGCCAATAAGGTAAGCGTACTGCCCGGCCCAATCCGTCCGCGCGGGAAGCTCTACCGCCGCGTTTACGCCGATGTCTTGCAGGTTTTGTACGCAAATATTGGCCATGTCCACACGCACTTGGTCGGTTGCTGGGGCGGCAATAGCGAATGCAAGCTGCTTGCCGTCTTTTTCGTAATATCCCTGTGCGCCAACAGCCCATCCAAGTTCTTCTATAGCGGCCTTTGCCTTTTCGGGGTTGTAGTCATATTTTTCTATATTAGGATTGTTGTACCGGCCTTTTTGCAACGGTGAATACGCTGCCTCCCCTTGCCCAAGCAAAACGGCCTGTATTATAGATTCTCTGTCGATTGCGTAACTGAGCGCGGCGGGAAGGCCGGGGTTTTCCGCAAAAAAGGAGTTACCGAAGTTATAGAGAATTCCCCGGTAATCGGCGGTATTCATGTCATACACGTCAAAGCCTGAAACAGAGTTAAACTCCCGCGCGTCCTTCGGCGTAACGAGAGCAAGGTCAAGCTCGCCGGATTTAAGCTGCAAAGCCCTTGCGTTATAGTCCTCAACAATTTTGAATATAATTGTGCCTATTTTGGGCGTACCCAAGCAGAAAGCCTCAAACCTCTCCATTGTTATGCTCTGCCCCATATCCCACGCCGCAAGTTTGTATGGCCCGGCGCCGATTGGGTTTTGATTAAAGCTGTCCTGCGTAATATCTTTACCTTCCAGTAAATGCTTCGGCAAAATGCCCATGGTAAGATAATCCGGCATGGCGGCGTTTGGCGCGGATAAGGTAAACACCACGGTTTTATCGTCCGGCGTATCTATCGCGGTTATATCCTCATAATTGGAGGCGTTCTCCGAGCCGTTTGCCTCATCCTTTATCACCTCAAAGGTAAACTTCACATCCGCGCTTGTAAGCGGCCTGCCGTCATGAAAGGTAAGGCCGTCGCGAAGCGTGAATGTATATGTCTTAGCCGCATCGCTCCATTCCCAAGCGCTTGCCAAACCGGGCACAACGTTATTATCCTTGTCGTGCGCCGTAAGCCCAAGAAAAAGCAGCGAATTTATTTCGCCGTGTTCATACAGCGCGGGGTTTATTGAGGAATAATCCCCGGAGCCGTACACGAGAGTTGTTGCGCCTCCGGCCGTATATTCCAACTCTGCCGCGCCGCTGCTTTGCGTATTGACAAATTTCGCGGCTTCCTGCCGGCCTTCTCCAAAACAAGCGGCAAGGCTGACGGTAAGCGCGAGAACCAAAGCCGCTGATATAACTTTTTTCATTTTATTTCCTCCTGAAATATTCTCCTATGTTTGTCATGCAAACGAGAGTTGTTATTAAAAACAGTGAAGGGATAACAACTAACCACCAGGAATTTGTAAGCAGAGCGTCCTGAGATAAGCTCATAAGAAACCCCCATGTTGCGGTGCCGGGCGGCATACCCAAACCTAAAAAACTAAGCGTGGCTTCGGCGGCGATTGCCTGACTGACGTTGAAAATCAGCATAAACATTATACTTGGCATAATGTTAGGCAACAGATGCTGCCTAAGCATATATAGGAACTTCGCACCCATCAGCTTTGCGGAAAGAATATACTCGCTTTTGTGAATCTGCCGTACCTGGGCACGGACAATTTTGGCTATGTTCATCCATGAGGTTACTCCGATAACAACCGAAAGGGACAGCACATTCGGCTTTCCAAGTACAGCTAAAATACTCACGGTAAAAAGTATAGACGGTACGCTCATAATAAGATCCGTAAACCTCATAAGCAAATTGTCAAGCCATTTTGGGGCAAGCCCGGCTAAAGCGCCGTAGAAAAGCGCTATAAAAGCGGTTATAACCGAGGAAAAAAGGCCGATAACAAGCGAAACGCGCCCGCCGTGCAGTATCATTTTAAACAGATCGCGCCCTAATGGGTCTGTGCCGAATAAATGCGCGATGCTTGGCGCCTTTAAAAGAGCGTCAAAGTCCATACGGGCAGCATCGCCCGGCGCAATTATGTCAGCCAGCACACATACAAGCACAATACCCGCGAGAACGGCTGTTGAAACGAAAGGTTTCTTCGTTTTATCCATCTGCATCCTCCCTCAAAACCGTGTCATGCCTCATGCGCGGGTCAAGATATTCCGACAACGCCTGCCCAGCCATATTGCTGAGAAGAACAATAAATCCGGTTAGAAGCGTAAGAGCGCAAAGCATATTGTAATCCCGGTAGCGGGCGCTTTCAAAAGTCAGCGTTCCTATGCCCGGATAACCGAACACATTTTCCACTATGTATGTTCCCGCAATAATATGCGGTACGGATGCGGCCATAATCGTAATAAGCATCGGCATGGCATTTCGCAGCGCGTGACGAAACAGAATCCGCGCGCCGGACACGCGCTTAACTTGCAAAAGCAATATGTAATCTTTACGCAATTCCTCTATAACGCGGTTGCGTATCATGTACGCGTAATACCACAGGTGGGATGAAACCATTACCGCAACGGGCATAATTAAATGAACGGCGCGGTCTGCGAAGCCGCCTGCGCCTGCCGAATACGCTCCGCTTGTGGGTAATATTTTAAGGTTAACGCCGAAAATAAGAATTGCCATAAGCGCTGTAAAAAAACTCGGTATAACGCTTGTGGCAGTTCCAACACGGTAGATAATCCTGTCGGTTATGCCGCCTTCCTTTGCGGCGCAAAACACTCCAAGCAGTGTTGCAAAAGCAAATGTTAAAACATACGAAACTCCGCCAAGCAGTAACGTATTAGCCCACATCTTGCTTATTAAGCTTGCCACACTTTGTTTATGCTGATGCGACATACCTAAGTTGCCCGTAAGTGTGTTTTTGAGCCATGTAAAATACTGAACGGCTACCGGTTTATTTAATGAAAGACGCTCCATTGCCGCCGCCCTCTGCGATTCGCTCATTCGCTCTGTTGCCTCGCCGTAATAGGCGGTAAGCGGGTCGCCCGGAGAAAGCTTTGCCAGCCAAAATACAATTAACGACAATGATAGCAAAAAAACAATAAGCGTCAGCGTTTTTTGGATAAGGTTTTTTATCAAACCGCCATCAAACCTTCCTTTATATTTCCAAAATCCTTTATGTACGGAACTTTCCGGCATTAATTTGCAAAATAAAAAACGCCGGAAGGTTTTAGTTTAGCGCCGCTTTTGCGGCACTAAACGCCTTCATGGCGCTTTGCTTGTCTTGGCAGTTGTGGTTAAAAGGTTATGCTTAAATTGCCGCGCACCTTCGTGATGCGCACTTTAGCGATATTATATTCCTTGAAACTAAAAGCGTCAACACTAAAAAAACTCCCTTAACTTAAAAGTTAAAGGAGTTTTTAAATTTTCAAACTAATTATTCGGCAATTTCAAAACCTACAACCGCGCCGGCTTCGTCAAGCAGAACTGTTGCGCCGCAAAGCTCTGTAAAGAAAGCAACCGGAACATAAGTTGTGCCCTCGGTAAGTTCGGGAACAACTCCAAGTTCGTATACGGTATCGCCTACTACATAAATATCCTCGCCGATGAAAACTATTCCGCTTAATTCGTCGCCAGAGTAAATCTCAACAGCTTTTAAAGCTTCGTTAAACGAAACGGTATAGCCAAGCTCTGTAATCATTCTTATTGGAACAAGAGTTGCCAAAAGTTCAGCAGAAGGACCTTCCGGAGCCGGCGGAGTTGTTTCTTCCTGCGACGAAGTATCCTCATCTGTAGCAACAAGACCAGCCTCGTAATCCTCAGCGGAAATTTCAGCGCCGTTTTCTTTGTCGATATAATATGTGTTGGTAACAGCCGATACTCCGTTAGGATCCGAATAAAGGGAAACCTTAACTTCCATTTTTGCGTACCTGTCGTGTTCGTCGGTAATTGTGGTTGTAATAGCAATGCCGTCTATTTGAGTAGATCCGACTGCATAGTTCTCGTAGTTACTCATTTGGAGAAAACCATAACTATCCCCAACACCGCCGCCAAAGATTGCGTGATATTTGCCGTAAAAATCATTAACGGTTTTTGCAATAGCAGCGTTTAAATCATCCATGCCGCCTACTTGCGGATACTTGCCTGCAACATAACCGCCAACTGTTGAAAAATCAACATAAGAAACGTCCAAAGCTGCTGCGGAAACTGTTAAAGTACTTGCGAGCACCATTGTGGAAACCACTAATAATGCGATTAATTTTTTTGCTTTTTTCATCTAATAATCCCTCCGATTTTGGTTTGAAGAGCCCTGCTCTTTTATATTAAGAAAAATGTTTTTCTTATAGTCTGTATTTTACATGAATTTTTTAAAAAATCAACATTTATTTTATCCAAATTATAAGGCGTGCTTTGATATTATTTCCTATCAAAAAAAAATTATCCCACTGAAAAGTTCATTTTAAGCGGGTTTTAGCCGTTTGTGCCCGTATTTAATTCGTAAGCTTAAAAAAAATGTAACACAAATGACAAATTTCTCTTGATATAAGTCCAATAAAAAGTTAAAATTTTGGTGAGAAATTTCATCAAATGTTAAAATGAACTGTTGCGTAAGCGAAAAAAAAGATGTATTATAAGAAAACCTTGCTACTGTGGCTCAGGGGTAGAGCAGC
Source organism: Clostridiales bacterium (assembly GCA_031271295.1). Lineage (GTDB taxonomy): Bacteria > Bacillota > Clostridia > Lachnospirales > WQUN01 > JAISVZ01. The sequence goes on along the minus strand of JAISVZ010000109.1, from coordinate 10,104 downwards.
GCACTCGTAATGCGCAGGCCGTGAGTTCGAATCTCACCAGTAGCTTTCTCTTACGCTGATTATAGAAATTAAATCTTTCTTTATAATCGGCGTTTTTATTTCTTAACTGTTAAGGGGTGGATAATTTTGGACTACATGCAAAACTACAAATTGTGGCTTGAGGACGACTATTTTGACGGCGCCACAAAACAGGAGCTTAAAGCCATTGAAGGCGACGAAAAGGAAATTGAGGACAGGTTTTTTAAAGCGTTAGAGTTCGGCACCGGAGGCCTGCGCGGAGTAATAGGCGCGGGCACAAACAGGATGAACTTCTATACGGTAGGCAAGGCAACGCAGGGGCTTGCAAATTACATTATAAAAAAGGGAAGAGCAGAAAGCGGCGTTGCCATAGCGTTCGATTCGCGCCGGTTTTCTAAAGAATTTGCCGAGCGCAGCGCTCTTGTTTTGGCGGCAAACGGTATTAAAGCGTATGTGTTCGAATCTTTGCGCCCCACGCCGGAACTGTCCTTCGCGGTAAGGGAGCTTGGGTGCGTATCCGGTATTGTTATTACCGCAAGCCATAACCCGCCGGAATATAACGGTTACAAATGCTATTGGGACGACGGCGGTCAGGTTGTATCCCCGTGGGATAACGAAATTATTGAAGAGGTTAATTTGGTTGAAAATTTTTCCGACTGCAAGCTGATTAGCTTGAAGGACGCGAAAAAAGCGGGGCTTTACATTGAAATCGGCAAGAAAATAGACGACAAGTTTATAAAATGCGTGCTTAACCAAAGTTTAAACCCAGGCGCCGTTAAGAAAATCGCGGATATGTTTAAAATTGTATACACACCGCTTAACGGGGCGGGAAATTTGTTTGTGCGCAGAGCTTTGGCTGAACTTGGCTTTACGAATGTTTTCGTTGTGCCGGAGCAGGAAAACCCCGACCCTGATTTTACAACAATAGGTTATCCCAACCCGGAAGACCCTAACGCGTTTAAGCTGGCGCTCGCGCTCGCAAAAGAAAAAGACGCGGACATTATTATCGCAACCGACCCGGACAGCGACCGTGTTGGCTCCATCGTGCGCGATAAAAACGGAGAGTATGTTATGCTTTCCGGAAACATGGCGGGTGTTTTGCTTTGCGAATACATTCTTTCGCAAAAGACGAAAAATAAAACTCTGCCGGAAAATTCCGCGGTTATTTCAACTATTGTATCAACCGATTTAACCAAGGTAATAGCAAAAACATACGGCGCGTCTTATTTCGACGTGTTAACCGGGTTTAAAAACATCGGCAGTATGATAAAGGATTTTGAACAAACCGGCAAATACGAATTTGTCTTCGGTTTTGAAGAGAGCTACGGATACCTTTCCGGCACTCACGCAAGGGATAAGGACGCTATAGTTTCCGCGATGCTGCTTTGCGAGTACGCGGCCTACCTTAAGCTTGAAGGGAAAACCCTGACCGACGCACTCGGGGAAATTTATGAAAAGTACGGCTATTTTAAAGAGAGCACACAGAGCATAACGCTTAAAGGCGTTGAGGGATTAAAAGCGATTAAAACCATAATGGAAAATATTCGCTCAAACCCGCCGTCGGAAGTTTGCGGGCAAATGGTTTTCTCGTTTGGCGATTACAAAAACCGCATAACAAAGGATATGCTCACCGGGCAAAGCGAAGGCATAACTCTGCCGGTATCGGACGTGCTATATTTCGTGCTTGGCGACGGTTCGTGGTTTTGCATCCGTCCTTCGGGAACGGAGCCGAAAATTAAAATTTATTTCGGCGTAAAGGGAAAAACCGAAGAGGAAGCGGATAAGAAAATGAAAGACCTTTCCGCCGGTGTAATGTATATTATAAATAAGGAAATTCCGTAAGATATATTTCAAAAACGAAAACAGGTGAAATTTATGCCGGATAAAACCGATATAGCGTATTTTGGCCCGGCGGGTACATTTACCCACCAGGCCGCCTTATACTACAACGGCAATGCAAACATGAAGCCATACCATACAATCGACGATTTATTGGAAGCTGTGAATTTGGGGCACGCATCGCTCGGCGTAGTGCCCCTTGAAAATTCTACCGAGGGGGTTATAAACGCAACTCTCGACAACCTGATTTTCGAAACAGACCTTTTTATAAAGGCCGAGCTTTCGCTTAAGATATCTCAAAATTTGTTTGTGCGCGATGAAAACTCAAAAAAGGAAATAAAAAAAATTCTCTCGCACCCGCAAGGTTTGGCGCAGTGCCGGAAATTTTTGCGTCAATATTACCCAAACGCTGAATATGTTCCGGCGGCAAGTACGTCGGAAGCGGTAAAAACGGCCGCCGAATCCGCGGAAGCGGTTGCGGCAATAGGTAACACTTTGGCGGGGCTTATTTACAACTTAAGGCCGGTTAAGGAAAATATTCAGGATTTTGCCGAAAACACCACCACTTTTGTAGTAGTGACCAAGGAAAATACCGCGCCGCCAAAGGCCGGGTTTAAAACGAGTATCGCGCTGTCTTTGAAGGATAAACCCGGAGAGTTGCACAAAATGCTGGATATTTTCGCTGTGTGGGATATAAACATGACGAAAATTTTAAGCCGTCCGGCAAGAGGCAAACCGGGAGAATACGTATTTTTTATTGATTTCGGCGGGTTTGAGGATGCGCTTTATGTTAATGACGCGCTTAAAATGATACGCAGAAAGGCTGGGTTTCTGAAGGAACTCGGATCCTATCCGGTTATTGTTGCAAAATAAGAACGGGCGGGTGCTCGCAGCTACCCGCCCTTTTTTTACGCAAAGAGTTTAGCAAAGGTTATACGCTATAACGCCTCCATAAGCGAAAACGACGGCAGCACCACCGCCATAAGCACCGCGCATATAACTATACCCAGAAGTATAGTCACAACCGGTTCGATTAACGTATTTATATTTTTTACCGTTCTTTCAAGTTCGGTTTTGAAATGCTGTGCGCAGGTATTGAACAAATACGGCAGCCTGCCCGTTTCCTCGCCGGTTTCTACCATGTTAATTAAAATCCGGTCGAAATATTTTATCTTTTTTATGAGGCTGCTCAAGCTTTCGCCTCTGCTTATACCGTTTAAAACTTCATTGAAGCTTTTGCCAAGATAAGGCGCATCCAAACTTTTAAAGGCAGGCACAAGCGCGTTTGATAAAGACACGCCTGACGAAAGTAATATATGCGACGCGTGACACAGGCGGTAGTTCATAAGCGTAATATAAATCTTTTTAAGGACGGGGAAATTGAGCTGCAAATAATTTCGCCGGTATTTATATTTTGGGGAAACCGCGAAAACAAACAAAAAACAAACAAGCAACGCGGCGAAAAATGCTATTGCAATTATGTTGCCGGTAAAAAAATCGCTTACAGAGAGCAGTATTCTTGTGGGAAGCGGAAGCAAAACCCCTTTCGAGTCGAACATTTCCGCGTAGGCGGGTATTATTAACGTTAACGCGGTAATAACAACCCCGATTAACAGCAGGCTGACAATTATAGGGTAGGTTAACGCGCTTTTAACGTCCTTAACGCATTTGTCCTCCCATTCGTAAAATTTTGAGAGCTCGGAAAATACGGCGGAAAGCTTGCCGCCTTTTTCGCCTATTTCTATCATTGAAATAAAAAAAGCGGGAAAACGACCGGTTGAGTGAAACGCCTCCGACAACGCCAAACCGGAACTTGCCTTTATTTTAATCTGCCGCAAGGCATCATAGAGGGGCTTGTCCTTTACGGACTGCTCCTGAATCAGCGATACGGTTTTATTTATATCAAGCCCGCTGTCCGTCATAAAAAATAGGCGGCTTGACAAAAGATAGAGCGTTTTTGCCGCAAACGGCCTGCGTGCGGTTAAAAGCTCCGATACGCTCATGGTTAAAACACTGCGCTTTTTAACCGAAATTAGCAAAAGACCGCGGCTTTTAAGTTCCTCTTTTGCGTGTTCGAGGCTTTCACTAATCAAATACCCGCGTTCTAATTGCCCGGCGGAGTTAACACAGCGGTAATAATATTTTTTCATAACGCGCCCTCAATTTCAAACACCGCTCGGCTGAATTCCCCAATCGTGGTGTTCCCGCTTAAAACGTTGTCTATCCCGCATAACCACAGGCTTTTCATCCCCGATAGGCGAAGATACTCCCTAATTTCGTCCGCTGTTTTTTTATCCAAAAACATTTTTATCAGTTTGTCGTCCATAATTAAAATTTCATATATCGCAAAGCGCCCGGAAAAACCTGTGCCGCCGCACGCCGGGCAGCCTTCGGCTTCATAAACTTCGCTGCCGGGCGCAAGGGCGGTAAGCACGGCGTCCGCGGCGGATATTATCGTCTTTTTCTTGCACTTGGTACACAGCCTTTTTACGAGCCTCTGCGATATTACGCCCTTAAGTGCGGAGCATACCAAATAATCCTGGCAGCCCATATCCATCAAACGGTATACCGCGCTTGCCGCGTCGTTGGTGTGAAGTGTTGAAAACACGAGATGCCCCGTCAACGCGCTTCTTATAGATAATTGTGCGGTTTCAGCATCCCTGATTTCGCCTATCATAATAACGTCCGGGTCCTGCCGCAGAATTGAACGCAGCGCGTACGGAAAAGTAAACCCGGATTTTTGGTTTATATTGATTTGGTTTACCCCCTGTATTACGTTCTCAACAGGGTCCTCCACCGTTATAATGTTGTTCTCCCCTGTATTAATTTCGCGCAAAAAAGCCGCCATTGTAGTGGATTTGCCGCTTCCGGTGGGGCCGGTTATTAGCACCAGCCCGTGCGAATTTTTAAGCAAAGTATCTATCTTTTTCAGCGCTGCGCCTGAAAAACCAAGTTCGGCCTTATTCGCGTAGGATATTTTTTCATACAAAAGCCTGATTACCGCCTTCTCGCCGAAAAGTACCGGCATAGTGCTTAAACGGAAATCTATTTTAAGATCGCCGTAGGAAAGCAAAAAACGCCCGTCCTGCGGAAGGCGTTTTTCCGAAATATCCAAGCCTCCCATCACTTTGAGCCTTGATATTAAAGACAAGCCCAAATGCTCGCCAACTCTGCCGTATTCCGAAAGCGTACCGTCCACCCGAAACCTTATACGTACGTTGTTTTGCTGCGGCTCTATATGAATGTCGCTGGCTTTTTTAAAAATCGCCGTTTCAATAATCGTATCTATCATTTTTACCGACGGCGCGTTGGCAACTTCATTCTCGGTATCCGCCATAACCTCAATTTGGTTTTCCTGCGAAGATTTTTCCGCAGAAAACGAATCCGTAATTTCGCTTCGGCGGCCCTCCCCGTAGTAAAAGTCCAACAGCAGTTTTATATCCGCCCAGGGTGAATACATGGGGATTATTCTTAAAGGCACAATCATTTCAAGCTCCTCGTAAGCCTTAACGGAAAACGGGTTGGCAAAGGCGGCATAAAGCTCTTCGCCATCTATTCGCACCGGAACTATCATATGCTTATACGCAAAATGCGCGTCTATTAAATTTACCGCCTCGGCTTGCGGCCTAAAATCGCTTTCGCAGAAATAGCTTTCTACCCCGAAACGCCTAAGAACAATTTCCGCTAAGGTTTTGCCCGTTTTTTCGTCTTCATAAATCAATTCCCAAAAATTCTGCTTATTCTTTCGAATTTTTTCTTCGATGAGCGCAAGTTTCGCACTTGAAATAAAACTTTCCTCAACAAGGACTTTCGCAAAAGTTCGCCAATTCATAAAAATACATCCTTTACTGCTTTAAGACACGGTTTTACTAAAAACAGTAATAATTTACAGCTTGCTGTACTTTTCGTAAAGACGGAACATAAAAGAACATTTACTCACGGTAATACGCTACAACCAAATCCACCATCTGCCCGTAGCTTTTTACGCCCTCGGCTTGCCCGTTAGATTTTAAATAACTGTCGTTGGCTTTGTTCGAAATCTCCGAAGCCTTGCCCTCGTATTTTTTCCAAAACTCGTTATTTGCCCTGATATCGCGCAAAACGCTTTCACTTAATAAACCGGTTATTTTGCCGTAGCTCTCAGCGTCCGCGCGGTAAAGCGCGTTCGATGTATGAATGAAGGCAAGCATCAAACCCGAATACACAAAATCATCGTCTCCGGAATTTACGCAGGCCAAAAACGAAACAAAATTCGCCTCGTCCTCTCTCGCAAAACCCAGTTGGTGAGCCTGTTCGTGGCAAACTGTATTCGGTTTTGTATGATCCGGTACATTTGCGTTATAATTTGGCTCCGCAGTGTGCGGAATGTATATGCCCGCAATATCCAAATACGAAAGCGGAACCGAGAGAATAACCTCCTTTGCCCTTTTTGGAACACCCTTTATCCAGCCGCCGTAATTTCGCCGCAGGTTTTCATAACCCGCAATAGCGGCGGTATTTATTCCGGATTTACTTCGCGAAAGTACCATTACCCCGTTTTCGTCCTCGCTTAAATTTTTGCGCACCGCGTTTAAATTCGCCGCCAAATTTTCACATACCGCCAAAAGCTCCGACACAGTTATGTTTTGCGTATTAAAACCCGCGATATCGTTGAGTTTAGGCCTGTAATAGTTCAGCCCCCAAAGGAAAATAAACAAAAAATACAGCAAAGAAAGGCCGCACAACACATTTACGGCAAATGCCGCAATAGCCTTTAAAACTTTCTTAAACGCGGTTTTTTGCTTTATAAAAAAAATAACCTTCGCGGTTAAGTAAATAAAAAGCAAAACCGGAACCGTAACAAGAATAATTTCCGCCAAAGAAAAACCAAAAAAAGCCGTAATGCCGCTAATAAGCGGCGTTACGGCAGGATAAACGGACGAAGAATACCATTTTTCCACAGCTTGCGGGTTTGCCTTGGCGAAACTAACCGCCGCTAACGAAACCGGATAAAGAAGAAATAAAACAACACGCAAAATATTTTTTTTCATTTTTGTTTTTTATATGCTTCCAACATATATTGGTTTTTATAATTTAAAACCGCCGGCACATAATTTTCAGTTTCTTCATAGGGGGGAATGCCTCCGTATTTTATAACGCTGCCGGGGCCTGCGTTATACGCGGCAAGAGCCAACTGTTCATCCCCGCCGAATTTAAGAAGCATATCGTATAAGTACTTAGTTCCGCCGTAAATGTTTTGGTAAACATTGTACGGATCCGCAACGCCCAAGGACTGCGCGGTTGCGGGCATAAGCTGCATAAGCCCCATTGCCCCGGCGGAAGATACCGCGTAAGGGTCGTAAGAGCTTTCTTGCTTTATTACCGCGCGGATAAGGCTTTCGTCAACGCCGTATTTATCCGAAGCGGTAACAATTGCGGATTCTATTGCCGAATTTATTTCCGCTTTATCCGCCGTGCCGCCTAAATAGCTTAAAAGAATATCCTGAAAATTATTTTCAGCGGCTTCATTTGCGGGTTTTGAAGACCGCGCAACTTCCCCGCCGGTTACGGGCGCAGCTTTCGAACGTAGCGGTATGTTAATGCGCATATTCAGCTTGCTTTCGATATCGGAAATTATATTGCTATATATGTTAATGGCTAAAGTGTTCACATGCCTGCCCTCCTTTGCGGAAAATTCACTGGCTATATCTTATAATATTTATCAAGTATACGCAAGGATAAAATTGCCTGGTAACACAAAATATCATATGTACCCCCAAGGCAGCATTTTATGATTAAATTTTCAAAACGCCGCATACTATAGATATTGTATCCTCCGGGAAATTTACGCGTGGAGGCTTGGCATTAACATGAAAAGCGTTAAAAAGCTCAAGGCTGTAAAATTATTTTTACTTACCCTTTTAAAAAAATTCTTCGATGACGAAATGACAATTTTCTCCGGAGAATTAACGTACAAGCTTATTCTTTCCATATTTCCGTTTTTGATATTCGCAATGTCCTTGGTGGGTTTTTTCAATTTGGACGGAAACCTTATTCTCTCCGGCCTTGACGATATCCTGCCATATCAGATATATAACCTGCTTAATGTATTTGTGCGCGAGGTTATTAACCAAAAACAGCCGGGTGTTTTATCCGTAAGCTTAATTGTAAGTATATTCAGCTCTTCGTCCGGGTTTGACTCAATAATCCGGGGTATAAATAAAACCTATGGCATAACCGATAACAGAAACTTTTTGCTTAAGCGCGCCGTTAGCATTGGCCTTACTCTGTTATTTGCGGCTGTGCTTATTTCCTCCGCAGCACTGCTTGTTTTCAGGGATAAGCTGATTTCGCTTCTATCTTCGCACATACCGGATAAACCCTTTATATCGGTCATTTTTTCGTATGCAGGGTACGCCGTTTCCATTTTTTTAGTTTTTTACGCTATTATAATAATATACAAATTTAGCTGCAAGAAAAAAATAAAGCTCACGGATTTTACTCCGGGAGCTTTGCTTACCGTAATTATTTGGACCCTTGCCGGCAAGGCGTTTAACATTTACGTAAATAATTTTTCAAACTATTCGCGCATTTACGGCAGTATTGCCGGTGTTTTTATTTTGATGTTCTGGCTTAACTTAATTTCCACAACGCTTCTTTTGGGCAGCGAATTAAACGCGATGTTAACTTTTGAGGATTAATTAAGAATTACCAATCACTTCGGATTAAAAAGCCGCAGAATTATGAGAATTTTTTCAGCGTACTCTCCGCCTTTTGCCGGATACTCGCTACTTTGTCTGTATCGCCGTCTTTCACCAAGTCAACAATGGCCGAAACCCATTGCAGCGAAGCATAGTGCACCATATATTTTTTGTCGTAAGAATCAAATGAGGTGATTTGTTCCCTCTGGCATTTATCCAAAAACAAGCCCAACGCCTCATTCAGGTAATTAAGTTTCCCAAGCCTCTCCTGCTCGTAGTCGCGCTTAATCCACATTGGAATTGCTCTGTGGCGCAACGCCTTGTATGCAAGTTTATCAATTTCCACAGCCTCTTTTTCGTACATTTGGTTAAAGAGCTCCGAATCCTTGGGGTACAATTTCAGCAAGTCATATCTATCTTCTATACGCGTAACAGTTGGAACCGGTTGCTCCGTTTGTTCTTTGTCAATGCAGCATTTTTTGTATTTTTTCCCGCTGCCGCACGGGCAAGGGTCGTTCCTGCCTACCTTTTTCCTTTTTTGCTCAGTTGCCGCTTCTCCCATAATTTCTTTTTCCATGTCGGCGATCATCTTTTTTAAATCTCCGCTATCCTTTTTACTGTCTTTTTTGCTGCCCTCGTCCGCTTGTTTGAAGCACGCCCACGTCTCCATTTCGGATATGGCATCGTCTATAAAAGTTCGCTCGCGCCTATGCTCTTCGTTAAATATCCAATCAAGGAAATCGTCATAGCCGCCGTACACGAATTCGTCAACCCTGTCGTCGTCATATAAAAACCGCGCGTCAGGAACCATATCGTAGAGGCGGCAATCAATTATGCCTCCAACAATTCCCGTAAATACAACATATGAATCGTCAGACGGCAACTTTTCGTAGATAAGTGCGCGAAAGTTTTTTATTACCTCGTCTTGCGAAATGAAGCCATTGATACAAAGGAGCCCATAGGTTTCGATGGCAACTAACCTCGCCCACTCGTACAAATTACAGTCTTGCATAATGTCAAGCAGTATTTGCGTGTTTTCGTTATCGAACGTACTAAGCAGCAACTGCGAAAAATGTTCCGTCAAACTATCGCCCAAAATGCAATTTATCTCCCTCTCCGGCAGGCGAAGAAACGCCGCCAGTTTAGGGAATGCCCGCTTTTCCCTGAACTGAGCAAGCAAATACATGGCATAGGAGTGCATAAAATAATCGTTTTTTGTTTCGCGAATCTCTTTTGCGTTATTTAAAGCGTAATCACGCGACTCCAACAGTTCGGGAATATATTCCGATGGGTTTGCTATAATTTCTTTCAAGGCTTTTTTGGGGAAGGTTTTGGAAAAATCCCTTATCGAATTCAGAACTTCTTGCTTTGTCATATTACCTCGCCTCTTTTCTTTTGTTTGAGATATTATCACGCATGGGCGTACTCGTAAAGTTGTCCCCTGCAACCGGGTGTAGATAAAAATAGTTGGTATAATTACTTTACAAAAAAGACAAAAAAGAGTATAATAACCTCATTAAAAGTGAGGTGTATAACGCATGGAAAAAGCAGAAAACTATACTCCGAA
>JAISVZ010000084.1 GCA_031271295.1 Clostridiales bacterium | reverse complement strand
TACGGGAACAGCCCGTGCTGCTCGGCGTATTGCTCCAATATGCGCTTCTGCGTGGCGATGCTATTCGATTCTTGGTTGTCGCCATCTTCACGGGACAGGCGTTCGTACAGGGCGGTTTGCTTACTGGTATTCATGCTGACCTCTTTCCGGCAGCGGGTATCTGCGGCACTTTGCGAGACGCTCACAGGCTGCTCACTTCCCGCTTGATTAAGCGGAGCATTTTGTCGGTGAGCGTTTCCTTGCTCGTCTCGCTGAAATGCACATTGACGCGGTATGTTGTCCCGCCAACCTTTTTGATAAATGTTCCCGATTCGGCTTTCATCCGTTCGGGTTGCGCCGTTTCTTTTTTCGGCATAATCTGCTCCTTTCATTCTATCGTAGGTGTCCAGATTGGCGTTACACCGTACCGTCCGCGCCGAAGGGCGCGATGGTCATGTGCATTTTATGACCGTCTGAGACGGTATTTTTCAAAGTGCAAGGCCAATCACGGTGATTTTAGTGCTGAATCCCGGAGGCGCGGAGCTTGCAAGCTGTCCCCATCTGTGCCGCAAATGCTGGACTGCCAATGGTTTTAGGGACGTTTGATTAAAACGTCCCTATCAGCTTATCACTCCTGCCGCCTGCAAGTATGTTCTTTGCAGGCGGCAGGGCGTGTGCGGCGCAAGGAAAGGCGGAGTCTGTAAGTCTATAACCGCCGCGAGTCTTGTGTTCGGGCTCGCCAAACAAGGCAAGCGTGTGTTGTTGCTTATGGCTCTAATCTATTAATATCTCTCGGAAACATTGTGGCGTGGCGTACATTCTGAAAGCCGATTAGTTTTGCTGTTAATCGTTCAAGACCGATACCCAAACCTCCGTGCGGCGGTAAGCCGTACTTATGAGCCATCAAGTACTTATTGAACGCCTCGACATTCATACCCCTCGACTGCATTTTCGCAACCTGCTCATTGTAATCATGGATACGCTGCCCGCCCGTAGTTATTTCCATACCACGGAATAAAAGGTCAAAACTCTCGGTCACTTCCGGATTTTGCGGTGTATTCATTGCATAAAAAGGACGCTTTAAGGCTTTATAATGCGTCACAAATACAAAATCGCTGCCAGTCTGCTTTTTTACGAGGTCACAGAGCAGTTTTTCTTCCTCCGGTTCAAAATCCTCAAAGTCGGTTATTTTGCGCTTATAGGTTGAAGCAATCAGTTCCTTGGCTTCGTTAAAAGTCACGGCTGGTATTTCGGTGATTGTCGGGATGTCAACTTTCAACAACGTAATTTCCTCTGAATAATGCTTCCTCAAAAAGTCGAGAGTTTCAGAAAGCATCCGTGTTTCAAGCTGCATAATTTCATAAAAGCTCTCAATAAATCCAATCTCAAAGTCAACACTGGTGTATTCATTGATATGGCGGGATGTGTCGTGCTTTTCGGCTCTAAAAACGGGTGCAATCTCGTAAACACGCTCAAATACTCCTACCATAATTCGCTTATAAAACTGCGGGCTTTGCGTGAGATAGGCTTCCCGCCCAAAATAGTCGAGCTTAAAAATGTTTGCGCCGCCTTCTGCGCCGCTAAAAACTATCTTAGGGGAGTGGATTTCTGTAAATCCATTTTCGTCAAGGAATTTGCGCAGACCGCGGCAAATGCCAGCTTGGATTTGAAAAATCGCCCGTTCCTTGGCATTGCGTAGTGTAATGGGGCGATAGTCGAGCAATGTGTCAATCGTAGCGGCAACTTCCTTGTTATTAATGACGACAGGAGTTTCATCGACAGGAGCAGAAAGACAAATAAAATCTATTAACCGCACCTCAATTCCGGTTCGGCTTCTCTCATCATTAATAACCTCTCCTGTAATGACAACGCTCATATTTTCTTTCAATGCAGCCAGCTCAAAGCTCGAAAATTCCTGCGAATAAACACATTGCAGTAAAGCCTTTTTTGTTTTAAGAATCACAAAAGCAAAACCGGACATTTCACGAATTTTATAGACAATCCCGTGTATTTTTACAGCTTCCCCTATGTGGTTTCTAATTTGCTCAACTTCAACGTGTGAAGTTGAAAGATTACAAGTTATATTTTCCACGATACTTAACCTCCGTTATTTTTAATTTGTAATATGACAAACGGAGAATATCCATTCCGGCATAATCTGTATGCCGCATTTCATCACCACCTTTTAAAAAAAACACCACACCGTAAATACCGGCATTCACAAATGCAATACATTGTTATGGATTTGAGAGATGAAACGGACTGCGTGTATAACATTTTACACGCTGCCCTTTTCCCAATTGCGAACAAAGCGCGAGGTAAACTCCCAAGGGTTTAGCGTATAAACTTTTTTAAGGTACAGTTTTTCAAGCCTGTCTAAACCGAAACGCACAAGCTCAACACCGGCGTTTCGCATTACGTGCGCACCTATGGACGAGCGGTTTTTCGAATCGTTAAACACCAAAATAAACGTGCACTTTTCGCGGAAAAAGGACGTTGGCATATTCAGAACGTCGCTTAAAAGCGAAATGCTTTCCAAAACCTTTAAGTTTACCTGAAGCCTAACGTCGTTATTTATTTTCCCGTTTTTAAACTCAACAAAATAGTATGTATCCTCCGCAGCGCAGTAGTACAGACCGTCGCAGGATTTTGGCGAGTAAGCGCCGAACTCTTTCGCGTAAACATCCTTTGCCTTGTCGAAATTGACAATTGCAAAATTGGATTTTACCATTGCGTGGTTATTGTCAAAATCCATGGATATTGTTCGAAGTTCTTCTTTAAAGGCGTATATTTCATTCAGTGTCATACAAATCATTCCTTATTTCTTCAAGTTTTTTAAACGGCATTGAAAGAAGAGCATAAATTTCCTCCACATTTTCCGTCGTATCCTTTATGACGGATTTTTTTTCTTCCTGATTGGCAAGGTAGTATTTGCTTGATTCGTTTATCTTGTGTTTTTCGGAATATACCTCAATAGCCTCTAAAAAGTAAGGGCTGTGGGTGTTTAAAAGTACGTTTATCTGCTTGGATTTAACAAGCAAAACAAGAATCTCCGCCAAAATAATTTGAAGGTTTGGGTGTAAATGTATCTCCGGTTCGTCCAATATCAAAAGGTTTCCGCCCAAAAGCAAGCCCTTTGCCAAAAGACGTTTAAGCATCAGTATTGTTTTATACCCTGCGGCTTCGTTTGTTATATGCACCAAAGCGCCGGAAGTATCGCCCGCGGAGGGGGCAGCGTCCGACAGCAGGAGGTTGAATATTTTTTGCGCCACATTATCGGATTCAACGGTAAGCCGCCGCTTTAAATCCTTGCGGTGGTATACGCCGAATGTTGTGGTATCGTCCATAATATAGGGAGTGTCGATGTAAAACGCTTCCGTTAGTTTCTCGTCGTTTAGCTGCGCCTCTTCAACGGTAATTTCCGTATTACTTTTGATATTAAGCTTTATGCTGATGTTTTCGCCTATAACAAGCTTTATTGTTGAAGATTCCATGTTGTGTACGTTTAAAAGCTGCGAGCCGAACTCGTATTTAAACATTTTATCAAGGCAGGCTTTGAAAAAATCCGCCTCCGAAACGCTCAGGATTTTCTTAATTTTCGCCTTGTTGTTTGAAGATAAATTGTATTCGTCGGCATTACCCGCCCTTAAAATGCTAAAGGCAGTTTTGCCGGTATCGCTGCGCTTTACCTCTTCAAAAAAGTTTTCAAGCGCAAAACTCTCCGTTTGGTCTAAAACATTGCGGATTCTTCTTAGCTTTTCCTTCTCGAAATCCGTTTTGGTTTTGTATGCCGCGCAAATAAGGCAATAAAAAAGTTTTCCCACCGTGCTTTTGCCGCTTCCGTTTGCCCCCGCTATAACCGTTAAACCGTTAACATCAATATCCGCCTCGCCTATTTTGGCAAAGTTTTTAACAAGTAAATTCATACCCTTTCCCCTTCCTACTTTTAAAAGTTATATACTTTTACGTTTTCAGCAGCTTCTTTTGTTATATCATAAAGGTTATCAATACTTTTTTCAAAACTTTCTATTATTGAAACTTTCGGCTTTGTTTCGGGATGCGGCGGCACAAACAAAGTGCAGCAATCCTGAAACGGGCGTATAGAAATATCAAATGTGCCTATTTTTTTTGCCCAGTCTATAATTTCGTTTTTATCCATACCCGCAAGCGGACGCAGTACCGGAATACTTACCGCGCCGTCAATTGCCGCGATGCTTTTAAGGGTTTGGCTTGCAACCTGCCCAACGCTGTCGCCGGTTGTAAGCGCCTGACATTCGTTTTTTTGCGCCAAAATTTCCGCCAGCCGCATCATGCTACGTTTCAGCATAATCGTAAATTTTTCCGGCGGGGTTTTTTCCTTTATAAGCATTTGGATATCCGTAAAATTTACAACGTTAAGCTTAAAGGACGCGGTAAATGTTTTTAAAACCTCACAGATATCCGTAACTTTCAAAAGCGCGCGCTCCGAAGTGTACGGCGGTGTGTGGAAATAAACCGCCTCCACCTCCACGCCGCGCCGCGCCATTAAAAACGATGCAACGGGGCTGTCTATCCCGGCGGATAAAAGCGCCATTGTTTTGCCGCAGCTTCCCACCGGAAGCCCGCCGAAACCCTTTGTTTCATCCGAATAAATATAAACCTGGTTGCGAAGCTCTGCCCTTAAATTTATTTCCGGTTCTTTTAAATTTACCTTAAAACCTTCGGCGCCCTCTATTATGCACTCGCCTATACAAGCCGCAATTTCCTGCGAAGAAACCGGGTAATCCTTATGGGAGCGGTGCGCCGTTACCCGAAATGTGTACCCTTTAACCGGCGCGTCGGGATATCTTTTTTTCATATGCAAAAGGCTGAGTTTTTTTATATTTTCCATACTCATATCGCGGCTGCGGATTGCCGGGCAGCAGGATATTATTCCAAGCACCGAAATAACCTTCGGGATAACACGCGCAAAATCGAACGGGCTTGAATGCGCGCATACAACATAGCGCCCAAGCTCCCTTGAAACAAAATAACCGGGGCATCCTTTCAGATTGTTTTCAATCGCGGCAATGAGTTTATTTTCAAAAATATACCGGTTTTTGCCGCGAAGCGCAACTTCCCCGAACTTTACAATAAGAACTTCCTCCACTAACTTCACTCCTCTATAATAACTACCGCCGAAGCGTAATTTTCGCAATGAGATATTGAAACATAAATATGTTTTGCGCCAAGGGTTTCGAAAACTTTCTTTGCGCCGTTAAATAAATTTATTATGGGCTTGCCGCGCTCATCCCGCAGAACTTCTATATCCGAAAGGGAAAAACCCGAAAAACCGGTTCCGAGCGCTTTTGCGGCAGCTTCCTTCGCGGCGAAGTTGCCAGCAACGCTTTGGAATTTGCCGTTTGCGAAAAGCGCGGCCTCCCCTTCGGTAAATTTGCCGTTTGCGAAAAGCGCGGCTTCCTCTTCGGTAAAGCACCGTTTTATAAACCGTTCGCGTTCGCAGGCGGTTTTTATCCGCGAAATTTCAATTATATCCGTGCCTAAGCCTAAAATCATAAAATTTATTCGAACCTTTCAGGTTTATTGGGTTATCTTACCGGAATGAACCAACGTAAATGATGACATTTTTTTGTCATCATTTACGCAAACTTATTTCCGCAAAATGAATAAACAATTTTGCCGGGCTCGCGCAAAAAAATCTGTTGCACAGCGCAAAATTTACTGTATAATTTAATCAGGGGGGAGAGTTATCTATCGCCCGCCCTTAAAAACTCATTGGAGGTGTCAGTTATGAGTCAGAACACTAAATACACCGTTATTGCACTTACTGTAATCGCGCTTTTACTTATCAGCGGCACTGTATTTGTTGTAAGAAATATATCAAGCACATCTTCCGGCAGGTATTCCGACAGCGTAATGTTAAACCTTCCAACAATATCCACAAGGCTTTCCGCGTCTGACGGCGAGAGCCACGAAGTGGAGCTTAAAATTACTCTGGAAATCCCCGCGGATAACGTTAACGATACCGACGCAAATTTTCTGAGGCGTGTTGTTACCGAGGCAGTTTCCAATTTAAACTACGACAAAATTACCGAACCCGGAAACATTACCTATATTCAGGACGAAGTGCAGGCAAAACTTAAAGAACAAGCTCCCAACGATGCCGTTTTGGGAATTTACGTTCCCGAAATTCAGGCTGGGGATTACCGCTTCGCTTTGCCTTCGAACGACGGGGTACCCGGCAGCGACGCGCAACAGCAAGACGCCGCGCGAAAATTGTTCGACGGTATTAATTAACCGCTTAATCCTCTTCGGTTACCGTTGTTTTTAAGGTGAATTTAAAATTGCACCCGCCGCCAGGCTCACAGGTTAAGCTAATACTTTCCCCGTGGGCCTTTATAAATTCTTTAGCTATGGAAAGGCCAAGCCCGGAGCCTTTTTTATCCTCCCCGCGGGATAAATCCGCTTTATAAAACCTTTCAAACACCCGCGCCCTATCCTCTTCGGGTATTCCCGGGCCGTTATCCCGAACGCTCAAAGTTAATACCGCATTCACATCCTTCGATTTTTGCAGCGACGTTTCTATGTTTATTTCGCCCTCCGCCTGAGTAAATTTTACGGCGTTATCTATAAGGTTATATAAAACTCTGGCGATTTTTTCAAAATCCGCGTGAACGTATGTGCTTTTTTCAGCTAACAGAATTTTCATAATTATCTTTTTGCTTTTAACCCTTTGCTCGAAGCGGTTAACAGTATTTCTTATAAGCTCGTTTATATCAAAATCCTCGTAATCAAGCTCCGTATTTGCGTAGTTAATTTTGTTAAGAGTTAAAATATCCTCCGCAAGCGACGAAAGGCGTTCGGTTTCGTCCAAAACAATTCCTATATAATGCGAGCGTTTTTCCGGCGGCGCGGTACCGTCCTCTATTGCCTGCAAAAAACCGCGTATGCTTGTTAAAGGCGAGCGAAAATCGTGCGATACGTTCGCAATGAATTCCCTGCGGGCAATTTCCTGTTTATTCAGGCTTTCCGCCATATAGTTTAAGCTTTTGGCAAGCTGGCCAACCTCGTCGCGGCTTTTGGTTTCAATGCGCTTTTCAAAATCCCCCGATGCTATAACCTTCGCCGCTTCGTTCATTTCGCGCAGCGGTTTTGCCATTGTTTTTGAAGATAAAAAAATTAGCGCGAACGCAAGCACACCGGACGCCGCCAAACACCATAGCCCGATTTTATACGCCTCGTTTATTGCGCTTTGAAGCTCCGGCACGGAAGAATTCATAAGAATGGCGCATAAAACCGTGTTGTCGGAAACTATAGGGTAGCATACGGTTAAAACAGGTTCGTTAAACAAGCCGTCTATGGTGCCCTGCGTTGTAACAACCTTGCCCTCCAAAACGGGAATAAAAACTTCGGATTCAAGCCTTTGCCCAATATAATCGCGGTTTATATCCGCAGAAACGTCTATTATGTTAAACCCGGTATCCACCAAAATAAAACTTGCGTCCAAGTATTCGTTAATAACCTGAAATTGATTGTAGAGCTGATATAAATCCACATCCATAATACGCCCGGACGCCACGCGTATATACTGCTCAGAAATTTTCTCTCCCTGCCGTTTAAGGCTTTCTTCCTTTTCTTTGGTGAAATAGTTTGTGAACGCCTGGGATAAAACCACGCCGAGAATTGCGAACGTAATAAGTATTACGCCCATGTGAAGGCTGAATTGCTTTCGGAAAATTGTATTAAACAAGATATCACCCTTGCTGTTATAAAATTGATTTCGGTTTGTTTTCGGTGTAATTATTGCCGGGTTGTCTGTGAGATTATAATAGCACGCGAGGCGCGTTTTCACAAGAAGAGGAAATTTCAAAAAAATTTATTTGTATTTACATGTTAAATATGGTAACATAAAATTAAACTAAGTTAAAAAAAGTAAACTGTTTAAGGAGGGTTGTGCGCCGCAGTAAAGAAAGAAAACGCAACAAAAAACCAAAGACGGCTGTTTAGCCAAAACCGTACAAAAGTGATTAGAGGAGGAACAAAATGAAAAAGCTAAGTATTAAAATGGCTATCCTGATACCCGTTCTTCTAACGATGGTTATCGGGGTAACGGCAATGGTAATTATTTTAAGCTCTAAATCCACCGAATCCACAGACGATTTAACCGCTAAGCTTATTGAAGCGCGTGTAAACGAGTACGCAAATGAGTTTCAGCGGCTGGGCGATTATAACTACGCTTCGGCAAGCTCTCTTCAATCCGCAGTGGATGTTTTGCAGCAAATCTCCGCCAGCCCCCGTTTAAGAATTGTTGAGGTAATGCGAAAAGTTCTTGAAACAGACCCTAACATTTTCGCCGTTTGGACGGCTTGGGAACCAAACGCCGTAGATGGTAAAGATTTCTCGTTTAAAAACTACAACGCTCACCATGACGCCACGGGCAGGTTTGTGCCGTATCTGTACAGAAGCGGGAACGAAATTAAAGAAGCGCCCCTTAGCGATTACGACGACCCCGTTAAGGGCATATACTACCAAGGCGCGAAGTTGTCCGCAAAGCCCTACATAACCGATCCTTACGTATATACATTGGAAAATTCATCGTTAAATGTTTATTCTATTTCAATACCTATTATCAGGGACGGCGAGGTTGCAGGCGCGGTAGGGGTTGACGTTGCCTTAGACGCTGTGGCGGAGATTGTTAAAGACGCGGCAATTCTCGACGACGGTTATTTTTACATTCTTTCGCCAAACGGAAGTTTTGCTGTACATGATAACGAGAGTTTGGTTTTTGAGCATTATTCCACAACATGGATGAAGGATTATTCCGGGCAAGTGGAAGGAATGCTTCAAGGCGGAAACAGTTTTACAGCGGAAGCTTATTCGAATGTAATGGGCGAAAATATTGAGTTTTTAGGCAACGGAATAATAATTGGCGATACGGGCAGAAACTGGGGGGTTTGCGGCATTGTTCCCTCCGATACCGTTCACGCCGCAGCGGCGGGTTTAGTTACAACCGTAGCTATTGTAGGCGGTATTGTTATTTTGGTTGTGGGTATTTTTACTTTCCTGCTTATAACGTCAAACTTAAAGAGGCTTCCAAACCTTATCGCATTAGCCGAAAACGTAGCGGATGGCAAAATTAACATAAATACCGTAAAAGACGACGGTTCACCTACTAAAAATGAAATAACCCTGTTGCAGCGTTCTTTTGCGCGGGTTGTTGGCGTATTAAACAGCCTTTTGGGGGATTTGAACCATATGAGCGGCGCGATAGATACCGACGGCGATATTGAAGCAAGGATAGACATTTCAAAGTTTAACGGCGCGTACAAAGAGGTTGCCGAGGGCACAAACAAAATGGTAAACGGCATTATAGACAATATGTTAGCCGCTTTGGATACTCTTGAAAAACTCGGCGACGGGAATTTTAACGCATCGGTGCCGGAATTCCCCGGAAAGAAAAAGGTTATGAACGAAGCGCTTAAAAGGATGGGCGCAAACCTTATTTCCGTTAACAACGATATGAATAAACTGGTGCTTGGAGCAATAGACGGTAATCTTTCAAACAGGGTAAACGTGAATGAATACAGCGGCGACTGGGCAAAGCTTATGGCGGATATGAACGCCTTAATGGAGGCTATAGCCGCGCCTATTAAAGAAGCGTCCTCGGTTATGATTAAGGTTTCCGAAGGAAATTTCGACTATACCATGAAAGGCGACTACAAAGGCGAATTCCTTACAATAAAGGAAAGCATCAACACAACGGTTAAAAATATTTCTTCGTATATTGACGAAATATCAGCCGTATTGCAATCCCTTTCGGATAACAATTTAACGCACAGCATAACCCGCGATTATGTTGGCGAATTCTCCGCTATAAAAGAAGCGATTAACCGCATTTTTAAAACGCTTAATACGGTAATCGGCAACATTAAAACGGCCGCGAAGCAAGTTTCCGAAGGCTCTAAGGTTATTTCCGAAGGAAGCACGGCTTTAGCGTCCGGCGCATCCAAACAGGCGGCGTCAATAGAGGAGCTAAACGCAACTGTTACAATTATTAACGAAAACACCGTGCGTACCGCAACTTTTGCCAAACAAGCGGAAGCTCTTTCGGCGGAATCAATGAAAAACGCCGAAACCGGCAACTCCGATATGAAGGATATGCTTGAATCCATGGAAGGGATTAAGAGTTCTTCGGAGAAAATTACGCGCATTATTAAAACCATAGAAGATATTGCGTTCCAAACTAACCTGCTTTCACTTAACGCGGCTGTTGAGGCGGCGCGTGCGGGCGAACACGGCAAGGGTTTTGCGGTGGTTGCGGAAGAGGTTAGAAACCTCTCAGGGAAAAGCAGCGTTTCCGCAAAAGAAACTGAGGAGCTTATTCAAGAATCTATACAGCGTGTTGAGGAAGGCTCACGCATAGCGGAAAAAACCGCTGCGGCGCTAAATACCATAATGACCGACGCGGCAAAGGTAAGCGATATTATAAGCAGCATTTCCGTATCAAGCCAAGAACAGGCGGATTCTATTTCGCAAGTTACCGACGGCATTGCTCAGATAACAAGTGTGGTTCAGGCAAATTCCGCGTCAAGTCAGGAAGCCGCCGCATCGTCCGAGGAACTTTCAAGCCAGTCGGATGTTATGAATGAAATGGTTGGAGTGTTTAAACTTAAAAAGTAGTACCACTAAAAAGGCTGTTGGAGATTATCCAACAGCCTTTTACTATATTGCTTAAGTTCAATATCAAAACCTTAGAAAACAAATGGTTTTTATTTGCTTTTCTCGGCTTTTTTTATGTACCTGTACATAACAACCGCTGCGCATAACGCAACTAAACCGATAATTGCTATTAAAAGCGGATTCTGGCTGTCGCCGGTTTTGGGTGCTACGCTTGCGGTTAACCCTCCTGCCGCTTCGCCTCCGTCGCCGGATGCTCCTTCCGCCGCTGCCGCTGCGGAAAGGTCCTCGTCAACAGGTAAATCTTCTTCGGTTATTACGTATTCGGACGCGCCGCTGAATTTTACGGAAACCGAACCGTCTCCGTTAACGGTTAACGGATGGCGTGTAATTCTTCCGCTGTCCGCTATGTGATACGCTTTTAAGTTTTGTACATAAATTCCCGCTGTTTGAAACTGCGCCGCAGGAATATTTACCGTAAGTGAGAAACCGTAATCTCCGGATGTGGACGGAGCAACCGTAATTGCTTTTGCCTCAATGCCGCCGAACTGACGTGTTTCAGACCTTATGTCCATATGCAGGTCTATCGCTCTTGCGCCGTTGGTAATGTCAGCGGGGTTTATGGATATACTGTAGTTTCCCGCTTCAAAAGTTACAGGAACGGGAGAGTTCGCAATTACCGCTATAGCGTCCAAAGGAAGCGCAACGCTTTCGCTCGATGATATTGCTATCGGCGCTCCTGATTCAATTTCCGCTGCCGCTATTTGCGCTCCGCCTGCGGCCTGCACTCCCGCTTCCGGCGCGGCTCCTCCTTCGGGAGCTACCGCAGCGCTCTCCGGAACTGGAACTACCGGCGCAGGTTCCGCCGCAGCAACAGATTCCGCCGGTGCGGTTGCCGCTTCAACCGCATTTGATACGTCGCTCGGTGAAACACCGGGGCTTGGGTCGGCTACCGGGTAAAACGGCGGAAAAGCGTAATCCGTAGCGTAAACGGTTAAACCGGACACCGAAATCAGTAAAACCGAAACTACTAGCGCACCTAAAAACTTCTTGACTTTTTTCATTTCTTCTCCTCTTTTCTGATATTATATATTTTTATATTTTAACGCTTAAACGCGTAATTAGCTTGAATATTCTGCCCAAAAAGTAAAAACAAAGGCACCACACCAGCAAACCTACCGTTAAATAAAGAACGGGAGTACCCAGAAAATCCGATAATTCAGACAACGAAAACTGTACGGTTAAACGGGAAATTTGCGAAGCCGCGTCTAAATATTTATTGTAATCCAAAATTCCCGTATTTTCCTGTTTCATAATTATTAAGCGCGGTATTATCCAAAAAACCGCAGTATAAACCAAAAACGAATACCTGTTCCAAAACCCGCTGATAAATGAACACCATAGCCAGCAAACCACCAAAAGTACCGTTAAAAAGGCGTTAATTGTTTGTGAGGCTACAACCGGAATAAAAGTGTCGAACTGATAAAAAGCACACGCAAGTGATATAGCAGTACATAGAAACATATTTTGAAATATGCTTAATTTTTCAGTTTTTGAAATAAACACTTCATAGAACTTTCCAGTAATCGTCATTATATGTACCTCTAATTAACAAGATTATACACTTATAAACCGGAATTTGCAAATATTGTTTGATATGGAACAACACCGTTATAATTATTTGCCAAAAGTAAAGCGTGAACTACGAGTGAATAAACACTAAAAGCTGAAATAACCAACGCTTTATATACTTTGCTCTTTTTCTCTTCTCCAAATTTCTCGGTTATCTTGTCCATTATAACGGTAATTACATCAGGTAATAAAACAATTACCGGCGCTATCATAAATAACAGAGAAAAGCGGGATAAAATTGAATGCTTTGTGCCTAAAAACTGAAAATACACGCAAAAGAAAAAGGCACTGAGCATTACAGAGTTTAGTTCTCTTTTTTTAACAAGCTCTTTCCTAAAGAAAAAACATACCGCAAATAAAACAGCAAAAAACACAACATACCTTACCGGAATACCCGAGAGCATATGAACGCTTTCAAGAGGGTCATACCCTTTGTAAAAATACTCAGTTACATACTCCACTATGGGGTTTGAATAAATATATGTAACTGCCGCTATCACACAATAAAGCGCCAATACTACCCAATTTAACTTAATTTTTAAAATTAAATAAAACGGAATAAGCAGCAGTGCCGAATAGTGGAAACACGACGCGAAGAAAACTAAAACCAAAAACCTAAGCGGCTGTTTCGACTGAATGTAGCTTAAAGCAAAAGAGCACACAATTGCCGCAATAAACTGCCTCATAAAATTAAGCGTATTGTAATACAATCCAAAACTTATAAAGAGCGCAACGCTTACATACGCCTTACTTGAAAACTTGTAAATGTATAAGGTAACACCGACGGAAATAACAAGCGCAATGTAAACAAACATCCACTGATAATGCTGCGTTACAACGGTTAAAATTTTGAAAGGAACCGCAAAACCCTTTTCCCTGCTCCAAGACATTAACCAGTCATAATTTTTAAAAACAAGTTCGTTATACCAACCGGCATACAAGTTATAATCATAACCCGAAATATTACGCACTGCCGCCGCCGCAAAAAACGCGGCAAACACAAGCGAAAGATATATTTTTACATACAATGGCTTCTGATTTTTGCAAAGAGGAAACCCCACAACAACCGCTCCGATAAGCAGAGCATAATATACCGTCATCCAATAATCCCCCCGGCAGATGCCATCAAATTTTCAAAACATTCGTCCGACAGTTTTCTGCGTATAATCTTTTCGGCTTTCGCAAACTCCGGCGGCCTCTTTTTCACGGAATGCGCATCCGTACCGACAAGAGTAACCAAACCTTTATCTATCAATTTCAAACACAGCCTGCGGCTTCTTTGCGATATTATAGATTCGCAGTTAACCTGTGCCAAAACCCCGTAAGAAAGTATTTCTTCTATGATTTTTTCATTGTTATATTCAAAATACCTTTCAACATGGGCAAGTATTACATTGGCATAACCGCCGCCCACAAAATCCGCCAAAAGGTTAAGAAACGTTCTTGAAAAAGTATTGTAAGGAAGCTCCAACAATATGTAATCAGTACCATAGATACATAGTTCCTTAATAGGCATTGTGCTTAGCGACGAGCCAAAATAAACTTCCGCGCCCAAAACAATACTTGGGTAACTCTCACCCTGCATTGCCTTCAGGAGTTCGGATGCGCTTTGCTCGCGTTTTTTTAAAAAATCTTCGACGTTATGCCTATGTATATAAAAATGAGGAGTTGCAACTACAGCATCAACGCCGTCGCTTTTGAGCATTTTCAGCAATTCAAGAGCTTCGCCTATATCCTTCGCGCCATCGTCTATACCGGGTAACACATGAGAGTGAAAATCCACCTTCACACTTTTTCTATCTCCTTTTGCACACCCGTTGCGGTTGCGGGAGTGCCATATGAATAATCGTACTTATATTTGTACTTGTATTTTTTATAACCTCTTGCGCCGCCATACGAACACCCAACCTTGAAAAAGCCAAGAATATTTCCGTTTGCCATTTCCACGGAACGAAGAGCGGCCGCAATGTCGTTATGTGTTGTAACCCCTTCCCTGACAACGAAAAGGATACCGGAAACAATTCCGTTAAGAAGCTGCGAATCCGTAACAACATTTATAGGCGGAGTATCAATTAAAATATAGTCGTAATGCTCCGATAACGCAGAAAGGAAGTTTGCCATAAAATCCGACGAAAGCAAGCCCGCCGGGTTTGGCGGAATAATGCCCGCCGTTATAACATCCAAATTCTCCGCAACGTTTTCATTAACGCCTATTTTTGCGTCAATAAGACCGCCCAATATGGAAGAGAGCCCGTTAACGTTCGGTATTGAAAACTGTTTGTGTATTGTAGGCTTACGCATATCCGCATCTATTATTAACACGGAAGCGCCCATCTCCGCCAATATAAGCCCCATGTTGGCGCATGTTGTGCTTTTTCCCTCCGTTGGGTTCGAACTGGTTACAACCATAATTTTTTTCTTACTTGTGGAGAGAGAAAACATTATATTGGTTCGGGCTGTTCTGTATGCTTCGGTAATTGCAAAAGGAGTATCCTTGCCTACCAAATCCCCTTTTCTTTTTTCATTACTCATATCCGTATCCGCCTTTCTGCTTCGCGTCAAAGCTCATAATCTCCGCAAAAACGGGAATATTGTAAATTACGAATAAGTCGTCCTCGGCTTTAACTTTGGTATCAAGCATTTCGCGCAGAAAGAAAAAGAAAAAAGATATGAAAAACCCTGCGGCAATTCCTATCGCAACCGCAAGCATATTGTTCGGAAACACCGGCTCGCCGCTTGAATACGCGGAATCCACCACTCTTATTCGCCCCGAATCAATTGTTGTTTCAAATTCACCCAAGCAAATATCGATAAATTTCGTAAGCATATCAACCGAAACAGCCGCGTCATCCGTTGTTACCGTAATAACTAAAAACTCTGTATTGTTGGATGTGCCCATGCTTATCATTTCAAGCATTTGGTCTATTTCATAGGTAACGCCTGTTGCATCCTTTAGCTTTTGTACGATATTGCGTGTGGAGAAAAGCTCCGCACAGGTATCCACCATGCTTTTTGCGGCGGTTATATCGTTAATGTTAATAATCTCACTTTGTGCTTTACTGTTTTCAATATAAAACTTTGCCGTGGCGGAATACTTTTTTTCCAAAATAAACTCCGCCGTTACAAACGCAATAACCGCGCCCACAACTATGCAAATACATATAACCGCTGCGTTTTTTTTCAGTAACCGCAGTAAAACAGATAAATCCACTGTGAATTCATCGCCGCTCATTTCATCAC
Source organism: Clostridiales bacterium (assembly GCA_031271295.1). Classification (GTDB taxonomy): domain Bacteria; phylum Bacillota; class Clostridia; order Lachnospirales; family WQUN01; genus JAISVZ01. The sequence continues at coordinate 25,227 of JAISVZ010000084.1, read as the reverse complement.
CTTTGCTTTATTTTTTTGCGCGTTAAACCGCGCCTTTGCGTGAAAATACAACCTTAAATGTTTTAAAAAATATTATTGTATCCACCTTTAACGATAGTTCGTCTATATACCTTAAGTCAAGGTTTAGACGTTCAGCCGAGTTAGTTATCTCACTCCGACCGTTTACCTGCCAATAACAAGTTAATCCACCCTTAACATTATGACGCCGCATTTGGTATTCATCCAACAGTGTAGCTTCATAAATCGGTAACGGTCTTGGGCCGATAAATGTCATTTCGCCTCTTAAAATGTTATACAACTGCGGAAGCTCATCAATGCTTGTTTCCCTTATAAACTTACCTACACGCGTAACTCTTGGATCATTCGCGATTTTAAACAGAGGCCCGCCCATCTCATTAAAAACCAGAAGAGATTCGTGTTTCTTTTCCGCGTCATCGCACATACTGCGGAATTTATAGAATGTAAAGGGCTTACCGTCCTTGCCCATCCTTTTCTGCTTGAAAATTACTTTACCCTTGCTTTCGGCTCTTATTGCAATTGCTACAACTACAAATAGGGGCATAAGTACAATAAGCCCCGAAAATGACGCAACAATATCAAAAGCACGCTTAAAAAAAAGATAACCCCTTAAACGAACGCTTTCTCGTTTACCCCCAACAACAGTCCCCACCTGTGACATCAGCGACTCATTGGAAAGGGGTTGAAAATAATCCAACCTCTCCATTAACAGCAACTCTCCCCTACTACACAATTATAATAGTTTCACAATTCTCCTTTTTAATTTATTTATGGCTATTATTTATAACTATAGCCATACAATTTCTCATAAGTTCACTAAAGTTGCTGTTTGTCTTGTGTTTGATTTTTATTAATTTCACTAATTTTAAACTTAATACAATAGATTGTCAACATCATTTTTGCCAATTCGCATTTACTAACAATTTGAAATAATAGAATAATATTATTGCTAACCAAAACAAAAATAAGTTTGCTTTTTTAACACATTAGATGTATATTTAACCCAACTTTCACACAAAGACGGGAAGATTCCAATGAAAAATAAAGACATTATTGTACTTTTCAATCAAGACGGGCTTACGCTCGACACTCAGGAAACATCCGCAAAAACTTATTACAACGAAACACTTATGAGCGGTTTCGCTTCGAATCCGTACAAAACTCTTTTTTATTTCGGCTTTGAGGACAACCACCCCGATATGTCTGTTTCGTTATCCTTCCTTCACGGAATTTGCCAAAGCTTTGTTTCCTTTGTTTCCAACGACCCGGATACCGAAATTACAAAAACCGCAAAAACTCCGGATGTATCCGTATTTTTAGAAAAACTTCGGGCGGTTCCTTTTGCCGTTGGCGTTGAATTTATAAGTATAAATTGGTTTGCCGCGCTGTGGGGTAAGCTTGCGGATATATTTAATGAAGAAATAGCAAATTGGGACGGCACAGTTTCCTCTTTTTTCACAACCCACAACTCAAAATTGAATGTTGCGGGCAGAGTGTTTTTTCATCTTGTGGAAAACAAATCGGACGAATACCCTTTTGCTTTTCTGGCAACCTATTCCGCAAAAGGCGAGGATCAAAAAAGAGCGGCGCATTTGCCGCTTAAAAACGCCCTGCTTGAATTCAAAAAAAGACAGGACTTACTTTTGCAACTGCTCTCTACCGTAAGCAAAGCGGCGGATACAAGCGATTTTATTTCCGAGCTTGTTGAAAGCGGCGAACTTTTTTCGCCTCTGCACTTTACAACGGATGAGGCGTACACTTTTTTGAAAGAAATTCCGCTGTACGAGCAGTGCGGAATTATGTGCCGCATGCCGGACTGGTGGAAGAAAAAAGCCGCAAGTTTAAAGGTTTCGGTTTCCATAGGCGGCAACGAACCTTCGAAAGTTGGGCTTGACGCGCTTGTTGGCTGCGAGGCAACCTTAAGTTTAGACGGCGAAGAAATTTCTAAAGAAGAAATTGAAGAGCTGATGCTTCAAACGTCCGGCCTTTCATTTATTAAAGGCAAATGGATAGAGGTTGACAGGGAAAAATTAGCGGCGGCGCTTGAAGCGTATGAAAAAGCGGAAAGCATGGGCGATATTACCTTCGCCGAGGCAATGCGCTTAGAGCTTGGAATATCCGGGAGCACATCGTTTGATGTGGGGAAAACGGTTGAAATAGCAAACGGGCAATGGCTAAGCGCGCTAAAGGATAAACTGATAAACCCGGCGACGGGCGAGGTTAAACTTGGCGGCGGGTTTAAGGCGAACCTCAGAGGTTACCAAACGTCCGGCTTTAACTGGCTTTCGGCAATGAAAAGCCTTGGTTTCGGCGCTCTTTTGGCGGACGATATGGGTCTTGGCAAAACAGTTCAAATTTTGGCCGTTCTTGAAAGTATGCGCGAAAAGGGCGGTTTTAAAGCTCTGCTAATAATTCCCGCATCGCTTATTGGCAACTGGGAAAAGGAAATTACCCGTTTTGCGCCCAATATCAGCTACAGTATATTACACGCGAAAAACACCCAGCTAAACGACGAATCTGATTTATTTATTACAACATACGGTATGGCGCTTCGCTTGGAAAACCTCGCCTCCCGTAAATGGGATATTTTAATTTTGGACGAGGCTCAGGCGGTTAAAAACCCTTCCGCCGGGCAAACAAAAGCGGTTAAACGCTTAAAAGCTTCCTTTAAAATTGCTATGACGGGAACGCCTATTGAAAACAAACTCGGCGATTTATGGTCGATATTCGATTTTTTGAACACCGGCCTTCTGGGTACCGCCAAGGAATTTTCAAATTACGCCAAAAACTTAAAGGAAACAGGCTCCTACGCGAAACTGCGCGGCGTTGTAAGCCCGTTTATTTTGCGCAGGCTTAAAACCGACAAAAGTATAATAAACGATTTGCCGGATAAAATTGAAATAAAAGCCTATACCGGCTTAACGCACAAACAGGTTTTGCTGTATCAAGGCTTAATTAAGGATATGCAGCGCAGGCTTGAAAGCACGGAAGGAATTGAACGCAAGGGAGTTGTGCTTGCGGCAATAATGAAGTTTAAGCAAATATGCAACCATCCGGACCAATATTTGGGGCAAACGGAATATAAAAGCGGCGCAAGCGGGAAATTTGAAAAGATACGTGAAATTTGCGAAACAATATACGAAAAGCGCGAACGTGTGCTGATATTTACTCAGTTTAAGGAAATGACCGAGCCGCTTGCCCGGTTTCTTGCCGAAATATTCGAACGCGGAGGTTTGGTTTTGCACGGCAGCACACCGGTTAAAAAACGCGGCGAAATGGTGGAAAAGTTTAACGGCGCGGAATATGTGCCGTTTATGGTGCTTTCGCTTAAAGCCGGCGGCGTTGGGCTTAACTTAACCTCCGCGAACCATGTTATCCATTTCGACCGCTGGTGGAACCCGGCAGTTGAAAACCAGGCAACCGACCGCGCATTCCGTATTGGCCAAACCAAAAACGTAATGGTGCATAAGTTTATAACATCCGGCACAATAGAAGAAAAAATAGACGCGATGATAGAAGAAAAGCAAAAGCTTTCAGGCGATATTATTGCCGCGTCCGGGGAAAACTGGATTACTGAAATGAACAACGCCGACCTTATGAAGCTGTTTAAACTGGAGGTGTAAGCCGTGTGGGGATATCCCGAATACGTACCCATTGCGAAGAAAAAGCAGGATGCCGAAAAAGTTTTGGCAAAACTGAAAAAGAAAAACCCGAACGTTAACCCTGTTGTAATTGACGGAAACAAAATTGCGAAAACATGGTGGGGCGCGGCATGGAATAAAAATTTGGAAAGTTACGCGGATTACTCCAACCGTATAGGACGCGGACGCTCTTACGTAAAAAACGGCTTTGTGCTGGATTTGCAAATAAAACCGGGCTTAGTTACCGCAGTTGTATCAGGAAGCAGACGCAACCCCTATAAGATTGAAATTAAAATTGAGGAGCTTTCCAAGGCAAGATGGAAGAAAATAACCGAGCTTTGCGGGCGTAAATTTTCCGGTATGGACGAGCTTATAAACGGGAAATTCCCCAAGGAGCTGGAGGAACTCTTTACGCAAAAAGGAGAAGGGCTTTTTCCTTCTCCCAAAGAGATTCGCTTTAGCTGCGACTGCCCGGATTGGGCGGGTATGTGCAAGCATGTTGCCGCTGCTTTATACGGAATTGGCGCACGCTTAGACGATGACCCTTCGCTGTTTTTCAAACTCAGAAACATTGAAATTGACGAAATAATTAAAAAATCCGTTGACGAAAAAATGAGCAGTATGCTGAAAAATTCCGGTAAAAAGACCAAGAGGGTTATAAAGGACGCAAACATTGAGGAGCTATTCGGTATTTAAAATTAATTACTATTTCAGCACCGGAACCCTGCCCAAGCGGTACGCGCCGTCTTTGAGCATTTGCGCCAAATCAGAATCGCTTTGCGGCTGACGATTAAGCACGTTGCAGTACCTGTATTTATCTGCGGCGTGAGCGTCCGAATTGGCGATAATGTTTGTTTGCAGCGCGTTAGCCAGCCGCAACGCTCTTTGCCTTGCCTGCCAGCTAATGTTATCCATGTTAAAGGAGTAGATTTCCAGCGCGTCCGGCCGCCAACTGTATAAATTGGTATCAATACCGTGCCAATAGCGCATGGGGTGCGCCAGCGCAATATAACCGCCATTTTCCCTCACAAATTGGTACAGCTTGTGGTAATCCCAATTTGTTTTCTCCAATATATTATCTTGAATTCCAAGCACAAGGAAATCGTCGCCCCAAACACGAACCTCTATGCCGGAAAAAACGCGAAACGGCGCGTAGTCCGCGTTCAGCTCATCAATAACTTCCTGCGGCGTAAGCTTGTCGTGTTCGGTAATTACTATGCCGTTTAACCCTTCGGCAATCGCGCTTTCAACCATTTCCCGCCTTGTGTAGTGTGCGCAGCCCGAACCTTCCTTAGTGTGAACATGGCAATCTATAGCAAAACTGCGGTTTATATCCGTATTGCCGTAGCTGCACTTTTGCAATCCGCGGCGAATGGTATCACGCAGTTCACGCTCCGCCATACCCGCCCAAGTGCCGCAACCGGTTTTTGCGGCTTCCCGCGCAATATGGGAGATAAACCCCTCATCGTAAATTGGGCATAGGCGGTTCATACGCAGCGTAAGGCGAAACATGGCATCGTATAAATCGAAGCAAGCTGTAAGCTGGTCACGCTGCGCCGCGTCCCTGTTCAGATATTTCCCGCATAATCCGGCGTACAGAGTATGAACAAGAGTTTCCGCCGCGAAATCAATGAATTCCTTATGCCCGTTGGCTATTTCTATAAGACTGTCCGTGTTGAAATTTAAATTTTCCATATTCCTTACCTCCCTTCGATTAAATTTTATCATATTGAAACTGCCTTTTTAACGCAAAAAAGTACATTTATTCGCTGAGTTTCGCAGGAAATATTTTATGATAATCGTAAAATACAAATAAAAAACGCACCGAAAAAGTGCGAATTTTTTTATTTACCGGACTGCTACGCATATTGCGGGCGGTCTTCACGGCTAAACTCCGAAAGGAGCGATGCCGTGTGGATATTTTTTTGTCCGGAAGATATATGTTTTCGGCGCATCCATTGTCGCGTTTTAATATTTGTATGTAATCCTCCAGTATTTTGCGGGTTTTCTGAATAATATTGTCGTTCTCGCCCTAAATTCGCCTCGAAATGGTAGGCTTTAGAACACAGGGGTGTTGGATGTGTATGCGCAGACTACGATTGACTCGGTTAAGAACTGCATTTGACATTTCTTAACGTATTATAGCACAAAAAAACGCCCGAAATAAAGGCGCTTTTTTTTAACCGAAAACATAGCCCTTAGTACCTACACAAGAGCCAATTTTGATTTTATTTCACCAACGGCTGATTCGTCCAACCCAGTGCTTAAGGAAATAATTTTTATTGACACACCGTTTTTTAAAAGATTTCTTACCGTTTCGATGGCAGATTCTTTGGCTTTTTTTTCGAATTTCTCTCTTACTTCTTCCTCAACTTCCTTTTTGACTTCTTTTTTAACTTCTTCTTTGACTTCTTGCTTAACTTCTTCTTTGACTTCTTTTTTAACTTCTTCTCTCAACTTTTGCTTAACTTCCCTAAACGAAAACTCCACATCAAACATATCTGCAAACCTCCTCCGGTATACCTTTCCGGTAATTTCTTCGATTTTTTCTTCCTCCACATCAGCCTTTTTAAGGAACAGTTTCATGCAATCCGACAAAAGTTTTAACAAACTTTCCGGAACATTCATATTCAAATTATCAAAATAACTTTCGGGTAAAGAACTTAGCAGTTCAATATCCTCCGCTTTGCGCACCTTATCCACAATTAAGAAAAATGACAGCAAATTTCCGTAATTAACCAAATCATTTAAGCTGTATTTGTTTAAATCCACAAGCTCGTATTCGAACTCAGGAATGTATTTACTAAAAATTTCCGAATATTGCGTTCTGCCCGCAAGGCTTAGGCTACTTGTCCATTTTGTTTTGCCGTCGTAAAATACTATTGGCAAAACAGGCGGAAGCTTAAAATCCTTTGAGGTACTCAATTTTAATTTAGTATTGCCGGCTTTTCTTTGTTTATGATATTCTTCGTCATTTAACTTTATAAAATCGCTCAATATATATGTGATGTATTGCAACATTTTAAAACTTGACGTGTAATTAACTTCGCTTTCGTGTTCGATTATGCCAATTACAAAAAGCGGCTCGGTTTCGGATAACCGGATTTTCTTAACGGTATCGGAATCCCTATTGTCGTCGAACATCGGTAAAAACCTATCAGAAATGTCTTCAATATCGGACGGTTTTAAATTTTTCAATATGTCAATGTTAATGAAGTTGTGCAAAAATTCCAAAAACATCTCCGGTGTTCCGAAAATTAACTTGTAAGCATTGTCTTTAAGGTTATGTATAGGTTTCATGCGCAAACCCCCTTTGCGTTTTATTATACAATAAGTTCATAGTAATATCTATAATTATTTTCAACAGCATCCTCACGTGAAAATCGCGGGTAAAATGTCAGCTTATTATTTAAAGGCAACACACCACCTCAGATCGAAAAAACCAATAATTTTTAGCCGCACCCTACCCGTATCCGAAATTTGAAAATTTAAAAAATCTATGCTATAGTTGCGTGAAATAAATTTTATTTGGAGGCAGTTAATATGGACAAAAAAGAAATCGCGAAACAAATTTATAGCAGTGCGCATATTACCGGGGAATTTACGCTTCGTTCGGGTCAGGTTTCACACGAATATTTTGACAAGTACCTTTTTGAGGCGGAGCCGGATTTACTTGAGGATATTGCGAAAATTATGGAAAAACTCATACCGTCCGATACGGATGTTATCGCGGGGCTTGAAATGGGCGGCATTCCGGTTGTTACCGCGCTGTCGCTTGAAAGCGGAATTAAAGCCGCGTTTGTAAGGAAAAAGGCAAAGGAATACGGAACATGCAAGCTTGCGGAGGGCGCGGATGTTAACGGGAAAAACGTATGTGTTGTGGAGGACGTTGTTACAACCGGCGGGCAAATTATTGAAAGCGTTAAAGAACTTCGCGCGCGAGGCGCAATAATTGATACGGTTTTATGCGTAATTTTGCGCGACGAAAAAGCAAGGGAAATTCTCGCCAGGGAAAACCTTACGCTTGTTCCGGCCTTTACTATGGAATACATTAAGGAGCAAATTTAATATGGAAGAAAAAATCCCCTTGCCTACGCGCGGTGAAGCCGAAAGTATTTTGAATTGGGCAAATACGCAAAACCCCGGCATCTGGGCAAATCACTGCCGCGTAACGGCAAGGGCAGCGGAGGTTATTGCCGGATTTTGCGCCCTTGATACCGAAAGGGCGTATATATCCGGCTTACTTCACGATATCGGCAGATATTCCGGCGTAAGGGCGCTTCATCACGCTTACGCCGGATACGATTTGCTAAAAGAAAAAGGCTACGCAAAACTTGCGGAAATTTGCCTTTCTCATTCGTATCCGTATCAGGATATCGGCGCGTACTGCGGCGAATGGGACGTTACTCCCGCCGAATTATCCGTTATAACTTCCTACTTGGAAAACGCGCAGTATAATATTTACGACAAGCTTATTCAGCTTTGCGACGCGATGTGTTCGGCGCAGGGAGTGTGCTTAATTGAAAAAAGAATCGTTGATGTTACAAGGCGTTACGGCTTTAACGATTTTACGCTTAAAAAATGGAACGCCACCTTTTCGCTGAAGGAACACTTCGACGAAGCTTGCCAAACAAATATATACGACTTATTCCGCGAGGAAATAAGGGATATAACTTTTAAAACCTAAAATAAAGAAATGAGCGTTTATGAAAATTAAAAAACTTGATATCAATTTTACTGTTTGTAAAATTAAAGACTTAACCGGCGTAAACTTTACCCGGAATTTTGTTTTTACGGCAAAAACCGACGAAGAAATTTCCTTGGTTTGCGAAACATCATATACTCCCGCAAACGCTACCGCCAAAGAGGACGGTTTTTTGGCGTTTCGGATTGAGGGAATATTGGATTTTAGTCTTATCGGCGTAATTTCCAAAATTACCGCAATTTTAGCCGGCGATAAAATCGGTGTTTTTGTTGTTTCTACATATAATACGGATTATGTTTTTGTTAAGTCGCGGGATTTTGAGCGCAGTGTTTTACTGCTTGAAAACGAGGGATATATATGCGAATAATAATTGTAGGCTGCGGCAAGGTTGGCTGTAACATAGCCAAAAGCCTGTCGGCTGAAAAAGATACCGACATTACAATAATAGATAACGATACCGAAGCGATTGAAAAAGCCCAGGAGGACCTTGACGTAATGTTTATAAAAGGAAACGGGCTTTCCGAAAACATTTTAACCTCTGCGGGCGCAAAAACGGCTGACCTTATTATTTGCGTAACCGCCGCGGACGAGGCAAATATATTCTGCTGCATACTGGCAAAAAAGCTCGGAACCGTTTACACCGTCGCCCGCGTCAGGGACCCGGAATACGCCTTGGAATCCAACAAACTGTGGCGCGATTTGGGCATAGATATGGTAATTAACCCGGAGCATCAAACCGCGCGTGAAATTTCGCGCCTTTTAAGATACCCCTCCGCCGATGGCATAATGACGTTTGTAGGCGGGCGCGTGGAGCTTATATCCTTCAAAGTTACCGAAACGGAGAATTTTTTTGTTGGCAAAAGCGTAGCGCATATTTTCCACAACAAAAAAACCAACATACTTTTGGCGATGGTGGAACGCGGAGATACCGCTTTTATCCCGGACGGGGATTTTGTGTTTGAAAGCGGAGATACGGCAATGGTTTTAGGCCGCCCGTCCGATATCAGCAATTTTTTTACAATGGCGGGTAAAAAGCAGGAAAAAATAAACGATATTATGATAATTGGCGGCAGTAAAATAGCAATTTATTTAACCGAACTTTTATACAGGCACACCAGCCGCGCGGAAATTAAAATTATTGAAAAGGACAAGGACAAGTGCAACGAGCTGTGCGAAATTATTCTTGAAAAAAACCCGCGCTGCCTTATAATAAACGGCGACGGAACCGACGACGACCTTCTTTTGTCGGAGGATATCGAGCAGGCGGGCGCGGTTATCTGCCTTACCGGGCGCGACGAGGAAAATATTGTAACGGCGCTGTATTCCCTGCAAATGGGGATTAAAAAAGTTGTGGTTAAAATAAATCATATAAATCAAAATATGGTGAAAAGTATTAACATAGGGAGCGTTATAATTCCGCAAAACATAATGGCCAACCATATTGTGCGGTTTGTGCGCGGAATTAAGGCGGGCGAAGCGCGCGGAGGTATCTTAACGGTTCACCGCATTTTTGATACCGACGAATTTTACGTTGAAGCCGCCGAATTTTTTGTGCCGCCCGCCGCCAAATGCATTGATAAAAAACTGCGGGATATGCGGATAAAAAAAGGAATACTGATTGGCTGTATCGTAAGAAACGCGAATATTATAATACCGAACGGCGATTCGCAGATTCAGCCCTCGGATACGGTAATTATTATTTCAAAGGTGAAAAACCTTTACGAAATAGACGATATTTTGGCTTAGAAAAGGAAAATTCGAATGAAATATACGCTTATACTTAAACTTATAGGAACGATGCTCAAAATTTTAGCGCTGTTTTTGCTTGTGCCGGTAATATTTTCGCTGTATTACGGTTCCGGGGACGAACTTTCTTTTTTGTTCTCCGCGCTGATTACCGGCGTAACAGGTTTGCTGCTCTCGCTTATAAAGCCGGACGATAAAAAGTTCCGCGCACGCGACGCGTTTGCCGCCGCCGCTTTGGCGTGGATATTTTTGTCCTTATTCGGAGCGCTGCCGTATTATTTTTGCGGCTATTTTGACTCGTTTTTGGATTGCTTTTTCGAAAGCGTATCCGGTTTTACAACAACCGGCGCTTCAATTTGTACGGATGTGGAATCTCTTCCTAAAGGAATTGTTTTTTGGCGCAGTTTTACGCATCTTATCGGCGGGATGGGCGTTTTAACGTTTATGCTCGCCGTTTTGCCGTCTATGAACGCCTCGTCCGTTAACCTTTTGCGTGCGGAAGCAACCGGCCCCGCGCCGGATAAAATTTTGCCCCGCATAAGCGAAACGGCAAGAACAATATACATAATTTACGCCGCCATGACAGTGGTTTTGTTTTTAATTTTGCTTCTAACCGGGCTTTCGCCGTTCGACGCGGTAATTCACGCGTTTTCGGTTGCGGGCACCGGCGGTTTTTCTAATATGAACGCAAGTGTTGGCGCGTTTAATAACCTTGCTGCGGAAATTGTAATGTCGGTATTTATGTTTTTGTTCGGCATAAATTTCACGCTGTATTTTTACCTAATTAACAGAAAATTTAAGCAGTTTTATAAGGACGACGAACTGCGGGTGTATTTTGTGTACGTTGTAGCAAGTATTTTATTAATCGCTGCGGATTTAGCAAGTTCCGGCGCGTTCGGCACATACGCGCAAACTCTCAGGCAAGCGTCTTTTCAGGTAACAAGCCTGATATCTTCCACCGGTTTTTTCTCCGTCAATTACGACGCGTGGCCGGATTTTTGCCGCGTTATCCTGCTTCTGCTTATGACAACCGGCTGCTGCGCGGGTTCCACCGGCGGCGGGCTCAAGGTTGTGCGTTTCCTCATTATAATAAAATCCCTGCGCAACGAATTGGATAAAATTGTGCATCCCAGGGGCGTAAAAGTGGTTACAATAAACGGAGCGAAAATTGATAACGATGTTGTGGGAAGGGTCGCGATGATATTTTTCTGCTATTTCGCAATTTTTACCGTGTCGCTTGTTCTGCTTTCGTTTAACGAATACGATATTATTACCAACGCTTCGGCTTCAATCTCCATGCTCTCGAATATCGGCGGCGGTTTTGGCGCGTCCGGCCCGGCGGGCAGCTACGCGGTTTTTGCCGCACACGAAAAGCTTATTCTTTCAATAGATATGTTAGCGGGACGGCTGGAATTTATTCCGGTGTTTCTGCTGCTAAGGCCGTCCATATGGATGAATTGAGACTTTATAGAAAATGAAGCGTTTTTAAGTACAAATGATGTATGCATGGCTGTAGTATGGAGGGTTTATGACACTTTCAAATATAATTTTATCTCCGTTATCCGGTGCGGTTATCGGATATTTTACAAACTGGCTGGCAATAAAAATGCTGTTTCGCCCGCACCGCGAGGTTAGGGTTTTGGGAATTAAAATGCCGTTTACTCCGGGGCTAATACCCAAGGAGCGGCTGCGCCTTGCCGATAAGGTATCCGAGGTTATAAGCAAACACCTTTTAACGAAAGAAGCACTTGCGGAAAGCTTTTCAAAGCCGGAAATAATGGAAAAAATCAAGGATGGCATAAAAAATTTCCTATGCGCCCTTTCGAAAGACGAACGCACGCTTGCTGAAATTTTAAACGGCTCGGAGTTTTTTGCTTCGGGCTTAGAAGTATTGGAGCGCAAACTTGAGGAAATTACTGAAAGCTTTATAAATTCGCGGGATTTTGAAGCCATGCTTTCAAAATGGGCGGAGGGTTTAACTGGCAGAATAGAGGGAGAAACGCGCACATTCAGGGAAATTATTCCGGCAGACTGGGCATCTTCCGTAAAAAGCCAAGTTGGTAAAAACGCAACTCAAGTGGCGGAACTTATCTGCGGATTTTTAGAAAATAACTCTTCTTTGGACGAAGCGTTAAAAGAGGCTCTTGGAAATGTTATTGCCAACAATTTAGGAGGATTTGTAAACCTATTTGTAAACAAAGAAAAAGTTTACGCAAACATCAAGGAAAGCCTGCTTGAATATTTGAGAAACCCCGAAAAACAAGTGGATTTGGTTTTTAAAATAACCTCGATGATGGAAAAAGCCCTTGATACCAACGTATCAGAATTGTACGCAAAAATTCCGGATACGGTTAAGGACGGCGCGATAAATAAAACAATAGGGTTTGCGCAACTTGAGCTTGGCGGGTTTTTGGGAAAAGCGGATTACTTTAAAAAGAAGCTTTTGGAAATTAAAATAGGCGTTTTGGTAAGCAAAATACCGGACGGCAAATTAGAAAACGCCGCCGCATATTTGGCGGATATCGCCGGGAAGCTGATACAAAAAGGCGCGTTATACGCCGCCGAAGCGATAGATGTTGCAAAATTAACAAAAGACCAAATAAACGCGCTGGATTTGGCCGAATCGGAGGAGATTGTAATTTCCGTGGCCAAAAGGGAACTAAACGCCATAACCTATTTGGGCGGAGTGCTTGGCTTTATAATTGGCATTATTCCGGTTTTAACGGAGCTTTTCATCGGGTAAAAAAATCGTTTCTGTTCACACCTAACTACCCGCACACTTTGCATAGCTGTTCGGCAATGAAGGTGTAGAGGGGCTTCGGCGAGAGTGTGAGCAGTAACAAAAAATCCCTGCCAAACTCCGGAATAAAATTCCTAAGGCTGGCAAGGATAACCCTTTGCAGTTCACGTTCATAAAAGTTCATCAATGTCCACGAAAATTCGTAAAAGATCGCAATTGTTCATGACTGTTCGCAATTGTTCATTAAAGTTCATTCAAATATTTCATAAGCAGCTTATTAACAATTGCCGGGTCTGCCTTTCCGCCGAGCTTGCGCATAATATTTCCCACAAAAAACCCTACAACCTTTTGGTTGCCGTTTTTGTATTCCGCAACCGATTTCGCGTTTTCGGAAATCACCGTTTTTATCGCTTCCTCAATTACTCCCGTATCGGATACCATGCCTAAGTTGTTTTCTTTTACATAAGCCTCCGGGTCTACCCCGTCCTCCAATACAGATACCAACAGTTTTTTGCCAACATTGCGGTTAATCGTTCCGCCGTCCACCATTTCCATAATTTTGGCGAACTTGGCGCAATCTATTTTAATATCGTCCAAACCCTTGTTGTCGCCCTTGGCGGCGCTTATTAGTTCAACAATTATCCAGTTTACAATTTCCTTGGGCTTGCCGAAGTATTTACTCGTTTCGTCGAATATATCCGCAAGGTTTTTGCTGCCCGAAATAATTTTGCTGTCGTATTCGGATAGATTCAAAACTCCGGTCATTCTTGCAAACTTTTCATCGGACGATTCCGGAAGGCTGTTTCTTACCTCGTTAATCCAACCGTCTGATATAAAAACCGGAACAAGTTCGGGGTTCGGGAAATAGCGGTAATCCGTCGCGTTTTCCTTTTCGCGCATTGAAAATGTTTCGCCCTTTGCTTCGTCCCAGCGGCGCGTTTCCTGAACAAGCTGCCCCTCGCCCGTTTCCAAAACCTCAATATGCCGCGCGCTTTCGTATTCTATCGCCGCCGCTATGGCCTTCAGCGAATTCATATTTTTAATTTCAGTTCGCACGCCAAGCTTTTCGCTTCCAGCTTCGCGTACGGAAATGTTAACGTCGCAGCGCATAGAACCTTCCTGCATCTTGCAGTCCGAAACTCCGGCGAAACTTAGCAAAAGACGCAGTTTTTCAAGGTAGGCTATAACCTCCTCGCCGGTGCGAAAATCCGGATTGCTGACTATTTCAACAAGCGGAACCGAGGTGCGGTTAAAATCCACAAGAGTTGTGCCGGTGCGGGTATCGTGCACAAGCTTGCCCGCGTCCTCCTCTATGTGAATTTGTTTCAGCGTAATTTTCTTTTTGCCTTCGCTCGTTTCAATTTCAACAAAACCGTTGCGGCATATCGGCGCGTAAAACTGCGTTATTTGATAACCCGTCGGCAAATCCGGATAAAAGTAATTCTTCTTGTCGAAGGTCATTGTTCTTGTAATTTGCGAATTTGTTACAAGTGCCGCCGCAATTCCAAGTTCCACCGCTTTTTTGTTGGTAACGGCTGGCATTCCCGGCATTCCCGCGCAGGCGGGGCACACGTTTTCGTTAGCATCCGCTCCGTATTTCGCGCTGCATGAGCAAAACAGCTTGGAATTTGTGGATAACTCCACATGAACCTCCAACCCCATTACAACCTCATATTTCATTTTTTTGCACCTCCCACGCGGTTAAAAGAGCGTTTTCGTTTTTCGCTTGCGAAACAAGCATTATCCCCTGCCCGCCATACGAAAATGAAACGCAGGCAAGCCCGGCCAAATTGGCGAGCGCGTACAGCGAAAGGTTTTCGTACGAATTAACATATGAATTTTCGCCGTTTTCAGCAGATTCGGTTTTTTCGTTCAATTCGGTTGGCAGAATTATTATGTCGTATTCGTCAAAACGCAGTGATTCTTTAATTAACCGGCGCATTTTCATTGCCTGTTCATAATACGGAACATAATTATCCTGCGAGAGTATAAACGCGCCCATTATTGCCGCAAGTTTTACATTAACGCCAAACCCTTCAGTGCGCGTTTTTACGTAAAGGTCGTTTACGCCGTTGTAGTTTTCAGCGCGCAGGCCGAATTTAATACCGTCGTAGCGGTTAATGTTGTTGCTTATTTCCGCGCTGGAGAGTATATACATTACCTGTTTGTACAAATCAAAATATTTAAGCTCGGTATTAACCGCGTTAAATTTAGACGCAAAATTCTTTATGCCCTTTTGCGCGGTTTCACTTAGTAGCTTCGTTACATTTTCCGGCACGGCAACAGTCAGCTTTTTGTCCGTTTTAATATAGGAAAACGATTTTTCCGGGAACATAACTCCGTCTCTTTCATCGTTTCCCGCAATTTTAGAAAGCAAGTTAAAGCCGCCGGTTAAATCCTTACAGCAAATTCCCAAAGTATCCATAGAGGACGCCGCAGGGATAAGCCCATATCGCGAAACAGTGCCGTAGGTTGGGTGGATATAGCATAAATTGTTTTCCGCGGCTTCGCGGCGGTACTTGCCGAACAAATCGTTGCATATGGCAAACTCGGCTTTTCCGCTTTTAACCGCATCCGACGCGCCGGATAAACAGCCGCGCGAAAAGGTAAAAGCACCAAATTCGTCCATCTGCGTTTTACCGGCAATTTTAAAACCGTTTTCCGCAAGTTTTGTTACCACAGCCGCGTCTATAGGCGAAATAAAATTTTCAAGAATTTTGGAACCCGCCGTTACGGGTTTCCCTTTTTGCATTATTGAATCCTCCAGCGCGGCAGTATTCGCGCCGGAAACATTATAATCGGTAATATACAAAATAACTCCTCCCCTACTCTAAAGTTTTGGGAACTTGAAAAAAACCGTCGGATTGCTGCGGCGCGTTTTCCAAAAGCTCCTCACGACTAACTAATTTTACGGCAACATCGTCCCTTAAAATGTTTTGAATATTCAAAACCGTAACAAGCGGCTGTGCGCCCAAAGTATCCGTGTTTTTCAGTTCTTCAAAGCTGTTAATTAGCATATCCGCCTGTTCGGAAATAAATAACCGCTCGTTTAACGGCAAATCGAGCTTTGCCAGCGCCTCATAATCTTTTATATTTTCCATAGCAGCAAATCCTTTCTTTGTTTTGTAACACCGCTTACCTAACCTTTATATGAACCTCCCTAAGCTGCCCTTCGGTTACGCCGCCCGGCGCTCCCATAAGCAAATCCTGCGCGTTCGAATTCATCGGGAAGGCTATAACCTCCCTTATGCTGTCCTGCTCGGTTATAAGCATAACAATTCTATCCACACCGGGCGCAATTCCCGCGTGGGGCGGCGCGCCGTAATGGAACGCGTTAAATAGCGCCGGGAATTTCGCTTCCACAACGTCCTTGCTGTACCCGGCAATTTCAAACGCTTTTACCATAATATCCGGCCTGTGGTTTCTTACCGCTCCGGAAGATAATTCCACGCCGTTACACACAATATCGTACTGGTACGCCTTAATATCCAGCGGATTTTCGTTTAACAGCGCATCCATTTCACCCTGCGGCATAGAAAACGGATTGTGCGTAAATTCTACCTTTCCGGTTTCCTCGCTTATTCCGTACATCGGAAAATCCGTAATAAAGCACATTTCAAACGAACCCTCGTCTATTAAACCAAGCCTTACGCCAAGCTCCGAACGTATTTGCCCCGCAAGCTTATCCACAAATTTTGGGGCGTCGCTTATAAAAAACAATGTGTCGTTTTCTTTTAAGCCAAGTTTTTTAATAAGATCGTTCTGCTTTTCAGGCGAAAGAAATTTTACAATAGGCCCTTTAAGCTCCATACCCGACAAAACGGAAATGTACCCTAACCCTTGCATGCCGATTTCCGTTGCAAACGCAAGCATCTTTTCAAAAAACGACTTGGATGAATTCGCACAGGCGGCAACAATTCCCCTAACGGGTTTGTTTTTAAACGGCGCAAAATCCACATCGGCAAAAAACGCCGATAAATTCTCTATTAAAAGCGGGTTGCGCAAATCCGGCTTATCCGTTCCGTATTTCATCATACTTTCGGCGAAGGGAATTCGCTTAAACGGCACGCTGCTAACTTTTTTATTCGAAAATTCGGCAAAGGTATCGTGCAGAACGTTTTCCGCAACCTCAAAAACATCCTCCTGAGTTGCGAACGCCATTTCAAAATCCAACTGATAAAATTCGCCTGGCGAACGGTCTGCCCTTGCGTCCTCGTCGCGGAAACACGGCGCAATTTGAAAATACTTATCAAACCCCGAAACCATAAGAAGCTGTTTGAAAATTTGCGGCGCTTGCGGAAGAGCGTAAAACATTCCGTGATGTTTGCGGCTTGGCACCAAATAATCCCTTGCGCCCTCCGGCGACGACGATGTTAAAATGGGCGTTTGTATTTCAAGGAACCCGTAATCTTCCATCTTTTTGCGCAAAAATTTTATAATTTCCGAACGCGTAATTATATTTTTGTGAACGGCGGGGTTACGCAAATCCAAAAAGCGGTATTTTAAACGCACATCCTCGCGCGTTTCCTGAGATTCCCTGATTTCAAACGGAAGCTGGTTTACCGCGCTTCCCAAAATTTCAACGCTTTGGGCAACAAGTTCAACCTCGCCGGTTGCAATTTTCGGGTTAAAAGTTTCCTCGTCGCGAAGCCGCAGTTTTCCCGAAACGGAAATTACGCATTCGCGGTTCATTGCTTTAAGCATGGTTTCATCGTTAACAACAACCTGCGTAACGCCGTAATGATCCCTTAAATCCACAAAAATAACGCCGCCGTGATCCCTTACGGTATCCACCCAACCGGCAAGTTTTACCGTTTGGTCAATGTTACCCCTGCGAAGCTCCCCGCAGTTAAATGTTCTGTACTTACTCATTTTGTTTCCTCCTTATGATGCTTGAGCGGCTGTATTAGCGGTCAGCGCGGCGCTTTCCCGCAAGGCCGCTCCTTGGTAAAATAAAAAACCCCCTGAAATAATTCAGAGGGACGAGATTTCTCCCGCGGTGCCACCCACATTGGCAATAATGCCCGGCTTTTAATATGAAAATAATAAGTTGCCTAAAGAAAAGTGTTGCCCGTTCCGCTACTCGCTTAATCGGCGTTTGCAGCCTGTTTAAAAACAGACGCCGAATCTCTGTTAAGTTTTCCATAAGGACAGGGTCTTTCCCGCTATCTGCACGTTAAATTAGCACAATCTTAAAAAAATGTCAACAAATAATTACGAGGGGGGTGCAGCTAAAAATTATTGGTATTTTCGATCTGAGGTATTGCGATGCCTTTGAATAATAAGCTATCTAATTTCGTTTTCCGTAAGTAGCAATTTAGCTGTTCGCTGCTCAGAACTAAAAGCTGAAGACTACCCGCGCTTTTGCGCCAACTTCAGCAGGGAGATGTAGAGGCTTCGGCGCAAATTATATCTCACAGCAATGTGCCACCTGACGCTTCAGAACATTTTTGAGCGCACCAAGTAATAAAGAGTTTTATGTTAACGCGGTGCGCTCAAAAATATTCTTCTCGCTGCTCTGGCGAACCAATTTTCGCCATTAGTGTATCGCAGAGATTATTTTTTGACGGCGAAAATTGTTTCCCGCCGCGTGGCACAATCATGCTGTTCGATATAACCCGCGCCGAAACCCGGCAGTATGTTCTTTGCAGGAAACAGGATGTGTGCGCAAAGCCCAGCATGTTCTTTGCAGGCGGCGCATGGTGTGTACTCAATGCCCCACATATGCGAAGGGTGCAGTTTAGCACGGTTGCCGCCGTAATTTCAGCAACACAATGCCCCACATTTGCGAAGGGTGCAGCTAAAAATATTTTTATTCCTGCCTTGAGGGATTGCGACGCCTTTGAAAATGGCGGTAAATGAATTCTTCTTCATACAGCTATTACTTACATTGAATGAAAAAAGTACGTGTTATCAGTTACGAATGTTTTCGGCGAAAATTAATGATGCCGAAGATGCTCTTCATCATCAAAAAATGTTATAAATACGGCGGAGATATCACCTGCAAAAAAATCAAAACGAACTAAAGTATTTTTTTCGTTTTTTTCGCCCAAGCCAAAGAAACGCAAATTGCAGGAACCGCAAATAGCGTAATTATAGGAAAAAACAAAATGGCATTAAAGTAAATCGCAAAAAAATAGAAAATAGACTTTCGGATTTTCTATCATTCTATCATTCTATTTTCCATTTTTTAGTTTTGAAAGGTATAAGTCAGCAATATAAAGAGCGGGCGATATAATTTACGCCGAAGCCCTCCTGTAACCTCTTATAGAACAGCCACAAAAAGCGCGGGTAGTTATTAGCGATTTGATATTAGTGGGTAGCTTTCAACATTCCGTTCTCCGCAGCGCATAGTCAAATTGTCGAAAACGAAAAAAGAAATTAGCCGCCTTATTATTCAAAGGTGAAACGATTGTGCAGGTGATGCAACCAATAATTTTTAAATGCACCTTACAAGGGCTTACAAGGGAATTTTATTTACTTTATCTCAGTTAACGACACAGTTAACATTTCGTTTCCTAAGTGCTGAAATCCTAATTTTTTCGCAAGCATTTCGGAAGGAAGATTATTAAGTTCACAAGTCCACACCGGGAACTTACCTTGTTCTGTTTTATCTTTTATAAAAGCCGCGCAAGCGGCGGACGCGTATCCTTTGCGCCGGTGCTCTCGCAACGTATCAACGCCTATTTGAATCAATCCTTTCGGTGCATTGGGCATATTCTCGGATCCCGTTGCGCTTACAATTTCATTTTCTATAAAAACGCAATAATGAATTTTCTTTTTGGTAATATCATCAAATTCAGATAACATCCAATCATTTGGGTCTACTAACTGCGCAACTCCGGGGTGAACTTTCCTATAATAAGCGGCAAACTCTTCATATTGTGTTTTTTTCAGTGCTTGAGCCTTTGCAGAATCAATTTCCCCGTTTAATTTATTTATCCCATAAAATTTGAAGCGGTCATTATGAAGAGCTTTTTTGTTGCTAAATAGTTTTATAATCTTAAGAGCTTGCGAAATTGACGCGTTTTTTGTAATATCCCTTAATTCGGCTTCCCACTGAGGAATGCATGAAATTATCAACGCATCTCTTGTTTCAAACGCGCAAATTGGCAAGAACATCAGCCAACTGTCCGGTTTTCGTAGCCGCCTTTTATCTGAAGAAATAATAATTCCTTTTGCTTGATAAACTTCCTTCGCCGATATATTCAGCCATGCTTCAAAGTATGTGTTGTATTTTGCAAATGTATCCAACATCATCGCGCCGCTCCCCTACGCTAACCCCATATATTTCTCAAAAAACGTCATAAGCTTTTCAATTATCCCCTGTTTTTTTGCGTCACGCCCGCCGCCAAAACGTGAAACAGGCGGCAGAATTTTGTCAATATCAGTTCCGGTAGTTTTCAAGGTTCCGTCACGAAACGCAGTATCAATAAAACGCCTTGTTTCCTCGTCCTTTAGTTTTTCCTCCGCAATTAGGGCGGTTAATTCTTCCTCTTTACGTTCCCGCACAAAATTTTGCCAATCGCCGTCAACTTTGGCGGATACGTTTACCTGTTCAACAAAATGGTCAATCAATTCTTTTTTGCTGCGAAGCGCCATGCTTGAGCAAATAGCTTTATTTATCGCGGAAAGAATGGTTTTATCCTCACGGTTTGAAGCGTGGTACTTTTCAACCAACATAAGAATATAATCAATGTTTACCTCTATTTGTTTTATAAGCTCCAACTCAAATATAATATCGTCGTTAATAATTTCCTTTTCGCCCTTCTCCGCCGGACGAAGTTTTTGATAAAGGTCAATATACACGCTCTGATAATCCTGAAAATCGCGTTCGCTTAAAATTTCGTTTCCGGCAAAGTCGTCAAACGCGGTTAGAATATTGCGAAGACGCAATATTGAACCGTATAGGCGGATAAATTCCTTTTGCGCTTCCTCACCTTCCACAGCCTCGCCAAGCGGGAAATTTTCAATTATTTCGGCAACGCGCTGCGAGTATCCCGGCTGATACTTTCCGTCTAAATCGTAGCCGTTGTAATAATCGTTATAGGTTTTAAGAAGCACAACCCCGCCGGATTCCTTATCGCCGAATAAAGCGATTGCGTCGTCCGTAGCCTGTTTCAAATCGCGGAAGCAAACAATATTTCCGAAGGTTTTAACACTGTTTAAAATGCGGTTCGTTCGGGAGTACGCCTGTATCAGCCCGTGAAGCTTGAGGTTTTTATCAACCCAAAGCGTATTTAGCGTAGTAGCGTCAAAACCCGTAAGAAACATATTTACCACAATAAGCAAATCCACTTCGCGTTTTTTCATACGTTCCGAAAGGTCTTTGTAATAATTCTGGAACTTATCCGCGGAGGTATCAAAATTCATATTAAACGTAGCGTTATAATCCTTAATGGCGTCTTCAAGAAAATCCCGCGAGGTTTTATCGAGATTTTCATTATTAAATTGTTCGTCCGGCAAAGTATCCTCAGAGTTGTCCTCATTGGCGCTGTAGCTGTATATAGTGGCTATTGCAAGCTTGCGGTTTCCCTCGGCAAGCTGTTTTTTAAACTCCGTATAATACCTCATAGCCATAGGAATGGACGATACGGCAAAAATGGAGTTAAACCCCGCCGTGCGCTGACCCTTTAAAGAATAGAATGTATTTCGCTTCGTCTTTTGGTCGAAGTGATCAAGAATATATTCTACAACCTTAGCTACACGAGTGCCGTCATTAAGCGCCTTTTCAATATCAATTGCGCGTACCTGCTTTTCCTGAACATCATCCTTTATCTTAACGGTATCTATAAAATCAATGCGAAAAGGCAGAACGTTCCCGTCGTTTATAGCGTCAACAATTGTGTATGTATGCAACTTCTCGCCGAACGCCTGCTCCGTTGTTCTAAGCAGCGTTTTCCCTGCGCTAACGGCGTTTTTTGGAAAAATAGGCGTACCGGTAAACCCGAATATATGGTAATTGCGGAAAGCCTTTATTATTTTTTGGTGCATATCGCCGAACTGCGAACGGTGGCACTCGTCAAAAATAATTACAACATGCTTTTTGTAAATATCGTGCGTTTTGTTTTTGCTTACGAAATTATCAAGCTTCTGTATAGTTGTTACAACTATCGGACGGTTTGTTACCTGTTCGTTGTTCTCGCCTTTTACGGAAAGCAGAGCACCGTTCGGTTTTGTAAGCTGTTCCTCCAAAATCCTTGTGCTTACATTGCTGTTTGCCGCGCCCTTCGCAAATTTATCGTATTCCTTCATTGTTTGATAATCAAGGTCTTTCCTGTCAACCACGAACAAAACCTTGTCAATATCCTCCAAAACCGTCGCAAGCTGTGCCGTTTTAAAACTCGTAAGCGTTTTGCCGCTTCCCGTTGTGTGCCATATAAAACCGCCCGCGTCTGTTGTTCCCGTTTTTTTGTAATTCGCCGAACACTTTATGCGGTTTAGAATTTGCTCCGTTGCCGCTATTTGATACGGACGCATAACAAGCAGTAACTGCTCGCTTGTAAAAACGCAATATCGCGTAAGAATATTAAGCAGGGTATGCTTGGCAAAAAAGGTCTGCGTAAAATCCACAAGGTCGGCAATTACATTATTATTAGCGTCCGCCCAAAACGAGGTAAATTCGAAGCTGTTGCTTGTTTTTTTGCTTTTGCCGCGCTCACCCTCGCCAAGTTCCTTTATATGGGCGCTGCGGGTGGTGTTGGAGTAATACTTCGTGTTTGTCCCGTTAGAAATAACAAAAATTTGAACATATTCGTACAAACCGCAAGCCGCCCAAAAGCTGTCGCGCTGGTAGCGCTTTATTTGGTTAAACGCCTCACGTATTGCCACGCCCCTGCGTTTCAGCTCTATATGAACAAGCGGCAAACCGTTAACAAGAACCGTTACGTCATAACGCGTATCATGCGCCCCGGCGGTTTCCTCATATTGGTTTATAACTTGCAGGCGGTTGATATGAATATTTTTCTTGTCCAGAAGACATATGTTTTTGGTACTTCCGTCGTCGCGTTTTAGTATTTGAATGTAATCCTCCTGTATTTTGCGGGTTTTCTGAACAATACTGTCATTCGCGCTTGCTATGCACTCGCGGAAAAACCGCTCCCACTCGGAATCGGTAAACGCTATGTTATTTAACACTTCAAGCTGAACACGCAGGTTGTTTGTAAGCGTTTTCTCGTTGTGGAACTGAACGTATTCGTACCCCTGCCCTTCAAGAATGCGGATAAATTCGCGCTCCAAATCCGCCTCGGATTGGTATGCCTGCGAACGCGGAGCGTTGGAGGTATAGGCGGATACTACTGTTGATTCGGTTGTGCAGCAGACGAGATTGTATTGGCTCATGTTAATTTCTCCTTAAAGGTTAGCAGTTTATCGCGGTAATATTCGTATTGCTTGCGCCGCGCTTCAATTTCGGCAGGTAAGCCGGTGGTGATGTTGGTTGTTATTGTATCGAAATGGTCGAGGATTTCGACGATTCTGGTTTGCTCTTTTAATGATGGAAGGGATATAGGGTAGTTTTTTATTATACTTGAGTTTAAATCCGACCTTGCACCCTGACCAAGAGATTTAATTTTTTCATATTGACAGCTAACCCAATGAAACACATAGCGATACAGAGCTTTTCGAGGGTTTATCTCTAAACAGCAACAATGTTGGTTGGTAGTAAGCGGTATTTTGTTAATTGCAGAGCGCCCCGCTGTTGCGCCAGAAATTGCAATGATAACACAATTTGCAGGTATCCATTTTGCGGCAGAATTTTCTATTGCAGCAGGAGTTATTCGCATTTCCGTATCATAAATATCAACAAATCGAACTTCTTGTGTGCGAAGCCAAGGAATGTCGCCATCGTAATATTCAGTTTTGTTTGCTAAAGGAGTTCCACCTGAGTAGGCTTTAAGCGCTAATTCTCCAAGCGTCAAAATCGGTACATCATCACCAAATGTCAGCAGTTCATTACGATAGTATTCATACTGCTTTTTTCTTGCTGAAAGCTCCGCTGTAAGCTCTGTTGTTAACTTCGCTGTAAGCTCCGTGAAATTGTCCAAAATGCGGACAATTTCACGCTGTATTAGATATGGTGGAAATGGGATTGCGATTTGCTCCGTGTCTGGGATAGATATTTGGGGGAAAGCACCCATACTTGTTGCTTTTTCACATAATTTTCTTTCCTGTGTTCTCAAATAATAATAAAGATATTTGATATTCACATCTTCTTTTTTGCTATGATATGACCACATTTCATTCTTATGGCTAAAAGGCTTATCATAGTATTCAAATTCAATTGTCCCACGGGATTTAACTATTACAGACGGAAAAGTGTTAATATCTTTTTCAGGCAAATCAGCGTAATCAAAATATGCAACAGTCTTTCCGCCCGCAAATATCTTTACTGGAGCATTCGGCTTATCAAGCATTCTCATTTGTGTAGCCGTAACTGGAGTGCCTTTGGTTCTTACCGCTATCTCCCCAAGTGTCCTATACTCCACCCCATCCGGGCACAACTCCGCAATCAGCCGCTCTAACTCACTCATCGCCGACACCCGCCTCATCAAATTCCGCTATACCGCCCAACGCCGCAAGCCCGCCGTCAATCCCCGAAATAATATCCGCAATTTCCTCCGGCGACGGAAGCATATCGCGCATATTTTTCGGCAAACTTTCGTAATAGGAATATGTTGCCACGCCGATAGGCTTGTTCGCGGTTTTAAGCGTATATTCCACCCTTGTGCGGTCTTTGCATTTCTGCATAATAATAATGTTCTTCGACCAGCTTATTTCCGCAACCAATGGCGGCAGAATTGCACTATTTAAATCTGCAACCTTTGGCTTCTGATTTTCGTTTTCAATTTCTGGAACCAATGGTTTCAGATTTACATCTTCAATTTCTGCAACCAATGGTTGCAGAATTAACTTTTGCGAAAATTCAATATAAAAATTCCTCATAAGCCAAAGATTCCGAGCCGAAAATCCCTTTATCCCCGGAAATTCCTTCTGCAGTTCCCTCGCCAAAACCTCAACGACAGATTTTCCCCAGCCTTCCGTGCGCTGTTTGCGGTCTATCTGTGCGCCTATTTCCCAATAAAGCTGCATTAGTTCGGCGTTTACACGTTTCATCGCCTCATACTGGCGGCGGTATATCAAATCTTTAATTTCTTTTATAAAAGGACCGTAAAGCGTTACTCCGTTTTCCATTATCGCCGTTCCCCCTCAATCTCCGCAATTATAGCGTCTATTTCGCGGCGCAGAATATCCTCACGCGCAACAATGCGCTCAATTTCCGCGTTAAGTTCGGTAATGTTAACCTTTTCCCGCTTGTCCTCCTGCTCAACGTATGTGCTTACCGAAACGTTATAATCCTGCGCGACTATATCATCGTA
>JAISVZ010000047.1 GCA_031271295.1 Clostridiales bacterium | reverse complement strand
GAGCTAATCTGCACTTTTATTTTACGCTAAATTTCGCAATAATTCGGCACTTCATCTTCTTGTACGATAAATTTCAGATTGTGATTGTATGCGCTAATTTTTAAATGCGGAATTTAGGCTAAAATACAACTCAGGGAGGAGATATCATGGAAAATTTTCAGTCACCAAAGTTTTGGAAAATGATTAAGAAAAATAGAAAAAGCAAAAATTCCGAGTTATTACCTTATATAATCGCCGCTGTTATAATCGGATTAACGGCTTTTTGGGGCATTGCTGAACTTTACATAATCGCAATAATAGCTTTTCTCCCCGCGCCGCTTTGTTTTTTGCTCTTTTATGTAAAAGAAAAAAGAACTATGCGGATTATATGTAATCTGCCCCCGCTTGAAGCAAGTTTAATTGCATCGGAACTTGAAAGCGAACAAACTGTTTGTTATGAGGAAAATGATTTGTACTTAACCGAACACTATATTGTTGTTCTAAGCACCACCTTTAAAATAATAAAATACAGCGATATCGTATGGATGTATAATATTGATACCAATGCCGCAGCCCAAGGCGGCCGCCAACTTATTGTTTTCACTAAAGATAATAGAACGAGAACAATTTTAGTTACACCGTTCGAAAATAATCAAAAAATCAATTCAGAGGTTATGGATTTTATATCCGGCAAAAATTCAATTATTCTCAAAGGTTATTCACCTGAAAATATTGAAATAATGAACAGAACAAAAGAATCAAATAAAAAACCCCAATAAGCTTAGTATGCTTAAAGGGGTTTTGATCTTTATGTACGCTTACCCAAAATATGCGGCAAAACAAAGTATCGCCAGAAAAAGATACACCGCTGAAAAAAATTGTACGGGAATCCCCCATAACGTGTGAATATTCTTTACCAGTATAGGAGTTCCGGCTTCATCATCACTTGCTACGATTTTTTCTTTATTTATCCTTCCGCCTATAACCCAGCAAAGTATGCTTGAAGCAACCAACCCTATTGGGAACAAAATAAGGGTGTCCGCTTCGCCCGTAGTTAAAATATAAAAAATATAATTCAAAAGACTTAGTACAATGATAATTACGCAAGGCACAAGCAAAAACATCAAACCCAACCCAGTCCATTTAACCACATACATAAACTCACTCCTTTTTGCTGACAGAATAACATATTTTGATTATATCGTCAAACTTTTTTACAACATGGGTTAATTAAATCAATTCCTTGTTGTAACTGTTCACACTCCGGCCTAAGAAGTTACTTCAATAAAAATTAATGATGCCGAAGATGCTCTGCATCATCAAAAAAATTTATAATAGGCAGAAATACCGCCTGCAAAAAAACAAAACGGACTGAAATATATTTTCGCCCAAACCAAAGAAACGCAAATTGCAGGAGCCGAAAATCCGTCGTAATTATAGGAAAAAACAAAATGGAATTAAAGTAAATCGCAAAAAAATAGAAAATAGACTTTCGGAATTTCTATCATTCTATCATTCTAATTTCCATTTTTAGTTTTGAAAGGTATAAGTCAGCACTATAAAGATCGGGCAATTTAGGTAACGTAAAATTTCCGAGCGCACCTCATATTCAAATCTGAAGCAATAAATGAAGTGTTTTCCTCGCTGAGAGAGTGAACAGTAACATAAAATGGGTTACTTTTCGCCCAAGCCCAAAAAACGAAAATTGCGGAGCCGCAAATTGATCACTACACGCAAGCAACCCAAAAAGCAACGGTTATACTTCTGCACCGAGTTGGCGGCAACGGGCGGGCTTGCCTTCATTTATTGCCGTACCTTCAAAGAAACGGTTGCGCGATATTTAGAGTATTTTTGAAATATCTCTCATTCCGCGCAGGATTCTGTGAACTGAAATTATTTTTTCGTATTCGTCTACATGATAAAAGCACAGATAACCGAAAGGCAACGGCATACACCGGAAGTAAGGTCTTTCCTCATAAACCTTATATATAAAAGGATTGTTTATAAGTCCGTCCGTCTTTTGCACCAACGCATCAGCCAGTGTGGCGGCAGCGGGAGGATGATGTTCATTCCAATATGCCTCCGCTTCCTCCATGTCAAGGTCGGCCAATGGAAGGTATCTTAGCCTATACATGACCTCTCGCCTCGCGACGTTTAGCTATGCGTACCTTCATTTCATCTTGCGTCAGCCACTTGATGTTTGGATCTTCTGCCTCTAACAACGATTTATCCAACTCTGCATTAATATATTCTCTGTAAGCCGCCTCCCGGTAAGCTTTTGCCGTGCGAAGGCTAAAGGGTATGCGTTCTTCCCGCACAAGCGCCCGCAAATACAAATCTATAGCGGTGGTCATGTCCATACCAATTTCACTTAAAACCCGATATGCGCCTTGCTTTACATCTTCATCAATATTAACAGAAATTCTTGTGCTTGCCATAATAATCAAATCCTTTCCATGTGCATAATATACCACTTTCATGCACACAAAATCAACCGCATTTTTCGCATTAATTCCCGCCGCCTCCCGGTAAGCTTTTGCCGTGCGAAGGCTAAAGGGTATGCGTTCTTCCCGCACAAGCGCACAATAATTCCGGCATAAACCTCCACTTTCTTTAATTTACAAAAGTTCGGCCGCCTCGTCTTCGCTATCCCCGTCCGTCATTATCTTTTCCGCCTCCACATCCACCAAAATTAAATCGTCGCCTATTTGCTTTATTGCGCTCCACGGTATGCGGTACTCTTCCTCGCGCCCAAAAATTCCGAAAATTTTGCCGGGCGCGGGGATTATTATTTTTTCAATTTTCCCCGTTTTTGTGTTAACCTCAATATCGCAGATATAACCCAAACGGCAGCCGTCGCGCACATTAATTACTTCCTTTTGACGCATTTCATATATTCTAACCAAACCAATCCGCTCCTTCACGCTTCCAAACCGGCGAAACGCCCGCTCAAACGCCGAAAATACCAACCTTAACCGGCTTGCCTGCCTTAAGCCTCTAAGCCCGAAACTTAAACCGTTTCCTGCCCTAAGCCCGTGTAAACCCGAATCCTAAGCCCGCTTGCCTGCCCTAAGCCCGTAAACCCGAATCTTAAAACCCGCTTTAAGTTGCTCCAACAACCCGCGCGATAATATCCGCCAAAGGCTGCGCGGAATTTACGGCTTCCTCCTTGGTATTAAACTGCGAACCTACCTCCACAAACAGGGATTTGGGCATCATGTGCAGGCTGTAGCGGTACGCGTTTAGGTAAATCTTTTTCGTAAAGCCGGGATACATCGCATTTGCCGCAAGCTGCGCCCTGAAACTCAGCGCCAAATTTGTGTTTAGATAATTGTTCGGTAAAAAACTTAGTTTTTCCACTTCGCCGTTTTCCGCAAGCTGGCTAATTCCGTTAAAAAGCATTATTACCGCGGTTTCTTTGCCGTTTATGTTAACAACCTGCTTTGGCGTGCCCTCTAAAAACCCGTCGCGGTGCAAATCTATAACCATTTCTATCGAAGGGTTTTGACGCAGAATTTCGGTTATAACCGGCTCCATTCGCTCGTACGCGCCCTCTATCAGATGCTTTCCGTCCACTAAATCGAACGTATCCGTGTTGTGCAGCGCCAATATTCCGTATTTATTCGCAAGCACATCCGCAAGCGCTGTGCCTACCGCAATTATTCCCTCCGATGTACTCGTGCTGTTTACAAACATCTCCTGCGAATGACTGTGGAAAATCAGCACCTTTGGCTGAGAGGAACTTACCATTGTTAAATCCTCACGCATAAATTTGTCCACATCGAATAAATCCGGCGTTATTTCCGTTCTTGGGTCTACTATGTAAAACTTTTGGCGCAGATATGTCATGTCCTTCAGCTTGTATAGGTCGGCTTCCGTAATAACCTCGTCAAAATTATGGTTCGCGGTGTTAAGGTGATCTGTTTCCGGCTGCAAAACACCGTCTCTTATACCCACTATCGTACCCGCCGACATTTTTATATCATTTATTTCCATTCGCTCCGGAATTGCCGCCGGGTTTTCGTTCGGCGGCAAAATTTCTGTTCCTACCGAATCCGCCGCGTTATTCGCGTTCGTACCGCCCGCGCCGTCCGCTTCGCCGCTTATCCCGCCAACCGCGCCCCCCGCTTCACCGTTTATCCCGCCAACCGCGCCCCCCGCTTCGCCGTTTATCCCGCCAACCGCGTCCCCCGCTTCGCCGTTTATCCCGCCAACCGCGTACTCCATCGTTTGCGCCAACTCCGAATCGGCGAAAAATGGGCTTGGGAAGTTTGGGTCTATGTAAGGTTCATCATCCGCTCCGCTTTCGGGGTTCGGCTTAAAAAGAGGCTCGTTAATGCCTCCGCTTATTCCGGTTTGCCCGTCTGCGCCGATATAAACATATGCGATAAATAGCGTAAAAAAGATAAAAACGAAAAATCTACGCAACTTAAAACCCCCACGCAAAAAAAAGCGAAATCATCCAAATATAACTGTTCCGTTATATTTATATGATTCCGCTTATGAAATATACTTGAAACTTTTTTACCTTACGGTTAAAAACGCCGAAATTGAGGCGTAAGTGCTGTAACCCTGCGCTGGCGCAGTTTCCTCAAACAGCGCCCTGAATTCATCCAAACTGCCAAACGGCTGGCTTTTTCTAAAATCCATTATAGCGTCTATTGTTTCGGGGTTTACGCCGAGTGATTCAAATTCCCTTGCCGTCGCCTTATTTACGTTGGTATACAGCGAAATTCTGCTGTTTACCCGCAAAATATCAACCGGCAAATCGTTTGGGCTAAACATCAACGCGCGTTTGGCGTAAATCTTTGAAACTTCATCGTCCGTAAGCCCAAGCGCACGCAAATCCTCCGTACCCGCGAAGTTG
This sequence comes from Clostridiales bacterium, assembly GCA_031271295.1. GTDB lineage: Bacteria > Bacillota > Clostridia > Lachnospirales > WQUN01 > JAISVZ01. The sequence continues at coordinate 116,300 of JAISVZ010000047.1, read as the reverse complement.
ATATTTATGTAATCCCCGCCGGTGGTAAAAATATTGTCCGCGTATTTGTGAATTTCGTAGTCCGTAAGGTAAACGCCCGGCATTCGCCTAAGCTCGCCCAAAGTTTTTGCGCTGTATTTTTGACGCGCGTCCACAATCGCCTGCGCCTGTGTTTGCGGCATACCGAGTTCAACCAAAACGTCGTAGCTTGCCTCGTCTATGTTAACTCTAATGTTCGGAACCGCCAATTTTAAATCCGTATCGTTGGTTATACTTACATAGGGTTTAATAATTTCATATAAGTTGGCGGAAATTAAATTGAAGCTTAACAAATCCGCGGCGGAGGTAAACGCGCCTTTTTCCCTGTGCGCAATTATTCCGGACGCCTCGCTTTCCCTTATATAACCGAGTGTCATAAGCTCCTTTTGCGTGGCGGTTGCAATATTTGTGGAAACTGTCATGCGGCTTCTGTAAAGGTCAAACAAATCCTTCGTAAAACCGGGGATAAACTTAATATCCGATATTACGCTGAACGGATTTACATCTCGCAAATACACAATATTATAAATTACGCTTTGAGGCACTTCCGGCATATGCTCCGCCAAAGACGCGGCGTTTGCGGTATTTATGTTTACGCCGTCCCCTTCGTAGATATACGCGCCCGCGCCAACGGTTCCTTCGGTGTAGTGGTTGTTATACGCAACAGACGTATCCCACAAACCCAAGCCGCCGCCTTGTGCGCTGGTTTCCTCCTGCGCCAAAATTTCAGCGGATTCGCCCGCGTAGTTCTCGTCGAACGCGGCGTACCCCAGCGAAACAAGCTTTAAGTTAAGCGATTCGCCGTTCAGCACAACCCTCATATTGTTCCAGCGCCCGTTTATATAATTGGGCGAATAATAATCGAAATACAATTCAACGGTTTTGCCCGGCAAAATATTGTTCAGGTATTCAAACGTATCGTCGAAGCCTTTTGCGTTAATGCCAGCGAAACGAACCAGCCCCACCTCACCCGTATCAAGGGATTTGGCTATGATGGAATCGCCGTCTATAACTTGAAGCACCTTAGCGCTTAAGCCCTCGGTAAAAAGGGAATATTGTTGCGCCGAAACGGCGGTTAACGCGGACAGCGTAATTACGGCGCATAAAACTACGCTGAATATGCTTTTAAAATTTTTGTTCATGTTGATGCCTCCTCCTTGTCAAATTTCCAGCCACGTGTATCTATTTAAATAGCGCAAATGCGTTCCCGCAACCTGTTCATCGAGGCTTCAATACATGCTGCGCCTCTTTGGCTTTGCGGTACAGCACAAACTTCCTGCCCACAACCTGCACCACATCAGAGCGCGTTCTTTCCGCCACGGTTTGCGCCGCTTCTTTAATATCAATTTCGCAGTTATTAAGCACGGCAAGCTTTATTAGTTCGTTAGCCTCCAGCGCTTCGTCCGCGCTTTTTATAATTTCAGGGGTTACGCTGCCCTTGCCTATGCGCACCGTCGCATCAAGCGCGTTGGCACGGGCACGAAGCTGTGCCCTTTGTTTCGTTGTAATCATACACTTCCTCCACACGTCATTATTGCGCTTAAACCGCGCAAAATAATCAGATTCCGGCGCTTAAACTACGCAAAATAATCAAATTCCAGCCCGTAAATATGAACCGTATCGCCCTCTTTTACCTCAAGCTCGGTAAGCTTGGCAATAATTCCTTTTTCGCGCATGTATTTTTGGAAAAACGCAAAACCCTTTTCGGTATCTATATTTGTCATGCCAAGCATCCGTTTAACGCCCTCGCCCTCCACAATAAATTTGCCGTCGTCCGTTTTTGCAACCGTAAACGGGATATCGTCAATTTCGGGTTCGGAATATTCTTCGTAATCCTCTTCGAACATTATATCATCAGGATAGGATAAAAGTACAGCCGCTGTTTTTTCCATAAGTTCCCCAAGCCCGGAGTTTGCCGCCGCCGAAATTGGAATTACAGTAAAACCCGCCGGTTCGTATTTTTCCTTAAGCCTTTGCACATTTTCCGCCGATTCCGGAATATCCGTTTTGTTTGCGGCAATAATTTGCGGGCGCTCGGTTAGCTTTGGGTTGTATTTTAAAAGCTCGGCGTTTATTTTTTCCACAAGCTCAACAGGGTCTTCCCCTTCAAGGCCGGCGGCGTCCACAACATGAATAAAAACCTTGGTGCGTTCCACATGACGCAAAAACGCGTGCCCAAGCCCCAACCCTTCGCTCGCGCCTTCAATAAGGCCGGGGATATCCGCCAAAACAAAATCTTTCCCGGTTTTGCTTCTAACAACGCCGAGGTTTGGCGAAAGCGTTGTAAAATGATAGTCCGCAATTTTCGGTTTTGCGTTTGTTACCATAGATAACAATGTGGATTTGCCCGCGTTTGGAAAACCGATTATTCCCACATCCGCAATCATTTTAAGCTCCAGCACAACATCGTATTCCCTGGAGGGTTTGCCTTGCTCCGCGTATTTCGGCGCTTGGCGAACGGCTGTTGCAAAATGGGAATTGCCGCGGCCGCCGCGGCCGCCTTTAATTAAAACCCTTCTTTCGCCGATTTTTTTCATATCCGCCATTATTTTGTTGGTTTTTTCTTCTATTATAAGGGTTCCCACCGGAACCTTTATAACAATATCCTCGCCGCTTTTGCCGTAGCAGTTGTGCTTTTGCCCATCCTGCCCGCGAGATGCGGCAAAGGTTTTTTTGTACTTAAAATCCATAAGTGTTGCCAAATTTTCCGACGCCTCAAATATTACGTTGCCGCCGCTGCCGCCGTCGCCGCCGTCCGGCCCGCCGTGGGTTATATACTTTGCGCGGTAAAACGATACGCAGCCGTTGCCGCCGTCGCCGCCTTTTATATGAATTCTTGCTCTGTCTACAAACATAGTATCTCCTTTGGATGCAAAACCGGCGGCGCGGTAATTTTCACGCGCAGCCGGCCCCTTATTTATGCCGCCCGCTCAGTTTACCCAAATACCTTCGCCTAAAAAGAAAAGAGGCATACGCCTCTTTATATGTTTTTACACGCTTTGTACAACCGGATAAACCGAAACCTGTTTTTTGTCGCGGCCTTTTCTTTCATATTTAACGCGCCCTTCCGCAAGAGCGAACAATGTATCGTTGGAACCGCGCCCAACGTTAATTCCCGGATGGATTTTTGTGCCGCGCTGAGTATATAAAACGTTGCCGGCCTTAACAATTTGCCCGTCCGCGCGTTTTGCGCCAAGGCGTTTGGCTTCGGAATCCCTTCCGTTTTTGGTAGAACCTACACCTTTTTTGTGAGCGAAAAACTGCAAATTATATTTTAACATTACAATACCTCCTTAACAATAATCTCTATGCTCTCCGGGTTATCCCTTGCAACGCCGGTAAGCCCCAAATAAAACGAATCCATTAACAGCGAGGTTTTTTCGTTGGAAAACCCGCGCATTATACGCGGCATTTCAAAATTGATATACCCGCCCTCTTCCTTATAACTGCACTTTGCCTCTTCGCCCGTAAACTTTTCAACAGAGTTTACCGCGTTTACGGTAAGTACGGAAACTGCGGCGCACACAATACTTTTGCCGTGATTTTTAACTTTGAAAGCGCAAATTTCGCCGTTTTTATTACGAAAAACCGTTGCCTTTATCATTATACACTGATACCGGAAATTTCAACTTCCGTATACGGCTGCCTGTGACCTTTTTTCTTGTGAAAACCTTTTTTGGACTTATACTTATAAACAATTACCTTTTTGGCTTTTCCGCCGCCCAAAACGGTTGCCTCAACCGAAGCACCCGCCACATACGGCGCTCCGAAATTCAAATTTTCGCCGTCGGCAATTGCCAGAACCTTGTCGAAGGTAAAACTGCCCTCGGTTACGCCGAGCTTTTCCACCTTAATAACATCGCCTTCCGACACCTTAAACTGCTTGCCGCCTGTTTCAATTATCGCGTACATAATTTACGCACCTCCTTATTTAATATAAGAAAGAACTCGCCGGAATCGGCGTCCTTTTAGAAGAAATCAGGACTTTATTAACCTTACCGTGCGGTTATTTCAGCAGATGTTATGTTAACACGGGTTTTACGCGGTGTCAACGAAAAATTTTGCCGCGAAAAATCAGTGAAAAATCAAATCAAGTTGCCCGCGCGGAATAAAAGTTGTATAATATTCTATACTCGCGCGGAAAAATTTAACCGCAAATTTTATTGATGCCCGGCCGTGCGCGCGTATACTGTGGGCGGCGCTAACTCCCAAAAAACCGGAAGGAAAGATTTATATGGCGGACAGCGTTTTAACTGCTTCTGATAGAACCGAGCAAATCGGTATTATGTTAGATGCTCTGAATAAAGCAACGGAGGTGTTCACTTCCTACGTTTATGAAGAAACTACGTTGCAAAGCATTTTATCCGATGGGTTGTGGCCTGTTGCCAACGCGCTTAATCTGGATCTTATCAGTGTGTTTCGGGTATATGTTGACAACGGCAGGATGTATCTTGGGCAGGTGTATCGGTGGATGCGCTCTTGGGGAGGAACAGCGCCTATCAATTCAAGGCTTCTTATGGTGCCCGATAATCCGGTTACAATGCGCTGGCTTGATACCCTTGTTTCCGATAAATGCGTTTGCCTTACTATCAGCGAAATGACAGAAGAGGAGCTTAGTTTCGCTTCTGTTTTCGGAGCAAAAACAATGATGTTGGTTCCCCTTATTGTTAGAGGGGATTTTTGGGGTTGCATAGCCTTCGACGATTTTAAGCTCGAACGCCATTTCAGCGAAGCGGAAGTGGCTTTTTTACGTTCAGCCGCGCGCCTTTGCGCAAGCCTTATTATAAGAACGGAACAAACCGCCATAGCGGATAAATCCTTTGCGGCATACAGGCGCGAGGCGGAAAACTCTCTAAGTACGCTTAAAAACATTTTAAACGGGCTTGATTTGTATGTTTGCGTTACCGAACCGGAAACCTGCAAAATCCTTTTCGCGAACGACAGCATTAGGAAGTTGTTCAAAATTGAGGGCGACGGAACAGGGGAGTATTGTTATTCCCTTTTTCAATACGGAAAAACCGAAAGGTGCAGCTATTGTCCTTATTACGAGCTTAAAAAAAACCCGAACGGAGTTGTTCGCTGGCAGCAAAAGGAAGAATACGTGGATATGATTCACAAAAAAACCGCGCTTTTAATAGATTGGCCGGGCGGTAAAAAGGCGCATCTGGAATACGGAGTGGACGTAACCGAAAGCGCGAAACAGCAGGAAATGCTTGAAAATATACTTGATACAATGGACAGTTACATTTACGTTTCCGACCTTGAAACGGACGAAATTTTATTTGTAAACCGCGCAATGAAAGCCGCATTTAAGCTAAGCGACGACGCGCATGGCGATAAATGCTGGAAACACGTTCAGCTTGGGCAGGAAAAACGCTGCGCGTGGTGCAACAAGCCAGAGCTTTTGAGAAACCCTGAAAAACCGGTTTTATGGGAGGACGACAACCCCGTTACCGGCACTGTTTTATCCATAATCGACCGGGTTATTGAATGGCCGATAGGGCGCAAGGTACATATGCACCAGGGAATTGACGTTACGGAAATCAAGCGGGCGCAAAGCGCACTTTTTAACAGAGAGGAAATGCTGAACACTCTTAATAAGGCGGCAATTATTCTGCTGTCGGGAAGCGGCGAAACATTTGAGGATACAATGAGCGAGGGTATCGGAATTATTGCGGGCATGTTAAAGTTTGATAGAATGTCGGTTTTTCGCAATTCGCTTGAGCCTGACGGTATGCACGCTTCGCAGGTTTACCGATGGTCTTTAAGCGAGGGCGGCACAACTAAGGCAATTGAATCCCTGAGGGATTGCCTCTACAGCGAGGTTGCACCCGCGTGGGAAGCTGTATTATCCGCCGGGAACTGTATAAACAGCCCAATTCGTCTTCTGCCCGAAAACGAAGGGCTTAAAAAATACGGATGTTTAACGGTATTTGTAACTCCCATTTTTATGGTGGATGAATTTTGGGGTTTCGTTTTGTTCGAAAATTTAACAAAGGAATTGGCGTTTTCCGAATACGAATCCGATATACTGCGCTCCGCCGGGCATATGGCGGCAAACGCCGTTATCCGCAACGAAGAGGCGGCAAAAATACAGGCGGCAAACAATATTGCGCAGCTTATGACAAATAAGGTTGAAACGCAAAACAATCTTTTGTACGCGGTTAACCGTATGTCGTCCATTCTTTTAAAAGCAAACGCGGATACCTTCGACAGGGATTTGATATCTTCAATGGGTATCGTGGCGGACGCCGCGGAAGTTGACCGCATGTATATATGGAAAAACTCTTTAAAAGACGGTGTTTTATACACTTCCCAAATATACGAATGGTCTGAAAAGGTGCCTCCTCAGCAGGAACTGCTTTCCAAAGAGGCGCCGTTTGAGAGTATTGCGCCCGGCTGGGTGGAAGAATTGGAAAAAGGGCGTTGCTTTAACAGCATTGTACGCGATTTGGGTTCGGTGCAAAGGTCGGTTTTAGAGCCTCAGGGCATACTTTCTATAATGCTTGTGCCTATTTTCGTGAAGGGCACATTTTGGGGTTTTCTCGGCTTTGACGATTGCCACCGGGAGAGGCTGTTTTCGGATAACAAGGAAAATATTCTGCGTTCGGCAAGCGAGCTTATAGCCGAGGCTATGATACGCAACGAAATGGAAGAGAACCTGCGCAAAGCTACGGAAAAGCTTCGCGAAACCTTGGCCGCCGCTCAGTCCGCTAACCGCGCCAAGAGCGAGTTTTTATCCAGAATGAGCCACGAGATGCGTACCCCCATGAACGCTATTATAGGAATGACCGCCATAGGCCAAGGCGCGGAAGTAATAGATCGAAAAAATTACGCGCTGAACAAAATAGATGAAGCGTCATCGCATTTGCTGGCAATTATAAACGATATTCTCGACATTTCCAAAATAGAGGCAAACAAGTTGGAGCTTACGAACGAAGCGTTTTCGTTTAATGAAATGCTTCGCAAGGCAATTTCATTTGTGCAGTTCCGGTTAGAGGAGAAAAAGCAAAAATTCTTTGCGGAAATTGCGAATAACGTACCCGCCTATTTCAGAGGGGATGAACAGCGCCTTACTCAGGTAATAATTAACCTATTAACAAACGCGGTGAAATTTACGCCTGAACTTGGCGAAATAAGCATTGCGGCCTCTCTTTTGTGCGAAGATAGCGGCTTGTGCGAGCTTGTTTTTGAAATAACGGATAACGGAATAGGTATTCCTCCCCAGCAGCAGGAGAGAATTTTCCTTGCTTTTGAACAAGCGGAGGGAGGCATTTCGCGCAAATTCGGCGGCTCCGGGCTGGGGCTTCCCATTTCTAAGAGCATTATTGAAAAAATGGGCGGCTGCATTAAGGTTGAATCCGAGGAAAATAAGGGGTCAAAATTTATTTTCACCGTTAAGCTGGAAAAATCCGCACCGGACGCTCTGCCCAAACCGAAGGACGAAATTCCCGAAGATGCGGCAAATACGAACGACGAAGGGCGCTATGCCGGTAAGCGCATACTTTTAGCGGAGGATGTTGAAATTAACAGAGAAATTCTGCTTACGCTTTTAGACGGAACGGGGATTATTATTGACGAGGCGGAAAACGGGCGAGAAGCGCTGGATATGATTGCAAATTCTCCGAATATGTACGACTTGGTGCTTATGGATGTGCAAATGCCGGAAATGGACGGGCTTGAGGCAACCCGGAGAATTCGGAGCTTACTTCGGGACGCGGAAATTACCGGCGCGTCGCAGCAAACAGATGCGGCAGGGTACGGCGGTTCACACGGCGCGGCGGGATACGGCGGCTCACACGGAGCGGCGGGATACGGTAGCTCACACGGCGGCGTTAGCGCAATGGGCGGCATAGGCGCGGCCGGCTTAACACGCAAAAGGCTTCCGATTATCGCCATGACCGCCAACGTTTATCAGGAGGATATTGACAATTGTTTGGAAGCGGGTATGGACGACCATATAGGTAAGCCTATTGACATGAATTTGGTGTTTGAAATGTTTAATAAATATTTAAATCCTTCCGCCTTATAAGTTTTGAATAAGCAGCGCTATATCATCCGCTTATAACACGTTCCAGAAATATTTATATTTTATTTATACCCTCTAACATGTATAATTGCATTAACGCAAATTTTAAAGTCCGTTGGGCGCAAGCCTTTTGCGCCCGCGGCAATTATACAAGGAGGTTTCAGATGAAAATGGATTATAAATCCGCCGGGGTAGACGTTGAAGCGGGGTACAAAAGTGTTTCGCTTATGAAAAAACACGTTGAAAAAACCCTGACGCAAAATGTTTTATCCGGCATTGGAGGCTTCGGCGGTTTGTTTTCAATTAGCGAAGCAAAAGATATGGCGGAGCCGGTGCTTGTTTCGGGTACCGACGGCGTGGGTACAAAGCTCAAAATTGCTTTTTTAACGGACAAGCACAACACGGTTGGAATAGATTGTGTGGCGATGTGCGTAAACGATATTATATGCTGCGGCGCAAAACCGCTGTTTTTTTTGGATTATATTGCGTGCGGTAAAAACCATCCGGAAAAAATAGAGGCGATTGTGGCGGGCATAGCCGAGGGTTGTATGCTTGCGGGAGCGGCGCTAATTGGCGGGGAAACCGCCGAGATGCCCGGTTTTTACGATGAAAACGAATATGATATCGCCGGTTTTGCTGTGGGAATTGTGGATAAGGCAAAAATCATTGACGGCTCTAAAATAAAAGAAGGGGATTCCATTATCGGCATAGCCTCCAGCGGAATTCACTCCAACGGTTTTTCTTTGGTGCGCAAAATTCTGCGTCCTGCCAAGGGCAGCATTGGCGAGGTTTTGGATTCGCTTGGGATAACTCTGGGCGAGGCGCTGCTTACTCCCACCAAGATATATGTAAAATCTGTTTTGGATTTAATAGGAAAAGTTCAGGTTAACGGCATTGCCAACATTACCGGCGGCGGTTTTTATGAAAACATACCGCGTATGTTCCCAAAGGGCAAAACGGCGAAAATTAAACGCGGCACGTGGGATGAGCTTCCCATTTTCGACCTTATTCGGAAAAACGGGAACGTTTCGCCGGAGGATATGTTCGGCACTTTTAATATGGGTATAGGTATGGCCATTGCCGTGCCGAAGGAAAACGAAAACGAAGCTTTAAGCATTTTGAGCGAAAACGGCGAAAAAGCCTATGTAATAGGGCAGGCTGTTAAAGGGGATGAACTTGAAATATGCTGAAAATCGGCGTATTAATTTCCGGTGGCGGCACAAACCTGCAAGCGATTATAGACAACTGCGAAAACGGAAAAATAGACGGCGAGGTTGTTTGCGTTATATCAAGCAGCAAATTGGCTTACGGGCTTACACGCGCAAAGCGGCATAATATTCCGGCGTATGCGGTACGCAAAAAAGATTTTGAAACGCCCTGCGAGGCGGAGCGGGAAATGCTTAGTATTCTTGAAAAACACGGGGCAGAGATTGCGGTAACGGCGGGGTTTTTGTCGGTTCTTTCGCCTGAATTTATAAGGAACTTTCCCGGAAGGGTTATAAATATTCACCCGTCCTTAATTCCGTCCTTTTGCGGGAAGGGGTTTTACGGGCTTAAGGTTCACGAAGCCGCGCTTGAAACGGGAGTAAAAATTACCGGGGCAACGGTTCATTTTGCGGACGAGGGCTGCGATACTGGGCCGATAATTTTGCAAAAAGCGGTGGAAGTTAAACCGGGCGATACTGCGGAGGTATTGCAAAAACGCGTAATGGAAGAGGCGGAGCATGTGATATTGCCGAAGGCTATACAAATGATTGCGAAGGGAGAAATATAATGAAGGTTTTGGTTGTTGGCGGCGGCGGGCGTGAACACGCCATAGTTTGGAAGCTTAAAGAAAACCCCGAAATAGAAAAAATTTTCTGCGCACCGGGTAACGCCGGAATTGCGCAAATTGCCGAATGCGTAAATATTAAGGCGACGGATATAGTAAATATGGTGAAATTCGCGAAGGAAAACAGTGTGGATTTTACCGTAATAGGCCCGGACGACCCTCTTTCGATGGGAATTGTGGATTCCTTTAAAGCCGCGGGTTTGGAGGTTTTCGGCCCAAATAAAGCGGCGGCAATTATTGAATACAGCAAGGCGTATTCCAAAGAATTAATGAAAAAATACGGCATTCCAACCGCAGCGTACGAAACGTTCAATAACTTTGAAAACGCGGTTAAATACATCAAGCAAACCAAGCACCCGCTGTTTATAAAAGCGGACGGGCTTGCGCTTGGAAAAGGCGCGGTGTACTGCGAAAACGAGGGCGAATCCGAAAAAACCCTTCGCGAAATGATGATAGAGAAAAATTTCGGTTCATCCGGCGAAACCGTTGTAATTGAAGAATTTATGACGGGGCCGGAGGTTACGGTGCTCGCCTTTTCGGACGGCAAAACAATTAAGCCTATGGTATCCTCCCAGGATCATAAGCGTGTTTATGATAACGATATGGGGCTTAATACCGGAGGTATGGGCGCGTTTTCGCCAAGCCGGTTTTATACGGAGGATATCGCGAAGGTTTGCGAGGAGAAAATTTTTAAACCAACGGCGGAAGCTCTAATTAAAGAGGGACGGCCTTTTACCGGAATAATTTATTTCGGCTTGATGTTAACCCCGGACGGCCCGAAGGTTATTGAATACAATTCCCGCTTCGGCGACCCTGAAACTCAGGCCGTACTGCCTCGTTTGGATACGGATTTGCTCTCAATATTTAAAGCGTGCGTTAACCAAACGCTTGGAACTGTGGATATTAAGTGGAAAAAAAGCGCCGCCGCCTGCGTTGTTTTAGCATCCGGCGGGTATCCGGAAAAATACGAAACGGGCTTTGAAATAAAAGGGCTTGAAAACTTAGAAAACAAAGAAAACCTGTACGTTTTCCACGCCGGAACAAGTTTGGCAAACGGCAAAACAGTTACAAACGGCGGGCGGGTTTTGGGAATTGCCGCGCAGGGGGAAAATTTAGATAGCGCCGTGAAGCGAGCTTACGAGGGCGCGGGGTTGGTTTCGTTTGAAGGTATGCATTATCGGACGGATATTGGAAAACTTAAACCGGCGCAATAGCATTGCGCATCTTGCAAGAATATTAGCACTTGATTGCGCGTTATAAGAATGATATACTGCATATAAACCAAAAAATACAAATTTATCGAAAAAGAGGATTGTTATGGGTCTTTTTAAATTTGCATATTGTGCGGATTTCGATTCGAAAATCGTAAAATTCCACATTTTGTATAGTTGACATTTTTATATAGATAGCATATACTGGCAGAGTAACGTTTGTTACGGATTAATTTTGTTTACTTGATTATTTATTTTTTATCAATTAATTATGTTGAAAGTATTTAAAAGACAGGGCGGTTAGTCACCTTGTCTTTTTTTTGGTGCGGTATACCAAAACCCATCCCTTGCCGATTTTTGCGTAAAATCTACTCAAACACCGTTCCCCCAAGCGCGTGCCTTGCCGCTAAAATATACTTTGCCCTGTCGTTTGGGTCTACCCCTCGGCGGGGCATTTTTTTGCCCAAATGCGGCGGGCAGTCCCTATAGCCTAAAAGTTTTTGGTTAATTACTCCGTGCCCGGAGGTTACGGAGGCGAAGGTTTGCGGGTAATCCAAAAATTCCGCAAGCGGAATTTCCGCGTTTAATATTATATTATCCCCGTGGTAGGTTTGTTCGCCCGTTTGCCCGCGTTTTTTTATAATATCGCTTATTATCCGCCCCAAATGAGTTTTTTCGAATGTAAATTTAACGCTGAGTACCGGTTCCAAAAGTTTTGTGCCGCCGTTTCGAAGCCCGTCGAAAAGCGCCAAAGGCGTTGCAATTGTAAAATCCAGCGGGTGGGTATGTATGGGGTGATCCTCGCCGTCGGTCAGTTCTATTGCCATATCCGTTACTTCCCATCCCCAAAGCCCCTGCTTAAGCGACGGAGCGATAGATTGCGCAACCTGCTCACGGTAGCGGTAGGCTAACCTTGCCGGCCCGGCGCTGCATTTATACGTTATCCCGCTTCCGGCAGGCAGGGGAGTTAGCTGAAAGGTTAAAATCGCCCACGAAGGTTTGGGCATTGTGTACGCGTCAAAACCCGCGGCGGGTTTAACCAGCGTTTCCTTGTAGATTATTTCCGTTTCGCCGATTGTAACTTTCAGTCCGAACCTTTGCTCAATTATTGCCGGCAGAGTTTCCTTCTGTATTGTTCCCATAAGGTTTACGCGCATTTTGCCAAGCACCGCGTCCCATTCCACTTCAAGCGCAGGGTCCTCGGCGGATAGCATTTCCAAAGCGTTTTTAAGCGCGGCTTTATCCGCTTCGTTATCCGGGGTAATTTGCGCGGTTAAAAGCGCCTTTTTTGTAAGCTCCGCCGCCGCGCGTTTCGGAAGCAGGGTTTTATCCCCAATGCAGTCCCCTGTGCGGCAGTTTGTTAAACCGAAAACAAGCGCGATACCGCCCGCGGATAATTCCTTCGCGTCGGTTAATTTTCCGTTTACCTGCCGTTTGATAATTGTAATTTTGCAGGTTTGCCCGCCGAAATTAAGCGTATCGCGCACGCTGAGTTTACCGGAATAAAGCCGGGTTAACGCCCCGCGCCCAAAGGTTTTATCGTGTACTACCGAAAAAATTACGCCTGATAGGGCTGCGGGATTTACCGCGCTTTCATCCGGCGGCGGCATTATATCCGCAATCGCATCCATAAGCGCCGAAACGCCCTCCCCGGTTTGCGCGCTTCCGCAAAGCACGGGGTATATTTCGCGGGTTTTGAATTTTTCCGCAATAATTTTGTTTACCGCGTTTGTATCCTCGGCGGCTCCGGATAAAAAATTCTCCGCTATATCGTCGTCAAAAAGGGCGGCGGTTTCGTATTTATCCGCCGCGTAATCGAAAACACTACCGCCGAGCGCTTCTTTTAGCTGCGCCAAAACTTCGCTTCGCCCGCTTGGGTTTTGGTCGCATTTATTGATGAAAAAAAGTATCGGCACATCGTTTTCCCTCGCGTATTCAATAACGGTTTCCGTGCCGGGCTGTATGCCGTCGGATGCGGATACAAGCACAATACAAGCGTCCAGCGCCAAAAACGCGCGTTCGGTTTGCGAAAAAAAATCCGTATGGCCGGGCGTATCCGTAAGGTTAACGGTAACGCCGCCAAATTCAAACGATACAAGCGACGATATAACCGATATTCCGCGTGCGCGTTCCACATCCAAGCTGTCGGTTTCCGTTGTGCCCTCGTTCACGCTGCCCAAAGTTCGTTTAACTCCGCTTTGAAATAAAATGCGCTCGGTAAGGGTGGTTTTGCCCGCGTCCACATGCGCCATAAGCGCGATATTTCTGATGTTTAACATATGTTTTGCTCGCTTAAATAATATTTGTACAGTATTGCGCACTCGATTCTTTTTTTCATAAGCTTGCAGCCGTATTCGTAAGGCGTTTCCAAGTTTCCGTTTGTATTTACCGCGTTGGCTATGCAGCCTCCGCCGCAAATGAATTTTGCCCAGCAGTTTTTGCAATTTGGTTTTGTGTAAACGTTGGTATTTCTAAATTTGCGTCCGGCTTCGGTATTTGTAATACCCGTGTAAACGCTGCCCAAAAGGTATTCGCTCTTGCCAACAAGCTGATGGCAGGGGTATAAATCCCCGGAGGGCGTTACCGCAAGGTATTCCGTACCCGCGCCGCAGCCCGCCAAACGTTTGTAAACGCAAGGGCCGCCCTCAAGGTCTATATTAAAATGAAAAAAGTTAAAGCCGTTTCCCTCTTTGTTTGCTTCGGCCATTTTCTGCGCAAGTATTTCGTACTGCCGGTATATTTCATCCAAATGCTCGCCCTTTAAGGCGTACGGCAGGGTTTCGTCCGCCACAACGGGTTCAACGGATATTTCCTTAAACCCAAGCCGCGCTAAATGCAGGGCATCGTTTGAAAAATCCAAATTATCGGCGGTAAAGGTTGCACGCACGTAGTAATTTTTATAATCTCTTGCCTTTACCAACTCCAAAAACTTGGGCACAATAATATCGTAGGAAGAACCTGCGGAGTTTGCGGTTTTGCGCATGTTGTCGTTTACTTCTTTGCGCCCGTCAAGGCTTAAAACCACGTTTTGCATGTTTTCGTTTATAAAGCGGTTCGTTTCCCCGCCAAGCAAAACGCCGTTTGTGGTAAGGGTAAAGTTGAACTTCTTGCCGTGTTCTTTTTCCTTTTGCCGCGCGTAGGCTACGGTTTCTTTAATAACATTTAAGTTCATTAGCGGTTCGCCGCCGAAAAAATCAATTTCAAGGTTTTTGCGGCTTCCGGAATTTTTTATAACAAAATTAATCGCCTCTTTGGCGGTATCAAGGCTCATAAGCTGCTTTTCGCCGTTAAACGCGCCTCCTGCGCCAAAGCAATAGCCGCATTTCAGGTTACAGTCGTGCGCCATGTGCATACACAGCGCTTTAACCACGGGCTTGCCCAGTTCCTTTAACGGTATGTTTTCGTAAATATCCCGCGAATAAAGGGTTCCGGCGTTTTTTAGCTCGGTAAGTTCCTCTAAGCATTCCGCAATTTCCGCTTCGGAATATTTGGTTTTGTATTTGCGGATAATGGCCTGCGCGGTTTCGGTTTCAAAATCGGACGCGATATCGTATACGGCTTCGTCCGCGGCGTGTATGCTTCCGCTTGCAGTATCTACCAAAAAAAATAACCCGCCCGCTGTAAATTTGTGTATCATAATTAATCTCCTAAAATTTATATTTGGCGCAAAACAAAAGGGACTAACAAGTCCCCGTTATTTGTTTTCGCAGGTTTGGTTTGCGACGGTACACGACGTTTTGCACGCGGATTGGCAAGATGTTTTGCATTCCCCGCAGCCGCCTTTAACGACGGTGTTTTGCAAACGCTTGGCGTTTAAAGTTTTTATATGCTTCATAATATCCCTCCTTGCGGTGAGGAAAGTATAGCACATACGGCGCATGAAGTAAAGAGCGCAAAAACTACATAATCTTAGTTTTAGTTGGTGCAGTTCACTCAGTTCACTCTTGCAGTTCGTATCTCGTAATTTTTGAAACTTCTTCGGGAATTTCGAAAGGAATTTCGTATATCGCAGCGTTTTCCCATACTCCGGTATAGCCCACGCAATAGCTGGTTTTACCCAAGCCGCCGCTGTAAACGTCGTAAACATAATATTCCTCGCCGTCCATATCCCATAAGCCTACAAGCGTTACGTTTAAACGCCTTTTGATATAGCAAAGCAGCAAAGTTAACCGCGCGGTTGCCTTTGGGCGGTCGTTTACGTTTTCAAGCTGTTCGGCCATTGTGTTAAGCCTTATAACATGCCCGGCAATTTCCGCTTCAAGCTGTGTCATAAGCCGCGTTTTTTCGTTTTCGTCCTGAAGGGCGCGTTTAAGTTTTTCTTCCTCCGCCAAAAGAATATTGGCGGCTTTCAGTTTGGCAACGGATTCTTTCATTTGCGCGTGCAGCCTGTTAAGCCGCGTTATATCCTCGCGCCAAAGCGCGTATCCCCCGGTAATAGGCAGTGCGAAAATAAGAGTGTTTTCATCGGGCATAACCGGCGCCGGGCAGGCTTTGACGGCGCTTTTAGCCACATCCGCGTTAAACTTTGCCGCGTTTGCAGACAAGCGCCACGCCGTGCCCGAAGAATCCGCAATTACAAGCCCAAGCCGCGAATGCGTAAAAAGCGCGGCACGGCGCACATTTTTTTGCACCGCCCGGCGGATAACTGATACGCTCCAAATAACCGCAATTACGATATAAAATAAAACCCAATACTGATGTTCGCGCCCGTCCGAAGACGAATACATACGGGTGCGCAAAATATCCCGCCGCAAAACCCGCACGGCGTTTAAGCTTGCCGCATTAATATGCCGGTAATCCGTTACGGTTTGCGCGTTTTTATAAGCGGAAGGTTCCGGGTAAAGCGAAGGAGCGCCCATGCCGCCGTTTACAAGGCGCAAGCCCGATGAAACAAGAAGTTCGTCCGCAGAAATTGCAAAACTTAGCGGTGTTTCAGACATTAAACCCTTTTCAAAGGAATACGTACCCTCGCGCGGAACCACAATTTCCAAATTCCGTCCGTTTTTAATAAGTGCCGCCGCGTTATAATCGAAACAAATTAAAACAGGCGGCTCGGCGGAATTCATTACCAAACGGTTTTGCGCGTTAATATTTCCAAGCAAAGCCGCCGCTTCGCTAAAAGTAAAATTTTCGCCTTCAAGGCCGTATGATATCGCCGATAACAGCATTTCGTTATAAAAATGAGGCTCGGCTATATACCCCACTTCTTCGCTTAAATTTTTTAAATCGCCCCAGCCGGATATCCGCGCATCCGTTAAATCCCGGTCAACCGCGATAACAACCGTCGCCAAATACTGAGGATACCAATACATAGCAAGCCCGGTTTTAAGCGCCGAATCCGCCTGCGCGGCAAAAACTTCGCAGGCCGCCCCCTCCTTTAAGTACCGGAAAACGCTTCCGTTGGCGTGCGCAGCGCGGTAACCGTTAAGCATTTGTTCCGCCGCCTTAGAATAATTTGAATAATCGTCTTTGGCGCATACAACAACATTTCCGCCGCGCGCTGTTTTACCGGCGCAAGCGCACAGCGCAAAAACCGCCAAAAGCAAAAGCGCAGCCGCCGCAAAGTTTCTTATGTATTTTACGCGTTTTTCCGCTGTATTTTTCAGGCGGATCACTCCCAAATATAAAATAATTATTCGAACTTATCCGCTATACTGCATGTTTTCAAAAGTTCAATATAGATTGTAAGCGAAGCTCTGCCGGGTATGCCCAATTTCTGATAAATGCGTTCTTTTTGCGCGTCAAGCGCGTGTTTGGTAATGAAAAATTCAGATAAAATTTCCCTGTCGCTTTTACCCTTAACGTAACTGCGGAAAATTCTTGCCTGCATATAGTCCAGAGCTTCTATACGCGCCATAATGCCGCCGACAAAATCGCTTGGAAGCGGCAGGTTATTTGCGCGAAGCTTCCGTATCTGCTCAATAAGCGTATCAATCTCCGCGATATTTGTTTTGAGGTTTTGCAGGTTGCCGGAACGTATCGCCTTAAGCGACGGGATAAGCGGGTTAAGATAAATCCTTGATATTACAACGGATGTTAATACGCCAAGCGCCGTAACGCCGAAAAAGATCAGCGCCAAGCGCATACGCAAGGCGTTTCGCCGCGCGGCGTAATCCTTCAAAGGCGCTAAAACCGCCGCGGAATATACGTTTTCGGCAAAGGGAGAATCACTTGCGTACAGGTTTATTTCTTTGGGCATCCCTATAAAAGAAGTGCCGTCATCGGCGCGGTATAACGTAAAGCCGTCGCCGCTTCCGCTTACCGTGCGCATAAGAGCGTCTTTGGCAAGCATATCGTATACGGCTACATTTCCGGAAAAAAGAGCGTTGCCAAGGTGAATTCCGTTATCCGGTTTTAACGAGAACATAAATACCGACCGGTGAAACCCATCAATATTTGTTATATAGCGCAGAGAAAAATTCATCTGGTTTATTTCAAAGCCGCATACTCCAATAACACCGCCCGTTTCGCCAAGAACCGGTACGCAGCAAACCATACAAGCGCCGTTAGTTTCCGAAAGCGGGCTTTTTGGGCACCAGTAAACAAGGCGGGAAAGCGCCAAATTCGGGTTGGCGTTCGCCGCCAACTGCGGTTCGCTCCAAAAAGGCTGACCCTCCACATCAAATTCCAAGCTCCAGCGCGACTGCAAGTTAAGCCGGCCGTTACCCGCAAGGGACGAATCCCCGCGCAAAAGATAGCGCCTATCGGTTCCCATACCTCTTATATTCGGCTCCACGTTGCGGATTAAAAGCCCCGCTTTTGAGTTTTCGGCGTTCGCAATATTCGGGTTTATTGTGGCGTTAAGCGTTATAAAAGCACCGCTGCAATCCGTAGAATCGAGCGATGATGTTAGAATAGGCAGAAACTCCCCGCAAAGCTCGTTAATAATTTCAGGGTGATTGGAAAGCTTTTCGTTTGAAAGCCCTTTTTCCTTCATAAACGCCGTATACTTCTCCGTCAGCTTTTCGGAAAACCTAACGGCCTGAACGGAGGCGTTACCGAACTGCACGGTAATATCTTCGGAAAGGTTTTCAAGTTCATCCGAAAATAAATGCGCTGTTCTTGCGCCGCCAAGCGAAATTTCGCCGAAGGATACAAGCAAAAACATAATAGCTACAAAAAACTGATATCTTTTACGCATTTCGGCGGCGGTAAGGAGCGCCTTTTCCGCAACGGGATTTGCTATTTCCGGGTAATCCCCAGCAAGAATCGCGTCGAAAGCGGTTTTTTTAACCGGCATGTATCCTATTCCAACACAAAAATTCAGGTTCCTTTCGGGTTCGGTAATCCATTTTAGGAATAAACACGACGCGTACTCTCTCGCCGTGTTCGATTTTGTAACGCAAACGCCGCCGCCGCGCTGAAATACAACCTTATCGCCGCCCAATTGCTTAAACCCTATAAGCGCTTGGTTAAACAGCCCCTCCGGGTAGAAAAACGCCTTCCCGCCGGACCACTTGTAGTAAATTTCCGCAGCTTCGGCTATTCCCTCAAAAGTTGCCAAACTTTCCTCCGCAACTCCGGTTTCCTCGGAAAAACGGTTGAACAGAGTGCGGTTTAAATACAAAACCTCGGAAGATTTCGCAACCGGCAAAATATACAGGTTTTCGCCGCCCAAACGCCCCTCTTCAATAAACTGCGGCACAAAAGGGCTTAAATCGTCCCCGGTAAAGTATTCGTTTAAGTTCGCGAGTACGTCCTTTTCGGCAAGCGTAACCGCGGTTTGCGGATAAACCACCGCCATGTCCGGCAAATCCGCCGCACCCCTTTTCTATTAAGTGTAATTCATCGCATGATATCTATCAAGAAAAAAGGAATTCCCGGGCGCAGCTAAAAATTATCGGTATTTTCGATCTGAGGTATTGCGATGCCTTTGAATAATAAGGTGAAACAATTGCGCAGGTGATGCAACCAATAATTTTTAAATGCGCCTATTTGGGGTTTGCGGGTTTCCGGCGAATTACCAATACAGTTTTCTTAACTTTTTTACCGAAAAAGCCGAAACTAATTTAAGCGCATCTAAGAAAACTGAACAGGGGGCTATAATTTTGAACCCGATAAAAGTAAATTCAACCAACAAAAACATCATTTTCGAAAGGCAAAACGGCAAGGACAGCGCCTTTTCCGCCAAGTTTGGCGATATTATAAAAGCTACGGTCGTTGGCCTCAATTCTCCAAAAGCAACGCTTTATGTTGATGAAAATTTCTCATTTGAAGCGGACGTTAAAACCCTGCGCGGGCAGGTAAACGTTGGCGACGAAATTTCCTTCGAGGTTATAAAGGCGGACAAAAATTCATTCACGTTTAAGCAGTTATCCGCAAACATTCAAAAACAGAATGTTAAGACACGCTCTGCGGACGAAATGAAGGAACTGTTCAAACAGCAGGGCATGTACCAGGACGATTTTAAAACCGCCGAGGACGAAGCCGCCCAAAATCAAAAAAAAGCCGCAGACGCGGTATCTAAAATTCGCAGAAAAGTGGACAATTTATCCGGCAACGCAACCCGCGAGGCAATAAACGAACTTATTGCCGCCGGTCTTTCTATTGAAAAAATAACTATTGATATGCTAAATACCGCTATGCGCGAAACCGAGGCGCAAATACGCGAAACCGACGGCATCGGCGGCGGCGCAAAGCAAAGCAAACCGCCCGCGCGGAAAAAGGCGCATTCCCAAAACGACACGGGTGCAAATAGCGCAAGCGATACGAAGCACAAAGCAAGCGAAGCGAACGATACCGCAGATGATACGCCGTACAAAACAAACGCCGCAAGCGATACGCCGGATACCGAATACGCCGAATCCGTTTCCTACGAAAACCTCTTCAAACTTCACGGCATTGCCGAAAACCCGCAAAACACCGCAAAACTTGAAGCTGTTGCGTCAAAATGGGAAGAGGTTAAACGTTTTAACGACGAGGCTATTATTTCCCTTTTGCGAACGGGTTCTAAACTGACGCTGGAAAATATCTATAAGGCTAAGTATTCCATTTTGGCGCAGGTTGGCAAAACAAAAACCGAGGTTGAAGGTTTGGACGCGGAAATTTCCAAATTTCTGCGCCGGGAAGGGTTTGGCGAAAACGCGGAAAACATGCGCTTATCCAAGCTTTTGGTAGCCAGCGACATTCCGCTTGACGCGGAGAATTTTAACAAGGCGTCGTTTTTGCGCGGCATAAGCGATTACGGCATAGAAAAAATTCTGAATATGGCGTGCGAAAACATTAAAAACGGCAAACGCGCCTCCGATATAGAAATGTTTTCCGCACAGCAAAAAGAGGCGTTCGCATCCTTAGTAGGCGAGTACAACAATACTATAAAAGCTCTGCCAAAGGTTACGGTTAATGTTGTGGAGTTGGCGCTGCGCTCGAAGGGCGAGCTTACGCTTAGAAGCCTTACCGCGATAAACCCCCTTGGCGTTTTGCCGAACACAGTATCCGACGAGGCGATATCCGCGAAAAGGCGGCTTATCGAAATTCAGCACAAACTAACATCCGAAGCGGCGCTTCGTTTGGCTAACAAAAGTATAAACATAAATATAATGCCGATAAGCGAGGCTCTTGAAACTCTGCGCGAATTGGAACGGCAGGAATACGAGAAGAACTTCCGCGTTATGGGGGTAAAAGCTTCGCCGGATAACATGGGCGAAATAACGGATTTATTCGATAAGGTGCGCGATATTAAACCGCCCGCAACCGGTGTTTTCGGCGATATTATTCAAAGGCGCGTGCCCTTTAGCATAAACGGCGTTTTCGAATCCGCTAAGGCGGCGGAAGGTTACGAAAAATCCGAAACACAAATAATGCCCAAATTCGGGGACAGTTTTTCAAAGGTTGAAACTCAGTTTGAACAGCTTTTAACAAGCCTTGAAATTACGCCAACCGAAGAGAACATACGCGCGGCGTCCATACTTTCGAAAAGCGGATTGGACGTTACCGAGGAAAACATATTAAAGGTAAAAAATATTGATACCAAAATAGAAGCGGTGTACGACAGGCTGCACCCGTACATCGCGGTTGATATGATAAAGAACAACAAAAACCCGGTAAACATGCATATAGACGAACTGCTGGAATACATTGAAGGGTTTGACGGCATGTACGGCGTTGGCGTTAAGGACAAAATAGCAAATTACATTATGGAAATGGATAATTCCGGCGTACTAAGCGATATTACCCGCGAGGCGATGGTTTCGGTTTACAGAATGCTTTCGCAAATACAAAAAGACGGCGCGGCGTCGCTTGGGGTTTCAATTAAAAAGGATTCCGACATTACGCTGGCAAGCCTGTTTAACGACGCGAAATACTTCCAAAGAACAAAGGGTCGAAGAACCGACATTGATACGCGTATCGGCGAAAATACCAATACAAAAGTGCGAAGCGCGGGAAGAAATACGGAAAACGCCGTAAGCGAAGCACTGAATGAAAACAATATGGGGCCAACCCAAAATAATTTAGCTCTTGCCAAACAAGCGCTTGAAACGCTTGAATCGCAAGATACGAATAAAACCCTTTTAAGCAACGAACGCGCCAGGCTTTTGGCGGATGAAATTGCGTTAAAGGCAAATTATAAAACTCTTGGGGAATTAATTGAGCAAAACCCGCAGTATATGAACATGCCGCTTGACGAGTTGGCGAAACTGCTTTCGGAAAATGGCAATGCTGACACAAACTTCATTAACGCGCGGTATGCCCAAATTATAAACGATTTAAAAGAAGTTCCCCCGCAGGTGATTATGTGGCTTGAAAGTGCCGGTATTCCTTTAACAGCCGCAAACATTAACGCGGCAAATAACCTTCTTTCAAAACCGCGCTTTATTTCGGAAAACTTAAACGAAACGCGGGAAGAAAACACCGAAACCTTTGAAGCGATAACGGATTTAGCCGACGGCATAACGGAAAATACTTTAGCTCAGGCTCTCCCCGCCTTAGAAGAAGCGCTTAATAACTTCTATACCGAAGGGGAACTGCCCCTGCCCCGCGGCGCAGCCCAAAGAATCGACACATTAAGAAACGCGGTGCGTTTGCAAAACCTTATTCAGCAAAGGGAGGATAATAATTATTATCAAATTCCGGTTAAACTGCACGATAAAATAGGAAGCGTAAATATGTACGTTGTAAACGAGGCATCGGAAAACGCGGAAAATATTAAAATGTACATGTCGCTGGATACGTCAAAGCTTGGGGAAGTTTCAATTTTTATTAATGTTTCCGGCAATACTGCCGATTTAAAAGTAACGGCAAATAACAACGTATCACTGAGGCTCTTATCCGAGGCTAAAGGCGAGCTTACGGAATTTGTAGAAGCCGCCGGGTTTAAACTTAATAAAGTTACATTTGAAACGCGGGGCGAGGTAAACATTTTCGAAAACGAAACCGAAAAGGTACTGCCGTTTGCCAAGGGCGAAGCGAATATGCTCTCGGCGTTCGAATTCGCGGTTTGAAAGGAATGTCAGTATGAAAAAAAAACCCGCTGTATCGGCAAAAAATCTTGAGCTTATAACAAACCTTGTCCGGTTTTTAAATAAACGGGACGAGGCGCAGCAAACCACTAAAATTCACACGGTATCCGGAAAGGAGAGTAATAAAATTGATTATCGCAAATAATATCCCGGCTCTTCGGGCAACGGCAAACTTAGCAAAATCGGGCAAAATAGTATCCAAGGCGATGAACAACGTATCTATAGGCACCAAAATTAATTCCGCTAAGGACGACGCGGCGGGAATGGCTATCGCCAACAAACTGCGGGTACAAACACAGGGGCTTCGAACGGCAAGCCAAAACGCTATGGACGGCATTTCTCTTATACAAACCGCCGAGGGCGCGCTGGGCGAGGTTCACAACATGCTTCAAAGAATGAGGGAACTTGCGGTTCAAGCCTCCTCAGACACAACGACCGACGGCGACAGGCTTAACATTCAAAAGGAAATAACCGCGCTTGAATCGGAAATTACCGATACCGCGAAAAAAACCGAGTTTAACAAAATAAAAATTTTAAGCGGCGAGCTTTATAATGTAGCCAACAGCAATAACGTATCCTTCGGCGATGCAATCGACGAAGAATTAAGTAATTTTAAAAACGAGCTAACGCTGCAAATAGGCCCGAACCAATCAATGGAGCTGGATTTTTCAATTCCGAAAGTTACCGCAACTTCGCTTGGTATTGAAAATCTGCTTATAATTTCTCCGGACGCGCTAAGTACGCTTAGCCCGGGCGACCCTTTAAATTCCGCGGATTTAAACGCCGCTTACGTTGGCTCTGAAACCGAGCCGTCCCACGTAACCGCCAACATAACGCTGGGTATTGTGGATACCGCGATTAACAACGTATCCAAACTGAGGGCGCATTTGGGCGCAACCCAAAACAGGCTTGAGCACACAATTACATCTCTCGACACAACGGCGCTTAATACCGATACCGCCCGAAGCAGAATTGAGGATACGGATATGGCGGCTGAAACAACGCTTTATTCGTCTAAAAACGTTATCTCCCAGGCGGCGATAGCAATTATATCCCAGGCAAACCAAAGGCCGCAGTCTGTATTGCAGTTATTATAAAGCGGAGTTTTGCGGCATACGGCTTTCCGCGCCTTAACGCTTTTGGCCAAAGGAGACAAAATGGAAAAAGAGGACTACGTAGCAAAAATATCGAACGCAACCCCCGTGGGGCTTGTAATAATAAACTTTGAATTGCTTGTTGAATCCGTTGAGTTGGCGCTTGGTAACACCGCAAACGGCAATACGGAAGAATTTGAGGCAAACGTTAACAAAGCTAAGGATTTTCTAATGCTTTTAATGAAATCGCTGAATTTTGAATATGATATTTCAAAGCAGTTTTTAAAGGCGTATATTCACATAAACGCTTTGCTTAACAAAGCTTTCTTTTCAAAGAAAACCGAACCCTTAAACGAAGCGGCGTCTCTTTTAAAAACAATGTTAGCGGATTGGCGGGAAATTTTAAAAATAGAAAACGCCCAGCCGGTTATGGAAAATTCGCAGAAACTTTTCGCCGGGCTTACATATAAAAACGGCGAACTGGAAGAATATATACCGGAGGAAGAAACCCGAGGGTTTAAGGCATAATTTAAAAAAATAAAAATACAAACCAAAAGGCTGCCGCTGGCAGCCTTTTTTGGAGGCTAACAAAAATACGGTAGAATTATTATAAAAAGGATGGTTATTTATGCAGGAAAATGAAAATACGAAATGGAAACGAAACGCCGGGTTTTTTATCGCCGGGCAGTTTGTATCTATGTTTGGCTCAATGCTTGTTTCACACGCCGTTACCTGGCATGTTACTTTAGAGGAAAAATCCGGCCTTTTAATTGCGCTTTTTACCTGCGCTATAATGCTTCCAATGGTGTTTATATCGCCGTTTGCCGGAGTATGGGCGGACAGGTACAACCGAAAACATCTTATTAACATTTCCGACGCGGCAATTGCAATTGTAACGCTTGTTACCGCTGTAGTTTACTCTTTGGGTATGCGCAGTATTCTGCTGTTAATCGGCGTAATGATGGTTCGAAGCATTGGCCAGGGTATACAGCAGCCGTCCGTAAACGCGCTAATTCCGCAAATTGTGCCGCCGGAGCATTTGATGCGTTTTAACGGAATTCAAAGCGCGGCGCAATCCGTTACAATGTTTGCCTCGCCCATGGCGGCGGGCGCTCTTCTTTTCTATTTCCCCATACAATATATATTTTTCGTTGACGTTATTACCGCGATAGTTGGAATTTCAACGGTTTTTTTCTGCGTAAAGGTTACGCACACGCCAAAACCAAAGGAAGAGGGCGCCGGCGCAAAGGCGTATTACCGCGAAATGGCGGAAGGTGTGCGCTTTATTAAAAACGAGGCATGGCTTAAAACACTGTTTGTGGCATCGGCCGTTTTTATGGTTTTGGCCGCGCCCTCCGCCATGATGACGCCTCTTCAGGTTGCGCGTTCCTTCGGCAGCGATGTTTGGCGGCTTCCGTCTATTGAAATAGCATTTTCGTCGGGCATGATGCTTGGCGGTATTGTTATTGCCGCGTGGGGCGGGTTTAAAAACAAAACCCACACTATGATTCTTGCGTGGGTTTTCTTTGGGTTAACAACTCTGCTTTTCGGCGTAACAACTAATTTTTGGCTGTATTTGGCTGTAATGATTTTGTGCGGTACGGCAATGCCTTTTTATAACACGCCGGCTATGTCGTTGATGCAAACAAAAATCCCGCCGGAATTAATGGGCAGGGTCTTTAGCGTGCTTTCCATGATAAGCTCCGTGGCAATGCCGCTTGGCGCTATGCTTTTCGGGCCGCTTGCGGATGCCGTAAAAATTGAGATACTGCTTATTATAACGGGCGTTTTGCTTTTGGCGGGCGCATTTGTATTTTCCACGCGTAAAGAAATGATTGAGGTTGGCAAAGCGCCGGAGGCTTAATTCGCCACGGCGTCCAGTTCGCCCGCCTCGCCGGTTCCCTCTATTCTAAGCGATACCCGGTTGGGCAAGCAAACCGCAGCCTGCCCGGGTATTTTTAAATATCCGCTGTGAACGCAAACCTTATCGGGGCAATCGGATTCTATAAACGCAACAGCACCGTCTTTAACGGAGAATTTTACGCGCGGGTTTTCATCCAGCGTAAACTCTCCGTTTTTTGATAAATCCACCTTTTTAACAAGCGATTGGTTTACGTAAATTACGCCCTCTGCGTTTTTAACGCGGCTTCCGGCGAACATTAAAATGCCGGAAGTTAACAGCGCAGCTATTATCAGCCCCGCGAAAACCCAAATATCCCGTTTCCCGAATAAAACCCTGTTTGATGCCATAAGCTACCTCGCCTAAATATTACGTTTTCCGAATAAATCCCTGTTTGCTGTTATAACCGTATTTCACCCAAATATCTCGTTGTGCGCAGATAGCAATTTATACTATTTCTGTTTAAAAAGATTTAAACCGGCGCCCCAAAAACGGCGAAAATCACGGCGATTTTAGTGGCTTGGCTTCAACTTTTTAAATTGGAATTTGTATCAGGTGAAAATAATTTTGCTCACTTTTCAGGCAAAACCGCGCCCAGCGTTTTTGAAACCGCCTTATACCCGTCGTTATATTTCCACACATTTTCGGAATCTATCCAAAGCACGCTTGCGCCGTGTTTCCGCGCAAGTTCCGCACCTTCTTCGTAAGGCAAAATAAAAAGCGCTGTGGATAAAACATCCGCCAAATACGCCTGCTTGTGAATTACCGCAACCTGCTTGTATTTATCCGAAGGCATAAGCGTTTCAGGGTTTATTATGTGGTTATACGTTTGCCCTCCTACCGTATAAAAGCGCTGATACCCTCCGCTGCACGAAACCGTGGCGTCGTTAAAATACACGGTATCTATAATGTTTTGGACGTTTCCCACGCCCAAATCCGGGTCCTGAACGCCTATGCTCCAACTGCTTCGCGCTCCGTCCAAAGGCAAACCCACTGCGGTTACGCTTCCGCCCGCGCTTATAATTGCGGATACCATACCCGCCTCTTTTGCGGCAAGCGCGGCTTTATCCGCCGCGTACGCCTTTGCTATCGCGCCAACATCCAACGATGTTTCGGCGTTTGATATAAAAACCGTAGAATTTGCCTCGTCTATTATTATATCCTCAATGTTTGTGTTTTTAGCCGCTTCCCGCAGAGTTTCAATTTCCGGCACGGACGCGTCGTTTGGGTTTAGCAAGCCGTAGTCGCGGTGGCTTTTCCAAATTGTAAGCACGCTGCCCATTGCCGCGTTTACGGCTTTATCGGTTAGGCTGTACGCTTCCTTGGTTAAAAGCAGGAGATCTGTAATTTCGCGCTCAACCTTTACGGGCGATATTCCCGCGTTTTTATTCACGGTGCACAGGTTGTTAATGCCGTCGTATTCGTTGTAAATATCGTACTGCCGGTGCAGCTCTTTCATTTTTGAATATATAATTTCGGCGTATTTATTGAACTCAGCCTCGTTTTTGGCGTAGCCTACAACGAAGGTATCAGTGTCAAACGTATCCGAAAATTCGAACCTGAATTTTTGGTATTTGTCCGAACAGCCGCCTAAGCTGAGTGTTTGCGTGCAAATTAAAAACAATATGAAAATTTTTTTAAGTATTTTCAAAATTTATCCCTCGCAGTAATTTTCGGTTATGTATCTTATAAACTTCCTGTAATGAAGTGTTCAAGGCGTCAATTGCCTGTGTTTTTGTTTCAATAGGGTTTCTGCGCTTATCCTCCAAATCCAGTTCTATTGTTAGGGGATTGGTATAGCCGTCCTTATTTAATGTTTGCACAAACTCGGCTATAGGCAAGTTTCCGGTTCCCAATGTTTTATGTTCGATACCGTCCGAATAATCGCTGATATGTATATTTTTGATGTGTTTTTTGAACATTTCGTACCCGTAAAGCAGCGGTTTTCCGGTGCTTGCCCAGTGCGTGGTATCAAATGTTACGGATATTCCGAATTCGTTTAAGAATTCCAATAATTTTGAAGGATGGCACAGAAACGAATCCATATCCGAATTTGCCCAAACGGCGGGCATGTTTTCGGTGCAAACCGTTATATCGTTATCGCGCAGCTCAATTAAATTCCTTTTGTGCTGCTCTTCAAGGCTGTCGCCGTCTTTAAATGTAATATGTGTTGTAATAATTTTTGCGCCTAATTCCTTAGCCAGTTCTGTGCTCCTATCTATCCAAAACCTTTCATCTTCGTTTGGTTTCCACAAAAATTCAAAAGGCGTGTGTATAGAGTGTACGGTTAAGTTTCTTTTTTCAATCTCTTTAATTATTTCGGCGAAAGAAACGTCAACGAAGGTGTTGTTCAGGCATAATTCTATATCGCGGCAATTTGTCTGCGATACTATTTCGAAAATTTCTTTATAGTTATACTTGTAAAAAGCGCCTGTGGATATAGTTACAATTGCCATATAGTGCCCTCCCCCGAATGTTTTATATTGGCTTTGCTAAAAGCATTTCAAGTTCAATTTCATGCGCAAGCGCAATGCCGTCAATTCCCGTAAGCGGAATAGCCGGTTTCAGCTTCCTTAAATGCTCAAGTTCATTTAACCTAACGGCGCATATTGTAAAGCCGCGCCGCTGGTAAAAACGGAGAGCGTGCGTATTATCATTTGTAGTTTGCAGATACAGCCTCCGGCAATTTTCGGAAACGGCAAGCTCCGTAACCGCTTTGATCAATGCGGTTCCAACTCCGATATTTTGGCGAACGGATTCAATAGCCATTATTTCGCATTCGTCCGTTGAAAAGCGGTAATAAGAATAACCGAGTATCTCCCGTTTATCCGAAAGCGCGATATAACACGGAAGTTCCCGCAAGCAGTACAGTTCACGGTGCGCGGCAACTCTTAATCCGCCCCAGCTTTCGGCGGCAAAACGCTCTGTTTCTTTTCTGAATTCATCTGAAAGCGCAACAATCTGCATAAAGGGCACCTCCCCCAATAAATTATTTAGCAATTGCCAATGGAATATACATATCCATGTATTCTTTCCCGTTCTCTTTGTAAAATTTCACAAAACACGCTGCGTATTCCTCACAAACTAAAATACCGTTTACTGTATTCTTGTTATCGCAAATCCATTGACATATGAAATTAAACATACGGTTTGCCGAAAATGTAAGCGGGTCAATCAGTTTTGCAACAGCGTAGCTTCCTTCTTCAATTGCATTTTGCGTGTATGCTTTGCCGCCGCAATCCTTTCCGTAAGCCGCCGAATTGCTTTTAAAAAACCAAACGCCCTCATTTTCGCCCATAGGCAAAAGGTTGTACAGCTTCGTATATTTATTTAGCCTTGCGGGGCTTGCCGTGTGCGCGGATAAATCAGAAATATCAGCGTTAAGCTTTTGCCGCTCCCGATATATTACTTTTACTGCCGAGCATCTTCGTGAGTTTTCTTCGGTATATGCTCCGCCTTTTATTTCCTTTTTATCCTGCGCCATATGACGAAGCTGTAAATCAATTAGCATATGCATATCTTTTAATTCATACTCGCGTGGCTGTCCGGCAAGGGTATAGAAGGGATTCGGCGCAAATTGCCTCTTGTATTACCCGCGCTTGTGTGGCTGTCCGCAGGGGTGTAGGGGGCTTCGGCGCAAATTACCGCTTATATTACCCGCGCTTGTGTGGCTGTCCGGCAGGGGTATAGAGGGGCTTCGGCGCAAATTATATCGCACAGTAATGTGCCACTTAACGCTTCAGAACATTTTTGAGCGCTCCAAGTTTATAAAGGGTCTATGTATTACAGTGCGCTCAAAAATATTCTTCTCGCTGCTCTGGTGAACCAATTTTCGCCATTAGTGTATCGCAGAGATTATTTTTTAACGGCGAAAATTGTTTCCCCGCCGCGTGGCACAATCATGCTGTGCGATATAATTCACGCCGAATCCCCGCCAGCATGTTCTTTGCAGGAAACAGGGTTTGTGCGCAAAGCCCAGTGTGTTCTTTGCAGGAAGCAAGGTGTGTGCGCAAAGCCCCATAAATACGCATATTGTGGATACCCCGCGTATTTGCAAGTTGAAGCAGTACAGAATTAGCGAACGCGTCATTATTTACCAACGTATTTGCGCCGCTATGCGTTTGCTGCGTACGGCATATTTACGCTGCTATGCACTTGCCTCGTAAGGCATATTTCCGCCGCAGGAATAATTATATCGCCAAAATATACTAAGGCACGCCGAGAAATGCGAATTGCCACCCTTGGAATTTCTTGATGCATCGCCCACAATATTCGCGCGCAAGGTCGGAAAAATAAAATTTGCGGTAAATGTTTCTTTTCGCGCGTATAACCGCACTGCCATAATTATGCTGTATACAAATTTGCAAGACTGCTGTAATTACACTCACCCAAATATTCGGCAGCGTACAAATTCCGCACACCCAAATATTTGCCAACGTGCAATTTCCGCTCACCCGAATATTCGGCAATGTACAAATTTCGCACACCCAAATATTTGCCAACGTGCAATTTCCGCTCGTCCGATTATTCGGCAACATATAAATTTCGCACACACCCTGCCGCCTGCAAAGAACATGCTGATGGCTTCGGCGTGAATTATATCGCACAGCATGATTGTGCCACGCGGCGGGGAAACAATTTTCGCCGCCGCAATACTAATCTCCGCGGACAACTAATGGCGAAAATTGGTTCCCCAGAGCAGCGAGAAGAATATTTTTGAGCGCACTGCAATATATAGAACTCTTTATAAACTTGGTGCGCTCAAAAATGTTCTGAAGCGTTAAGTGGCACATTGCTGTGCGATATAATTTGCGCCGAAGCCCCCCTATACCCCTGCCGAATTTGACGCAAAAGCGCGGGTAATATTAACGGTAATCGCCGCCATTTCCGAACGCGGCGAAAGTACAACGCCGCTATATTCTCCACCACAAAGTATCGGTTTCCGTATATACCTCAAATCCAATCCGCTTCAGAACATTTTCGGATTTTGGGTTATCCTTTTCCGTTTCCGCAATTACATGATTTATATTGCTTTGAGCCAATGCCCATTCGCAAAAAACCCTTATTGCTTCCGTCATATAACCGTTGCCCTCAAATTCCTTGCCAAGCCCATATCCTATTTCCGCTTCATGGTTTTTATCCGGCACATCTTTAAAATCGCACGAACCTACAACAACACGGTCGGTTTTGCGAATGATGAACCAAAAGCTGTGGAATAAATAATTTTCGGCGTCGTTTTGCGTTTTTTCAAGCTGGCCGGTAACAATATCCCGAAAGAACCCTTCCACCGGTTCGCCGCGATATTTGCAGTTCAACTCATTTTCTAAAGCCTGCGTATCCGATAGCCACAGTTTCAAATGCCGGGCGGTTAAAGGCATTAATTCCAAACGTTCAGTTTCCAGCATAATTACCCTCCTATATATGAGAAACGTTCGCAAAGCACTATGGATATTATACCTGAAATTTCTGCTTTTTGAAATAGCCGCAATTAAGCCGATTCATACTATCCGCAGGTAAAAGGGTTACTCTTCACACCATGCCGAAAAAGCCGCATTATGATTACTGCAAATTTGAATAATAAGGCGGCGAATTTATTTTTTTTAGAATGATGACATTTTTTTGTCAGCATTCTAAATAGTAAGCCGTTATCTTTACCCGTTCTTCGCGCAGCTATCCGGCAAGGTTTACAGAGTCTTTGGCGTAAATATTGCCCGCACTTTGAGTGGCTGTTCCATGAGGGTTGCAGGAGGGTTTCGGCGTGTTCTTTGCAGGCGGCAGAGGTGAGCGCGGAATTTTTATATTACCTAAATTGCCCGCTCTTTATATTGTTGACTTATACCTTTCAAAACTAAAAATGGAAAATAGAATGATAGAAATTCCGAAAGTCTATTTTCTATTTTTTTGCGATTTACCATAATGTAATTTTGTTTTTTCCTATAATTACAACAGATTTGCGGCTCCTGCAATTTACTTTTCTTTGGATTGGGCGAAAATAAAAGAAAAAATATTTCAGCTCGTTTTGTTTTTTTGCAGGTGGTATTTCTGCCTATTATAAAATTTTTTGATGATGCAGAGTATCTTCGGCATCATTAATTTTCGCCGAAATCATTCGCAACTGATAACACGTATTTTTTTCACTCAATGTAAGTAATAGCTGTATGAGGAAGGATTCATTTTGAGCGCACCGCAAAAATAGAACCCTTTACTAACCTTGGTGCGCTCAAAAATGTTCTGAAGCGTCAGGTGGCACATTGCGGTGCGATATAATTTGCGCCGAAGCCTCTGCATCCCCCCGCTGAATTTGTCGCAAAAGCGCGGGCAATTATTACCGTTTAGTTCCGGGCGGCGCTCATCCAAATTACTATCTGCGGAAAATGAAAATGTCAGCTTATTATTATAGGACTAAACCGCTTCGCGGTTATATACTACTGTTAAGCGAAAAGTATTTTAAATGGAGTTAAATTATTCTTTCCCCATAGCGGTTTCGCCCTATAAAATTATCCAAAGCCCCTTTCTGTTTTTGGAAAGGGGCTTTTTCATCGTGGGGCTTCGGATAATTCACAATTCATAAGACGCAAAATTCAAGGATGAAAAATACAAAACCGGAGCAAATACAAAACCGGCTAAAAACTTACAAAAATAAGTTTTTAGCCGGTTTTTATGACCTGTAGGGGAGTCGAACCCCTGATTCGGCCGTGAGAGGGCCACGTCTTGACCACTTGACCAACAGGCCGCTTTCGCAAGCAAAGCCATTATACATGCATAACAATTTTTTTTCAACGGTTTTTTAAAATTTATTACCCTCCCAATTTTTCCTATTTTTCAACGAATCATACCTATGCCTGCCGCAATCTTTTCCAACGCAGTTATCCCATAGGAGCTCACCAACTTTTTGTAGCTTCCAAGCCGCGTGCAATTTGTTAAAAAAGTGTTAACAATTGTTAAGATACTTGACTTTAAGTATGCATTGTGTTAAAGTTACCTCAGGTTGGAAACAGCCTAACTGAATTAGTGCATCAAGCGTTTTCTGCGGAGTGTTATGCCTCCCCCCCTCTATCGCGTACAGTTCCGTGGTAATAACGTTTGGTCAATACCTTTTCGTACATAAAATGCGCACCTTTCGGTGCGCATTTTACGTTCCATAAAACGGTTATATGTTAAAACATTACATTGGCGAAGTTTCTCTTGTATCTTGAACCTAAATCCGTTTTGCAGTATCATTATGAGGTATTTCGCAGGAGAGGAATGAGATTTTGGTTCAGATATTACTCGCAATTATATACTTAGCTTTTATCAGCTTGGGGTTGCCGGATTCGCTTCTCGGTTCGGCATGGCCTTCTATGTACGGGGATTTTGGCGTGCCCGTTTCCTACGCCGGAATAATATCCATGATTATAGCCGCCGGAACAATAATTTCCAGTGCGCAGAGCGACAGGCTTACGCGGAAATTCGGGGCGGGAAAAATAACGGCGATAAGCGTTGGTATGACCGCGCTTGCTTTGTTCGGCTTTTCAACCGCGCATTCGTTTTGGATGCTGTGCCTTTGGGCTGTTCCTTACGGCCTTGGCGCGGGAAGTGTAGATGCTGCGCTTAACAGCTATGTGGCGCTTAACTACCGCAGCCGCCATATGAGCTGGCTGCACTGCATGTGGGGAGTGGGCGCGTCCTTAAGCCCGTATGTAATGGGATACGCTCTAACCGGAGGGCACGGCTGGAGCGCGGGGTACAGTTATATCGCGGCGCTTCAGGTTGTACTTACGGTTATTTTAATTTTCAGCATACCGCTGTGGAAAAAACGCGCCTTACCGGCGGAAGCGGAAAACCAAGCCGCTGAAAAGGCGCTTTCAATTAAACAGGTTTTGAGCATTGCGGGCGCGAAGGAAATTATGATAACCTTTTTCTGCTACTGTTCTTTGGAACAAACCGCAGGGCTTTGGGGCAGCAGTTATTTGGTTTTAAGCAGAGGTATATCGGCGCAGGAAGCAGCCCGTTTTGCCGGTTTATTTTACATTGGCATAACAATTGGGCGTGCCGTCTCCGGTTTTGTTACAATGGTTATGAGCGATAAAAATATGGTTCGTTTGGGGCATATCCTTATTTTAGCAGGTATCTGCGCCATTATTATTCCTGCGGGAAACGATGCCGCCAAAGTTGGGCTTGTTATTGTTGGCCTTGGCTGTGCGCCGATTTATCCGTGTATAATTCATTCAACGCCGGAGCATTTCGGAGCGGACAAATCCCAGGCAATTATCGGAATACAAATGGCAAGCGCCTATGTAGGAACCTGCCTTATGCCCCCGGTTTTCGGGCTAATTGCCGAACACATTAATATAGACGCGTTTCCGGTTTTCCTTCTTTTTATACTTGCCGTAATGGGCTTTATGCATGAAAAAATGATTAGCCGCACAAAAACAAAACCCCAGCCAAAAGAACAGTAAAAAACAATCATCTCTTCTTATACTGATTCCAATTTAAAAATTTGAAGCGCCGGTTTCAAACTTTTTAAACAGAATCAGTATTAGACACTGTACAATTACATATTTCTTCAATTTTGTTGAAAAAAATTACGTTTCATTGTATTATTTATATACTTTTGATTTATTTTTTTTAATTCAGGCAATAATTCCACTGTTAGATTTTAATTTATCAAGTTATCCGCTGGAGGGAATAGATGTTTACAAAATACTTAGGAATAGATTTAGGCACGGCAAACACGCTCGTATTCGCTAAAAATAAAGGCGTTGTAATAAACGAGCCGTCTGTTGTGGCAATAAATCAGCAAACAAAAGAAGTTTTGGCAGTCGGCGACGAGGCCAAGGAAATGATAGGCAGAACACCCGGCACAATAGTTGCTATACGCCCTTTAAAGGATGGCGTTATAGCGGATTTTGAAATTACTCAGGCAATGCTGCGTAACTTTATAAGGAAAGCTCTTCGAAAAAACCTGTTCTTTGCCCGCCCGCGTGTTGTAATTTGCGTACCGTCCGGCGTTACGGAGGTTGAAAAACGCGCGGTTATAGAAGCGGCAATTTCCGCGGGCGCGGGCGAGCGCTACACCAGCCTCATTGAAGAACCCATGGCGGCGGCAATAGGCGCGGGGCTTCCGGTTGGCGAACCAACGGGAAGCATGGTTGTGGATATTGGCGGCGGCACAAGCGAGGTTGCGGTAATATCCTTAGGCGGCATAGTAACAAGCAGGTCCCTTCGCGTAGCCGGCGACCAGCTCGATTTATCAATTATAAACTACATTAAAAAGGAATATTCTCTTGCCATCGGCGAGCGAACCGCCGAGGAAATTAAAATAGGAATAGCTTCTGTATTCGACCCTTCCGCCGCAGATATTATGGACATTCGCGGAAGGGATTTAATTACCGGC
Organism: Clostridiales bacterium; assembly: GCA_031271295.1. Lineage (GTDB taxonomy): Bacteria > Bacillota > Clostridia > Lachnospirales > WQUN01 > JAISVZ01. The sequence continues at coordinate 81,382 of JAISVZ010000047.1, read as the reverse complement.
CTTCCCAAAACCTTAACAATATCCTCTAAGGAGGTTAACCGCGCGATAGCCGAACCCGTTGGGCAAATAATAGACGCTATAAAATTCACGCTTGAAAAAACCCCGCCGGAACTTGCCTCCGATATTATGGAATCCGGAATAATGTTAACCGGCGGCGGCGGGCTTTTGCACGGGCTTAATCATTTAATAACGGAAGAGACAGGTATACCGGTAATTATCGCTCCCGACCCATTGGGCAGCGTTGCCATAGGAACGGGGCTTACATTGGAGCATATAGATATTTTGGGCGGGGTGCTTATAACGTCGCGTAAGTTGAAAATGTAATTGCCGCCTGCCGCCTTAAGGTATCCCTTTTGCCCATCAAGGAGATTATGCTATAATGGAATTCATTAATAAATACAAACGGATGCTTATAATAGCCGTTATTTTGCTGTGCATCGCTCTTATGGCGTATTCCGCTTATTACAGGTCGCAGCCGGGTGTGGCGGAGGATATTTTATCCTATGCGGTAACTCCGTTTCAAAGCGCCGTAAAATCCGTGCAGGGCTGGTTTTCAAACACATCCGCTTACTTTAGAAATTTGGGCGAAACTGCGGCCGAAAACGAAAAGTTAACCAAGGAGTTAGACGCTTTAAAAATAGAAAACAGCCGCCTTAAAAATGTGGAACGGCAGTATTCGGAGCTGGCGCAGCTATTCGAAATGTCCGAAACATATACTTCCTACCCAACGGTTGGCGTAACGGTTATAGGCAAGGACCCCGGCAACTGGTACGACAATTTTATTATAGACAAGGGCAGGAAGGACGGCCTTGACGCAAACATGGTGGTACTTGGCGTTGGCGGCATTGTTGGCAGAATAATGGAATCCGGTTATAACTATTCCAAAGTTTCAACCCTTATGGACGATACTTTTGCCGTTAGCGCCCAAAGCGCGCGCACACAGGATATCGGCACGGTTAAAGGGGATATGAGCCTTAAAAACGACGGCCTTTGCAAAATGGAACGCATTGATATTAACGCGGATATTATCGCGGGGGACGAAATTGTTACCTCCAATTTGGGCAACATTTACCCGCCGGGCATAACGATAGGTTTTGTTAGGGAAGTTACCGCAAACCCGGACGCGTTAACCAAAACCGCAACAATAACTCCCGCTGTGGATTTTGAGCACTTAAACACTCTGCTTGTTATAAACGAGGTTTTCACAAAGGAACTGACAGAATGGCAGGGTGAGGAAGAATGAGAATTTTGGCGCTTTTCCTTTCTTTAACTTTTGGCCTTGTTTTTCAGTCCACAATATTTCAATACATAAGAGTATTTGGAATAATGCCAAACTTTACGGTACTGTTTATTGTTTGCTACGCGATACTGCGCGGCGATACCGAAGGCGCGGCGGTGGGCTTTTGCGCCGGGCTTATTCAGGATATTTACTTTGGGCAGCTTCTTGGAATATCGGCAATGCTTGGGTTTTTGCTTGGGTTTATTTGCGGCAAGCCTTTTAAGGATTTTTTCCGCGAAAACGACTGGCTCCCCCTCATTTTATCCTTTGCTTCGCTTGTGGCATACGGTTTTTGCTATTATGTTTTAACCTACCTCTTCAGGGGCGAAACTGATTTTTTCTACTATTTTAACCGCAAAATTCTGCCGGAAGCGGTTTATTCGGTGGTGCTTGTTCTGCCCGTTTACCGGCTGATGTACTTTTTAAACTCAAAGCTTGAGGCAAGAGAAAAATCCATGAGGAAACTCTTTTAGCTTTTTGCGGCACGGCGGGTTGTTTTGCACGAATTTGAAACCGCCCGCCCATGCGCAACCGGAGGTTTTTTGCAATGAAAAACAGCTTTAAAAATATTTTCAGGTTTTTAACAAACAGGATACTGCTTTTAATATTGGTATTCGGTTTTTTTTCATATCTGCTTTTGGCACGCCTGTTCGACCTGCAAATAGTTAGGGGCGAAACATATTTGCAAGACAGGCGCGAAACCGAAATTGCCGAGCTTCCGGTAATTTCCCCGCGCGGCGAAATATTCGACCGCTACGGCAGGCCATTGGCGGTAAACGAAACAACGTACACTCTTAAATTAAACCCCAGCGCGGAATTTGATATGGAAAATTTAAATAACAACCTATACGATTTAATTCTTCTGTTTGAACAAAACGGCGAGGTATATATAGACGAACTGCCCATTTCGAAGGATGAACCGTATACGCTGAACTTTTCCGGAAGCGCCGCGCGCGAGGCAAGATGGCGCGAGGATATGACAATAAGCGAGGAATCCCGAACAACGGCGCAGGTTTTTCAGGAACTTAGAAACGATTTCGGGATAGACCCTTCCCTTCCGAACAGCGAAGCGCGTAAAATAATATCGCTTCGAAGCGCCATATATATGAAACGCTACAATTTAGACGTCCCGATAACTCTTGCGGTTAACGTATCCGAGGAAACAATGGCGGTTGTGGAGGAGGACGCGGAAAAGTACGCCGGTATTTATGTTGAAGCGGGTTATATCCGCTCTTACCCTGCGGGGGATAATTTTTCACACATGCTCGGCTATATCGGCAGGATTAACAGCGCCGAACTTGAAGCGAATGCGAATAACGGCTACACAAGCGGGGATTATATCGGCAAATCCGGCTTAGAGCAGGCGCTGGAAGCTAATTTGCGCGGCAAAAACGGCAAACGCACCGTTTTAACCGACGCGGCAACCGGGCTTGTGCTTTCGGTTTTAGAGGATGAAACAAAACCCATTCCCGGCGATAATTATTATTTAACCATAGATTCGTATTTGCAGAATAAAGCGGCGCAAATACTTGAAAGCAAGTTAAAGGAAATACTGATTAACCGTTTGAGCGCAAAATCCGACAGGGACTTGCCGCTTACCCCTACCGACGTATTTTCCGCAATGGTACGCGCAAACACAATTTCGGTTAAAAAAATATGGCAGGCAAAAAACACGGATTACAGCTACAAAATAAGAGAATACGTAATTCAAACCGTGCCGGATATTGATATTACGGATTCGCAGCAGGCAAAACAGGCGTCGGAAATTATTGCCGAAGGCATTGAAAAGGAAAACATATCCTCCGTTCAGGTTATGATGACAATGGTTGAACAGGGCATTATAACCGCAGACGAAATTTTGCTTAGCCAAATTAAAACCGGCGCGGTTTCCGCGTTAAATTTGCTTGTTTCGAAAATAGAAAGCGGCGAAATTACCCCGCAAATGGCAAATTCGGACCCTTCAACCGGTTCCATTGTGGTTTTGGAGGCGGATACGGGCGCGGTTGTAACCGCGGCAACTTACCCAACGTATGACAATAACCAAATGGTTCACAACCTGAACGAATACTTTCCGGTTGTAAACGAGGACGCAACGGGGCCTTTTAATTACCGCGCGTTTACCGAAAGACGCGCGCCGGGTTCCACATTTAAAATGATAACCGCGGTTACGGGTTTGGAAGAAGGCTCCATAAGCCCAAGCACCCGCATTTACGATGAGGTTGAATTTACAAAAGCGGGCGAACCTTACTTAAGGTGCTGGTCGCCCGTATCGCACGGGAGCATTAATGTTGTACAGGCGCTGGCGGTATCGTGCAACTGTTTTTTCTGCGAAACAACATACAGGCTGGGTAACGCCAAAGAGGGCAACCCGGAGGATTCCATTTCCGCGCTTAACAAATACATGGTGGCCTTTGGCTTAAACGAACGCACCGGTGTTGAAATAGGCGAAGCTTACGATACAAGGCGGGCGGACGCAATTACGCAAACGCAAATATCCTCCCCGGAATATAAGGAATATTTAGACCGGCAGTACGACAGATACGCCATAAGCAACTGGTTCGACGGCGATACCGTGGCAACAAGCATAGGGCAATCCAAAAATAACTATACCGCCGCAAGTATGGCGAAATATGTGTCTATTCTCGCAAACGGCGGAAAGCGGTACAAACTGCATTTTGTAGACCGCCGGGAGGATTATTTCGGCAACTTGGTTGAAAAGGTGAAACCGGTTCAAGAGGGCGAAGCCTTGGAACTTGCTCCGGATACCTGGAACGCGGTTTATCAGGGTATGTATAACGCGGTTAATGTATCCGGCGGTACAGGATATAACACTTTTCAGGATTTTCCGTTTGTGATAGGCGGTAAAACCGGCACGGCGGAGGAAATTAAAAACAGGCTGGATCATACGTCTTTTGCGGGCTTTGTTCCGTTTGAAAACCCCAAGTACGCAATATACGTAAATATCCCCTTCGGAAATACAACCGGCACGCCCACGGCGGCGGGATATGTTGCGCGAGAGGTTATTTTGGAACTTATGGGAGGCAGTTACGCCCCGCAGTTACCGGAAAAGGTGAACTCGCTTACGCAATAGGGCGATTGATTTAGACTTAGATGCGCAAGATAATCTTTAACAATCCAATCGCGCGGCATGGCATTGGCAAACTGAGAAAGGGTGGTGTGTGTGAGAAACAAGCAGTTGGTTACATTTAAGGGTAAAAAGAACGGCATAACGATTTTTTTGGATAAAGAGGCCGATTTTTCCGAGCTTAAAAGTGTTTTTGAACATAAAATTACCGAAGCAAAAAGTTTTTTCGGAAGTGCCAAGGTTCCCATAACTTTTTCGGGACGCGTTTTAACGGTAGAGCAAAAACGGGAAATGGTTGAAATTATCCGCAGCAAAACCACAATTGACGTATCCGGAGTGCGTAAATCCGGAAATACTATCAATGTAACCGACATCGTAAGCAAAACGCAAAACGGCGGGGAAGCGGCGAATTCGGAGGCGGGGTTAAGCGCCGCCGAGAAGGAATCGGGCAAAAGCGCCGCCGAGGGGCAGGGAAACGAACCCGCTTCGGAAACAGAACAGGAAAGAACCGTGTTTGAAACCGTGAATGTTGAAAGCGAAGATGAATCCGGTTTTGAAAACACAAGCATAATTTTTGAGGACGAGCCGGAGCCTTCCGCCGCCGCACAGGAAAAACAGCGCCTTTCGGATATTATTTCCGCCTCGTACACCACGGAACGCAATTTTACGCTGTTCCATACAGGTTCCCTGCGTTCGGGGCAAAAAATTGAACACGGCGAAGGCGGTTTGGTCATAATAGGCGACGTTAACCCCGGCGCGCATGTGGCGGCAAGGGGGAGCGTTGTTGTGCTTGGCGCGCTGAAAGGTTTTGTACACGCCGGAAGCGACGGGGACGAGGGCTGTTATGTGGCGGCGCTTAACCTTATGCCAACTCAAATCCGAATAGCGGATATCATAACGTATATCCCGCCGGAAATGAATGTAAAAGGCAAACGCGGCGAACCGTCGTACGCGTATGTGGATAAAGGGCGAATTTTTATCGCACGGCTGCAATAACCGAAGCATATTTTTTATACATTAGCTTGCGCATCGTCATACATCCGCATATAATGCAGACAAGGCAAAGCGTTTTAGTCGGGAGTGTTTTTTATGCAAAGATCATCAAATGTATTTGCTCGCGTCGAGCCGGAAATTAAAGAGCAAGCGGAGCAAGTTCTTAATAAACTTGGGATTCCAATGTCAAACGCAATTGGTCTGTATCTGCGTCAAATCATTATGCAGCGCGGAATTCCTTTTGATATGAAAATACCAACCCAAATGCCAATTGCCATTGGTTCGTTGGAAGCGTCCGCATTAAATGCCGAACTTGAAAAGGGTTACGCTGATGTAAAAGCCGGCAGGTTACACGATCTTAACGATGTTTTTTCAGAAATGAGCAGGGATTACGGCATATGAGTTATGATGTACGGCGGCAGGGAAATTGCTAAAATACTGAACGAATCTATATAAATCAGGAATATTTTGGCGCTTTAAGCCGAAAATAAAATAATGCACTATTATGTAATTTTTGATATACTGTAGCAAGATGCGTTAGAAAAAAATTAAAAGGAACTGGGGGATTTTTGATGGGCGAGGTAATTGTAATAACATCCGGAAAAGGCGGCGTAGGTAAAACTACCACATCCGCGAATTTGGGCTGCGCTCTTGCGTCCTGCGAAAAAAGCGTGGTTTTGATAGACGCGGATATTGGGCTTCGCAATTTGGATGTTGTTATGGGGCTTGAAAACCGAATCGTGTACGATTTAATCGACGTTATCGAAGGTAACTGCCGTTTAAAACAAGCCTTAATTAAGGACAAGCGCTACTCAAATTTATATCTTCTTCCCGCCGCGCAAACAAAAGATAAAAACGCGGTAACACCGGAGCAGATGCTTAAACTTTGCGAAAGCTTAAAAGAGGAATACGATTACATTATTATCGATTGCCCGGCGGGTATTGAGCAGGGCTTTAAAAACGCCATTGCCGGCGCGGACAGAGCGGTTGTTGTTACAACGCCGGAAGTTTCCGCCGTTCGCGACGCGGACAGGATTATTGGGCTTTTGGAAGCGAGCGGCCTTAAAAACCCGCTGCTTATACTAAACAGAATCCGTCCGGATATGGTTAAGCGCGGCGATATGATGACAATTGAAGACGTTACGGAAATTCTTGCGGTTGATATTTTGGGCGTTGTTCCGGACGACGAAAGTATTGTAATATCCACCAACCGGGGCGAACCAGCTTCGATGGACAAAAATTCTTTAGCCGGACAAGCCTACAGAAATATTTGTCGGCGTATTTTGGGAGACGACGTTCCGCTTATGGATTTAACAATATCCGACGGTATTTTCGCGAAGTTTAAAAAATTATTCGGCGGCAAAAACAAAGCTTAAGTTCAGTAATTGCAAGGGGTATCCCGTCAGGGTTTTCGCCTGTAATTGCGCATGTATTAAGATTATTTAGGAAACGGGGATTGATTGTATGGATTTTTTCGGCTTGTTTAACCGCAGAGCGCAATCTAAAAACGTAGCCAAGGACAGGCTTAAGTTAGTTTTGGTACACGATAGGGTTAACTGCTCCGCCGACGTTCTTGAAATGCTTAAAAACGACATATTAAAGGTTATGGCAAGATATATGGATATAGACAGCGAAGAGCTTGATGTGCAAATAACCCAGACCATGTCCGACAAAAACGAAAAGGTACCTATGCTTATCGCCAACATTCCGTTTAAAAACGTAAAACCACCGCGTGCCGCAAGGAGCCTTAATGAATAATATAGGCTTAAAGCGTCAGTTCAGGGCGTTCGATTTTGTTTTAACGGTTATGATTTTTGTTTTGGCGGTAAGCGGCATAATAATGTTAGGAAGCGCAACAAGGATAGATTTAAACGGGATAGACGGGTTATTTAAGCGTCAAATTATGTGGATAGGAACGGGTTTCGTTCTGATGCTTGCCGCCTCGTTTATAGATTATCATTTTATTTGCAAGTTTTATATCCCGATATATATATTGATGGTCGGGTTGCTTATAGCGGTTTTTTCGGCAGCCGATATTAACGGAACCGGCAGATGGTTTGACATATTCGGAATGTCCATACAGCCCTCGGAATTTTCGAAAGTGTTTATAATTATTTTCCTCTCAAAATTTATTGAACTAAAGGGCGATGACGTTAACAAAATATCGGTAATTCTGCTTATTTTGCTACTTGTTTTGGTTCCCGTGGGTTTGGTGTATTTACAGCCCGCGCTTTCCGCGTCCGGCGTTATTCTTGTTATTTCATGCGCGGTAATTTTCGCGGGGAAAATTCAGTACCGTAAAATTGCGGTAATACTGCTGTTTATCGCGCCGCTTGTAACCTATTTGTATGTGGATTTTATTTCGGAGGATCGTGTCCTTATCAACAAACTTGTGGAGCTTGAAATTGTTAAGGAGTATCAGATAAACCGAATCGAAGCAATGATAAACCCAACGCTGGACCCCGACACATACCGCCAGTTGGAGGATTCCAAATACGCGATAGGTTCCGGGCAGCTTAGGGGAAAGGGAATTTATAACGGCATCCACGGGCATTCCACCGCCGAAAGCGAAAACGATTTTATTTTTGCCGTTTTGGGCGAGGAATTCGGTTTTATAGGGTGCGCGTCCATAATTATTCTGATGTTTTTAATTGTGTGTAAGTGTTTGTATACCGCGGCAACCGCGCCGGATACCTGCGGCAGGCTTATTGCCGTTGGCGCTGCGGCAATGTTTTTCTTCCAATCGTTTTTTCATGTGGGCGTAACGATAGGGCTTATGCCGGTTACCGGCGTAACCTTTCCGTTTTTCAGCTACGGCGGAAGCTCCATGTGGGCTTGTATGATTGCCGCCGGGCTTGTTGTGAATGTTGGAATGTCCAAAAATAAATCCTTATTCGAGGATTAAGCGCCGCTTAAGCTGCACCGGCGCATTGTACCGAAGGCTTAAAACATATGCCGGTTAAAGCAAAGCTAAAGTTGCCGGTAAGTTTTTCGCATTTCTTAAATAGGAGGCTGTTATGAATATTGCTCTCGTTGCTCACGATAACAAAAAAATATTAATGGAAAACCTGTGCATCGCGTACAGGCATATACTTATTAAAAACACGGTTTACGCAACCGGCACAACCGGCAGGTTGGTGGAAGAGGCCGCAAATTTGCAAATTCACAAATATCTTGCGGGGCATTTGGGCGGCGTGGGGCAGTTAAGCTCGCAAATTGCGCACAACGATATAGACCTTGTAATTTTTCTGCGCGACCCTGTATCCCAGCACCACAACGAACCGGATATAGACAATTTGATGCGGCTGTGCGATATCCACAATATCCCTTTGGCAAGCAACTTGGCAACCGCCGAAGCTCTGCTTTTGGCGCTTGAACGCGGGGATTTGGATTGGCGCAAAATTATAAAATGAGCTGAATCGGATTTTTAAGTTCTTGTGAACTTTGAGCCGTAAACGGCTCTTTTTTTTGAAGATAAAAAACGGAGGGAAATTAAACTATGGCGCTTAAAGAAAAGAAAAAGGTAAAAACACTTTCGGAATTCAGTAATTTTATTTTGCGCGGCAATGTAATTGATTTGGCGGTTGGTGTTATTATTGGCGGGGCGTTTAACAAAATTGTATCCTCGTTTGTGGGTGATATTGTAACGCCGGTGCTTTCGGTATTTTCGGATACGGTATCTTTCGATTCTTTGGTAGTACCTTTGGCGTTTTTAAACGCAGACCCAACCCCCACAATAAATATCGGGATTTTTATTTCAACGGTAATTGATTTTATAATTATGGGCTTTATTGTGTTTTGCATGGTTAAACTGCTTAACAACATCCGAAAACGCTCCGACGCGCTGCTTAAGGGAAAAGCCGGAGAAGAGGAAACGGAAGCGCCAACGGTTAAGGACTGCCCGTATTGCTTCTCTTCAATAAATATTAAGGCTACCAAGTGCCCCAATTGCACTTCGCAGTTGGAGTGAGGTTCGTAAAAAAGGAATATTAGCAGGGGCTGTTTAAATAAAGAGGTTCAGCGGTATACTTCACTTGCTGATTTTGAAGCAAGTGAAGGGGAATTATATGTGCAAAACGAAAGAATGAAAGCATTTTAATGTCTCCTTTCTTTTTGGAATCATCCAATTTTGTTTTTGCGCATGAGTATTTTATAGCATTATTAAACCTTTCAATTAGTGGGTTTGTTGTATCAATTCCGGCAATGTTACTACCTGCTTTAATATATCCGTTTCCAAGTAACCCCAAAAGCGGCTTAAATTTATCGTTTTCACTCAACTTCTCCCAATTAGCGGCATTGTATGAAATAATCCTAAAATGATTTTTGCTTTTCCTGCCGCTTGACGTTAACAATAATGAACCTTCCAAATGAGCCTCGGCTTTAGAAAACTGTTCTCGGCTTTTTTTGTAAATAACAACTACAGTTACCGGTTTTAATTCCGCCCATCCTTTGGTCCCCTTCTTTATTTTATTTGATTTGAGTATACCCTTGCCCAGTAGTACAATTGCCGTGAGAACGGAAAATCGTCCTCTTCACTTTGACCTTCAATATTCAGCCAACCCATGTTTGATTCCGTCAACGAGTCGAGTACAATTTTTTTATTATCCACAGACAAAATCAATTCACCGTTGGAAATATGTATATTACTGAAATCTTCCCCCGGCAGCATTAAGCCAACAAAATCTTTGTAAATATTTAAGTCGCTTAAAAGCATTTTAAATGCCGAATGCGAATAATATTTTTACCTTCGATTTTATCAGAAACAACATCGAACAAAACCAATATCTTAGGGCTAATATTGTTACCCAATCTGTCAGCGGTTTTTCGCTGGTCACCGTCGGAACTACTCTTCAGTTTCAAAAAAATTCATTATAATATCAAGAACATTAAATATGGTTTCACTCGTTGCCTTTTCAATGAATTCATAACTCCTTGCCACAATATCCAGAGTCTTTAATTGGTCGCATAGTATTACGCCTGCTGTTTTCGTATTTCCGCCAAGCCGTACGTGAAACGGATGGTTTTTGTCCGTGTGCGTTATCGGGCAAACCATTATCATTTTAGAATATCTATTAAACCGGCTGTTGCTAATAACTATTGCCGGTCTGCGCCCTTTTTGCTCATAACCGGTTTGAGGATCAAAATCCAACTTTATAATATCACCCTGTTTGAGTTTTACCATACCTCTTCACCAACCGGCTTTCCCCAATCAACCACGATAGGCTGTTCGATACTTTCATCGGCTTCTTTCAAAATTGATTCTATATCCTTGCCGTAAAATTCCTCTAAGCGCTGTGTAAGCGTTTTATGACGATCGGTTAGAGATTTTTTTATGATGATAGTTTCGCTGTCTGCAAAAACATCAACGACATCATTGTCTTTTAGGTTTAAATTTTCAAGAAATGGTTTTGGAAGCCTTATACCTCTTGAATTTCCCCACTTAACTATTGTTGTGGTCATATAAACACTCCTCGCTAATTTAGGATATATATAGTATATCCCGGATTCAGGAAAAAAGCAAAAAACTTCTTTTTATTTAGACCGAATTTTTCCCGAAGACTGTTAACCTCGTCAACGTTCAAATGAAGCAACCCGGCAATCTCACTGTTAGATTTTCCAAGAGAAACTAACAGTGAGATTGCGCCTTTAATTTCACTCTTTGTTTCGCCTCTAATTTCACCTTCCAATGCGGCTGCCGCCCTTTCCTCCTTAGTTAGAAATCCCTCTAATAATGAAAGCATTTTAATGTCTCCTTTCTTTTTAGATTCTTCCAATTTTGTTTTTGCGCATGAGTATTTTATGGCATTATTAAACCTTTCAATTAGTGGGTTTGTTGTATCAATATAAGGCGTTCTGAACATGTAATAGTGTAATGGTATTGCTGTAAAATTAAATGGCAATAGAGATATCGCGATCAAACAGAGAATGAGGAACACACACCAATTTTAGGCTGGAAATTCTAATAGCAAGAATTTTAAATTGTTCCATCAGCCAAAAAAAATCTGAATGATAGTTGAAAACCTCCCTAAAATCGTATTTCAAAAGAAAGCGGGATTTTGGGGAGGTTTTTCTCTCTAACAAGCTTTCAATCTATCAATTCGAAATTTACCCCGTCTGTTGAATAGTACAAAAACGATTCACCGTTGTTTGTTGTATTTACAAGCGTATCGGTAAAACCCGCGTTTACGGATTCAATTTCTCCTTCAATGCCAGAAACGGGTTTCCCCTCTTCTCCGCTTGAAAAATACAGCTCACCGTCATTCATATAATAAATTGTTTTGCCCGCGAATATATTCGCTTTCCAGCCCATTTCCCAAAACTGTTCATATTGTATATTTTCAGCTACAAGTACACGTTCTTTATTTCCCTTTTTATAGTACATCTCGTTATCTTCGTTTACATAAAATACCGATTGCCCATCGTTAAGCGCAACAAAGAAACGGAAATCACCCGGAACAATTCTTTCCGGTTTTGCGTTTTTTGATGTAAAATCCAGTTTATAAATGCCCCTGTCCCGCCGCATATAGGTTAAGATATTGCCGCTATCGGATAAATAAGTAAACCGCGCGTCTTGCGAAATGAAGTTTGTTTCATTCTCACTGTCTATATGAATAAGTGTGCCTTCCGCACTTTTATAAAATGAATATGCAATATTTGGCGCTGAAATATAAGTCAAATCAGGTTGTCGTATTGATCCGTCAGAATAACCGCTAAAGATTTTATATGTTTTTTTCGCGATGCCGTTTGATGTAATATGCTCCCATCCAAAACCGTCTAACGGTTCTAACGCCTCGCCGCTTGAACTTATGTAATACGCGTCGCCCGCGTTTAAAATTAATTGCGACAAGTCCTTGTTAGCTGCAAAATCGAATACAGTATCGTCTGCAAGTTTTACTCTATCCTCATTGTTTTTTCCCTTTTGGACATATAAAATATTGCCGGAATCCCGGTAATAAACATATTTTGCTCCGTCCGCAACAGCAAACGGTATACAGTTTTTCTCAAGCGCATGTAATTCACCATCCCAAATATAACCGGTGTAATCTTTTCCGTCGTAGGTTGTGTAACAAATTGTACTCCCGTCCGGAGAAAGAAAAAAAACAAACGCTTCGTGAATTTCCTGCGCTATTAAGGTTTTCTTTCCATCAGAATAAAGCCAAAGTTGCGCCGTGCGTTCGCTTGAATCCCGCTCTTTTAAATAGGCTACAGAATTACCCGGCGCAGAAATTTGGTACCAATAAACGTCGTTATCTATAAACTGAACTTTTTCGTCAACAAGGTACAACGAAGCGCCCGAACTGCTGCCATCTATCTCTTCATACATCAAAAATGCCGCTTTGCTTGTATCAGGGTTTAAAACGCACCTTCCAAGCTTGCCGTCAATATATACCTTGTTTTTACCCTCAGGCAAAATGGCAATACGATTACCCACCTGAGTTATTATTGTACGCCTTTTATACAACTCATAATTTGCGGGTTTTAGAAAAGCCGCCGAAAATGCGAAAATTGCGATTAATGCGGCAACAAAAACCGCAGGCACAATAATTATTTTCAGTTTAATGCCGCGCACTTTAGTGTTTTCAGATGTATTCGATGCTCTGCCGCTTAAATCCGTTAAATTTGGCGCATCGTTTTTTTCCACTGCCGCCCCGCATGAAGCGCAGAAATTCATTTTCTTTGGAACATTTGCCCCGCAAACTTTACATTTTATTACCTTCGCCATGATTGTTACCCCCTTTATTCATCAGTTAAGTAAAATAAAATTTTTTCCATCTCTTGAATAGTAGCTAAACGAAACTGAGTCGTTACCGGCATAAACAAATATTCCGTTTTCATCCGCCATTACATAATCTACATCATCATCAATTCCCGAAACGAGTTTTCCCGCTCCGCCGTTCGAATAGTACAACTTGTTTTCACTTGCATAATAAATTGTATCTCCGTTGAATAATGCTCCTTGCGCATTTAAGTACGGAAAATAATAGGACGGAAAATAATAAGGCGGACTAATCGAAACATTGCTTGAAACAAGAACAGGCTTATTTTTACCCTTTTGATAGTAAAGCTCATTGTCTTCGTTTGAAAAAAATACTGCGCTGCCGTCACTAACCACGGCAAAACGGACTATATCGTCCGCAACAATTTCCACAGGTTCCGCATTTTTTTTCGCACCGTTAAGCTTATAAATTTTTCCGTTTTGCGTATAGGTTAAGGTTTTGCCGTTATCCGCGAGAAAAGCGGAACTTACCTCTTTCACTACGCTACTTGTTTCATACTTACTGTTTATATGCATAACGCCGCCTTCGCCGGATATATAAAATGTATCCGCGAAATTCGAAACAGAATAAACGGGTATATTATCTTCGGTTTTCTGCATGGCGGTGCCGCTTGGCATAATCAAAAAATACATAAGACCGGATAGCGGCTCTTTGGTTTTCCCGTTCCTGCTGATGTAACTTTTAGCATCTGTCCTGAAAACTATCTGAGACAGATCCCGGTTAGCCGCTACGCTTGCAATATCCGCATCTCCAAGCTGCTCTCTGTTCTCGTTGTTTTTCCCTTTTTGCACGTAAATAACTTCGTTTTCATTACCGTAATAAATATACTTCGCTCCGTCCGCTACCGCAAACGGCATTCGGTTTTTCCCAAGCTCGTGTTCGCTTCCATCCCAAACAAAACCTATATTATCCTCTCCGCTGAGGGTTGTATAACAAATTGCGCTCCCGTTCGGAGATACGAAACAACCCGAATCAACGAGAAATTCCGATGTTATTAAGGTTATCTTCCCTCCGGAATACAGCCACAACTGCGCTGTTTCCTTACTGTAATCAAATTCTTTTACATAGGCTATAACATTACCCGACGCAGAAATCCAGCATAAATAAACCCCATCGTCTATAAACAGAGGTTTTTTCTCAAAAAGATATAGCGAATAACCGAGGTCCCGGTCGGTTTTTTCACTTATTAAAACGGCCGCCTTATTAGAATAAAGGCTTAACGATTGCTTCCCGATTCGGCCGTCTATATTTGCCGTGTATTTGCCCTTATAGTAAAAATCAACCTGCCCGTCCGCCTGAGCAATGAAAATGCTGCCTTTAGATCGTTCATATTTCGCGGGTTTTGGAAAAATAACCGAAATCGCAGCAACAAGAGCAATGAAAATTGCCGGTATAATAATCTTTTTCATAACAAAAAACCTCCCCCTTAGTATTAGTTTATTCTAAAAGAATAAATTCTTTCCCGTCTTCGGAAAAATATTCCCGAACTACGCCATAGTCCATGGTACCTAAACTTATTCCGCCTATACCTACCACAAAGTTTAAAACCTTACCTTCAATACCCGAAACGGTATTTCTCTTTAAACCGTTTGAATAATAAATAGCGCCGTCACTTTTATAGTAAATAGTATCACCGCCAAATATACACTCATATAAATTCGTACCACTCTCCAACCATATATTTTCGTCCACAAGAATAGGTTTTTCTTTCCCTCTTTGATAATAAAGCTCTTTGGCTTCGTTTTGAAAAAACAATGCGCTTCCGTCGTCAGTTGCCGCAAATTCGGTAATATTTTCGTCCGAAACAATTTCTACGGGTTTCGCATTCTCGGAAAAACCGTTAACCCTATAAATACTGCCGTCTTTATCGAAGGTTAAAGTTTTGCCATCGTCCGCGAGAAAAGTTATACCTGCTGATTCTGCTATTTTGTTTATTTCGTACTTGCTGTTTATATGCATTAATTCGCTGTCGGTATTTTCAAAAAACGAATTTGCAAAATTATCAATTGCCAGTATTCGATATGTATACGTGAAAAACCAAACCGCAGTGCCGTTTGGATAAATTTGATATGTTTCCATTTCACCCAACTTTTCTCTTTCCCCGCCGTTTCTGCTTAAGTAAGTATCGAAGTCTGATAGGAAAATCACTTGGGATAGATCCCGATTAAATGTAATGTAGTGAAATAAAACTTCCCCTAAAATTGTTTTATTATCGTTTTTATTCCCTTTTTGAACGCATATATCTTTAGTATCTGTTGTTTCGTAATAAACATACTCACATTTATCCGCAACCGCAAATGGTATGTTCCCTGTTCCAAGCTCATGTTCTTCTCCGTCCCAAACATAACCTATAAGGCCATTATCGCCGGGTGTGGTATAACAAAGCGCACTTGCATTCGGAGAAACAAAACAATCTCCGCTGTAAAAAAATTTAGACGTAATTAATGTTTTCTTTCCGTTTAAATACAGCCAAAGCTCGGCAATATGTTCCGCTGAATTAAATTCTTTTACGTATGCTACAGCATTACCTGACGCGGAAATCCAATATTTATGCACTTGTTCATCTACAAGCTGAGGCTGAGGTTTACCTTGAAGAAGGTATAAAGAAAACCTCTCGCTTTTGCCATCAGGCTCTTCACTTACCAAAATTGCCATCTTATTTCCTATAAGGTTCATTGTATGATTTTCAATATAGCCGTCAATATAAAATTTGTTTTCGCCCATCCTGAAAAAAGCAACTCGGTCATCTTCCTGCATAACGGTAATTTTGCCGCTTTTAAACTTTTCATATTTCGCAGGCTTTATAAAACTTACTAAAGCTATGGCAGTAATGGCAGAAGCAACGAGAATTACGGTAAATACTATTCTTTTGAAGTTAACGACATGTTTTTTGACAGTTTCCGCTGCAGCGGCATCACCGCCAAAAGAATCCGCATTTTTTGTCAATTCCGCATCTTTAACCCGCGTTCCGCAAGAAGCACAAAAATTCATATTTCCGGGAACACGCGCCCCGCAAAATTTACATTTGATCATCCTTGCCATATTTATTACCCCCTTTTGCCCACACCGGGCGCACCACTAAAAAAACGCTTCGCTTTTTTGTTGCGAAACGCTTTTTATCATTCGGCAAAGTACCTGTCGATGCCGTTTGCAATTCCGTTTACAAGCTTCATCTGGTATTCGTCGGTTTGCATAAGCTCATCCTCCGAATAATTTGTCATTAACCCCATTTCGATTATAGATACCGGCATTGTTGCCCAGTTTATCCCGCTCATGTTGTCCACCTTTGAAACGCCCCTGTTTTTTGCGCCGGTGGCTTCAACCATTGCGCTTAATATGGATTCGGATAACGCGTAGCTGGAATTGTACAGGTTGGAAACAAACGGATTATCGGCGGAAGGGGAAAGTGTAAGAATTCCGTTAACGGATGTATTTTCGGAACCGTCGGCATGTATTCTTACAAAAACGTCGGCGGCGGCCTGCGTTGCCATATTTGCGCGTTCTCTGTTGCTTATATTAACCTCGTGCGTTTCCCTTACCATAAAAACATTGTAACCGCGCGCGGTAAGCTCGTCCCTAAGCTTCAAAGAAACTTCAAGCGTCAGTTTGTATTCAGGCACTCCCGATGAAATACCGGAAGTGCCGTAAGATACCTTTGGTTTTGTGGAGGACGCGCCCGGCCCTATCGGTTCATGTTCGTTATTCCCCTTTGCCTGATGCCCCGCGTCAATGGCAACCGTCAGCACGCCCCGCTCAAGGTTTATAGGAGCGGTATCGGCGGGTGACGCGGCACCGCCTGCTGGGGCGGTATCACCGAGCGAACTGCCACCATCCGGTGAAGCGTTATCACTTAGCAACCCACCGCCTGATGATAAAGCCACCTCACCGAGCGAAACGCCACCGCCCGTTGAGGCGGCAAGGTTTTCAATTTGCGGCTCATCTTCCGGCGTTGTGCTAAGGTTTGCGGCACCGGCGGCTTCCGCCGGATCTTCCAGGGTTATATAGTCCGTATGTACATAACCTTGCGTCCCGTTCGCTTCCACAAACGCCCACTCACCGTTTATAGAGAAAAGCGTAAGCTTTTGCGGAGCGGACAGGCGGGTAATTACACCTGCGTCGAGCGAGCCCGCTTCCCTAAAGTTAACGTTTTCCCCATAAATCCACGCGGGCGTTCCCGTTGGACTTTCCTGCGTTTCATTCGGCACGCTTTCCTGCGGCACCTCTTGGGCGGTTTCGGCGATGCTTTCGGGTTCATTCTCCGCTGAAAGTTCCGGTGATACAATCGGTTGGGTAAGAGTATCGGTTCCGGCGCTTGTATCCGTGTCGGAACTGTTATCGGCGGCCGGACTTTTACTGCAGGACGAAAACAATAAACACAAAATAACAAGTAAAGCAATTTTCTTCATTAGCATAATTTACCTCGCCTCGAATTCTTTAATTAATTCAATATTCGACTGTTCCAATTTTGAAAGTGCGGGTTCCGCGCCGCTCGGAAGTTTGGGTAAACTTGTATACCAAGCCTTCGAGTTAAAATAATTCCTCAGGTTTTCGTCAACAAACTGCCGCCCGTAACGCGCGTAAATTTCATTGCGCGCAATACGAAGCTCCTCTTTGGTAAGCCCCAGCAAATCCCCGTCCGTTAATTGGCGGATGGAGCTGTGCGCAAGTATGTAGTCATTATCTGCGGACTGCGACGATGAGTTTTGCTGCAGCTCCGACGGTAACGCAACAACAACCTGCGGCTCAAGCTGAGAATTATCGGCAGCCGGCTGCGGAGCGGAAACTTGCGCCTGCGATGCCAAAGCGCCCGGTTGCGGCGTTGAAGCGCCCGGCTGCGATGCCAAAGCTTGCGGCTGCGGCGTTGAAGCTTCCGGTTGCGGCGTTGAAGCTTCCGGCTGCGGATAAACAGTAGCCAGCGGCGGATTTATATAAACCGGTTGGCTTGCTCCGCCGTATCCGTAAAACACAATGTCGGTAATATAGGTTTCATACTGAGACGAGCCGTCATAAGTGCTCATGATTTCAAGCTTTGCGGACGTTGTTTTGCGCTCGCTTTCGAAAGTCAGAACCTCTCCGTTAGACAGCGTCATTATCTCGTAATTTTGTGCGGCAGGGTCTGTAAGTTCAAATTCTTCAAACGAACCGTCCGGGAAGGAAACACGCAGCGTTTTCACTCTGCCGTTATTTTGTAGCAGCTCCGGCGATGCCCAATTGCCGTTTTTAATGTACAGCTCCTTAATTATTACCTCCTCGGCAAAATCCGCCTGTACCCATTCGCCAACACCCGCGCCGTAAGCATCCTCGCACCAAGCGGTGTTGGGATTGTTATCAAAGGCGTGGGATGAATAGTAAGTGGCAACCGCACCATTAGAATCTATTCTTGCTTCTAAAACCGATGACTCGCTTTTTAGTGATACAAATATCGGTGCGGCGGCGGCGCTTTGTACGCCATCCTTGGGAACCGGCGGCAAACCCGCTTCGGCAACGGGAACTGCCGGCTGCGCAGATCCACTGCTTCGCGTTTCATTTGCGCCCGCAAAATCCGCCTGGCCGTAAACTTCCGGTTCGTACTCGGAATCCGCAATACTCAAATACTCCGGCAAATTTTCAGAATCCGCAATTTCAGCGCCTTGCTCGGTATCCTCGGAATCTTTCGAAGCGAAAACTAAACTTGCGTCACTTAACGGTGCGTTTTGCAAGCATACGAAAAACAGAACGCCGCAAACAACAAGGCCAACCAAGTTAACAGCCAAACCGACGAGCCTCCAAGCTGCGCGGTTTTTAATTTCACTTTGACGCTGGCTTTTTAGCAGTTTTTTCACAATACTTATTATAGCAAAAACTAATAAAAACGCAATTCCAACCGCGCCGCACACCAAGCCGGGTAAAAACAGAGCCGATGCCAAAGAAGCCGATAAACATGAAATAACAAGAGAAACGTTACCGGCAAAAACACCGGAGACAATTTCAAGTACGAATGACAACATAACAAAGAGGATGCCGCACAGCAAAAGCGGTATCCCCGCGTTTAGGAAAGCGTTTCTTACTCTGTTTCTGTGAAGCAGAAAAATATTGGCAACTACCAAAAAACATAAAACAGCGGCAATTAACAACACGTTAAACGACAGCAGAACATACGGAAGCGCAAAATCAACTCCGTTATCGGTTAAAAGGTTTTCTATGCTGAACAAGCTCAAAGTGTCGTATTCAACCAGCAGAGCTTTTATAACTTCATAATCATAATCCGACAGTTCGTAATCAATCTCGGAACGGATATCCGATGCAACCTCTTCTAAAAAATTGACAACATCTCTGTTCGAGGGATAATAGCCGTAATCCCCTTCGGCGGCTGCAAGTATGTATTCCCCAACCGCCGCCGCAATTTCTTCCTGCACCGCGCTGCGCTCAAGCAAATCACCGATATCGCCCTCGTCTATTTCCTTGCCAAGCTGCAATGAAAGGTTTGCTTCCTGCGCCGCCCTTTCACTTAACCCCAACTGCTCAAAAAGTGCCGCAATATCAGCCTGCGCAATAATTTCGGGTATTTTTTCGGGCCTCAGTGATAAAAACAGCGTAAATACGGTGACAAAGGTAAATAAGAGCAGGCTTAGAAACACAGAAATAATAGCCTTAAAAAAGGATTTTGCAAACGATGGTTTAGTGCCCGTGCCCGGCGCAAGGTTCTTTGCGGGCTTCTTCGCCGGTTTTTCCGCTTCTTCCGGCGGTTCGTCAGTTTGCGCCAACTCGTTAACTTGCGCACCGGCGGGCGTATAATATGAGATGATATCCTCTTCCGGTTCAGGTTCAGGTTCCGGTTCCTGTTTCGGTTCCGCTTCCTGTCTCGGTTCAGGTTCAGGTTCCTGTTCAGCGGGATCTATTTCCGTAATATCCGGAAAAGAAGCAATCAAATCCGCCGGAGGCATTTTTTCAATTTTTTTACCGCAATGAACGCAAAAAACACTGCCATCCGGCACGTCTTTCCCGCAATGTATACATATCATAAAATATCCCCCTTCTCGGACATAAGCCTTCCGGCGCGGTTTTTTGCGCCGGAAGGCGATATATGCTTATTCGAATCTCTTCCGCTATCTTTTATTTACTCCAACAATGTAAATTTTTTGCCGTCGCCCGAAAAGTAGCGAAGCGAATCGCCGCCGTCATCGGCGTACACTGTTACTCCGCTTACACCGGCACCTACGTAGCTTACGTCACCTTCAATACCCGAAACGGCTTTCCCTTTCCCGCCGCTTGAAAAATACAGTTCATCGTCACTGATGTAAAAAAGCGTATCGCCCTTAAATAAAGAGCCTTGCGCACTACCGTACTGTCCGAACTCCACATCCTCGGATATCAAAACAGGTTTTCCTTTTCCCTTTTGATAATAAAGCTCATCGTCTTCGTTAACGAAAAATACGGCGCTGCCGTTACTAACAGCGGTAAAACGTTCGGCATCGTTCGAAACTATTTCTTCGGGCTCCGCGTTTTTAGACATACCGTTAACCTTATAAATATCGCCGTTTCGAATATAGGTTAAGGTTTTGCCATCGTCCGCAAGCATAACATTTTCTGCTCCTCTTACTACGCTGTTCGCTTCATACTTACCGTTTATGTATACAATACCTTCGTAACCCTGATAAAATGTATTAGCAAAATTTGAAATGCCGTATAATTGTATACCATCGTCATTACGCCGAGCGGCAGTGCCATCCGGAAAAATAAAAATCATGACATTTCCGGACAACTCTTCTTTTTCCCCGCCGTTTCTGCTTATGTATGTCTCACTGACCGATGAGAAAACTATTTGGGACAAATCCCTGTTGACCGAAATACCGCTGCTGTAAGTTTCTCCAAGCCTTTCTCTGTTTTCGCTGTTTTTCCCTTTTTGCACATACAAAACACCGTTGTCATTTGTATAATAAACATACTTCATACCATCCGCAACCGCAACAGGGGTATAATTCTCTCCCAGTTCATTTTCTTTGCCGTCCCAAACAATACCTATATGCTCATCATCATCATTAACAGCGGTATAACATACCGTGCCTCCGTTTGGAGATACGAAACAAGCTGAGTCGCGCAAAAGTTCCGACGTTATCAAGGTTTCCTTCCCGCCTTTATGCAGCCACAATTCAGCGGTATCCTCGCTATAATCAAATTCTTTAACATAGGCTACAGCGTTGCCCGACGCGGAAATCCAGCATTTATAAACTTCTTCGTCTATAAGTTCGGCTTTAGCGTCAATAAGGTACAATGAATAACCATCACTGCCGCCGCCAATATCTTCACTTATCAAAGCCGCCATTTTGCTTGAGTTAAGACTATAAATTAAGTTTTGATAATAGCCGTCAACATAACCTGTGTTTTTGCCGTTTTTATAAAAAGCAACGCGGTCGTCAGACTGAACCATATTAACCCCGCCTTTAACCTTTTCATACTTAGCGGGTTTTATAACATTAGCCAAAACCGCAACAATAACAACAGCGGCAACAACAAAAATTGCCGGCTTAATAAATTTTTGCGCCTTAACAGCCTGTTTTTTTACGCCTTCCAGTACCGCCGAAGCATCTGCGACGGGGGAACTCTCACTTTTTACAGGTTCCGCCTCTTCAATCGCAGTGCCGCAAGAAGCACAAAATTTCATGTTTGCGGGAACACTCGCCCCGCATAATTTACACTTTCTTACCTCCGCCATATCTCGAACCCCTCCGCTTAGTTGTAATTTAATTTATTGCTTTTGACCGCACGACATGCAAAAAAGACCCTCTCCAAGTTCCGCGCCGCAAGCCTTGCAAAACTTCTTTTGTGCCTCCGGCGCCGCCTCGGGCTCGGGTGTAACCTCAATTTTGGTTCCGCAAACACCGCAAAAAGCCGATGAAAGGGGAATGTTTTCGCCGCAATTTGGGCACTTTTTAGTTCCCTTAATTTGCCGAATTTCCTCCTGATATTTTGCGATTCGCGCTTTTGCCGCGCTAAGAGCGGTGCACAGCCTTCCAATAGGTGTTTCAGGGTCGAACTCTCCCGCTTCGAAGTAAAGCTTACCTATTTGCGTATAAAGGTTTAAAATTTGTTTCTCTTCCTCCGCAATAAGCGAATTTTGGCGTGCGGTATCCGTAAGATCCTTCGCGCCGCGCACCACATCCTGAGTTGCCTTTGTTATCTTGTCTAAAAACGCCATTAAAATCCCTTCTCCTTTCAATACATAAAATTTTTTGTATTTTTAAAACGAACAACAACATTATCTATCACACTTTACCAAAATTCAAGTGTAAATTGAGAATTTCATAGTGATTTTTTTAGAATATTTACTCCCCGGTATATCCGTAAAATATAATATCCGTAACACATGTGTCGTGCCAGTGCGTGCCGTTGATGGCATCTACAATCTCCAACCGGACAAAAGACGTTTTGCGCTCGCTTGAAAGAATTAATTTTTCTCCGATTGCTAAGGTCATTAACTCATAATTGTTAGCAACCGGATCCGTTAGCATAAACGTGTCATAGGAACCGTCCGAAAAAATAACGCGCAAAGTTTTTATCCGCCCGTTTCGCTTCATCAGCGTAGAAGAGGACCAATAACCGTTTTTAATAAATATTTCCGTAATAAGCACTTCCTCGGAAAAATCTGCTTGGATCCACTCGCCTATACCTGTACCGGAAACCCCCTCACACCAGGCGGTATAGGGGTTGTTATCAAAAGCATTGCTTGCATCATATGTAAATTCCGCTCCTGTTGCATCCTTTTGGTTGGGTAAAACCGACGACGAGCTTTTATATTCCGCAAAAAGCGGTGTAGGCGCGGGCCTTGGCGCACCAGGTTCTGGCTCCGGCACGGCAAGTACGGGATCTTGCATAGCGGGTACGAACTCCGGCTCAGGATTTGCGGGTGCGGCGGGCGCGAGTATTATTACGCTTCCGGCAGGCGCGGAATCTACGGCACTATTGGTTCCGCTGAAAATGGCTTCCGGTTCCTGAACCTCTGTACTTGCGGCTTGCTCCGTATCCGTTATATCCGCAACGGCGGCTAAATCCGTTTCGGTATCCGCTTGCGCCGCCTCTATTGCGGCGCTTTGCCTTCTTTCATTCATTTCCGGTATACCTTGCACACAAACAAGAGTTAAAACTCCTAATATGATGATACAAACCGTATTAAAAGCAAAACCCACAAAACGCAAGCCCGATCTTTCTTTAATTTCTCTTGTCCGGTTTTTACGAACTAAACTTATAACTGCGTAAACCATAAAAGCAACCACAGCCGCCGCGCCCAGTATCAAGCTTGGGAAAAGCAAAGCCGAACTAAGCCCTTCGGTTAAACGGGCTGTTACATAAAAAACATCGCCGCCTAATATATTCGACAAAAGATCAAATATTAACGAAGAGGCAACTAAAGCCACGCCGCCCAATAAAAGCGGCACGCCTATATTTATAAAAGCCGCGCGTATTCTCTTTCTGTGGAGGAAAAACATATTAATTATCATCCAAAAGCACAAAACGGATGCAATTATTATTGAGTAAACGGAAAACAAAACATACGGAATCGCAAAATTAACATTGGCGCTATATAAAATATTTTCTAAACTAAGCGTGCGCATAGTGCCATTTTCGCTTAGAAAATACTCCGCCATTTCATAGTCATAATCCGACAGTTCGTAATCTATTTCTTTTTGGATATCGGGGGAAATGTTTTTTATAAACCTTAAAGCTTCTTTGTTTGTGGGATGATACCCGTAGTCTCCTTCTGCGGCGGATACGGCGTACATTCCGGCAACTGCGCCAATTTCATTAAGCACCGTTTCGCGGTTTAAAAAATTATAAATATCGTCTTCGTCAATTTCTCTGCCCAAAATCATGGAACTGTTCGCTTCCAGAACCATTTTTTCGCTTAAGCCACACCTCTCAAATATTGCCGCAATATCAGCTTCGGCAACAATTTCAGAAATGCTTGCAAGCCTTAACGTTAAAAGCAAGGCAAGCGAGGTTGCAAAGGCAAATAAAAAAACGCCCAAAACAACAGAAAAAACACCTCGAAAAAAGGAGCCTACTATACGCGCCCCACTGCCGCGCCGAGTTTTTTTAACATCGGCTTCCTCCTGCGGTGCTGGTTCGTATTTCCGCCGGGCATCCGGCGGCGCGGCGGCTGGCGGCAAATAGTAAACGGCAGGCTCCTCCTGGGGTTCTTTGGGCATTTCTTTGGGCAATTCTTTGGGCAATTCTTTGGGCAGTTCTTCATACGATTCCTTGGCTGCTTCCTTGGATGCTTCCCTGTGTGTTTCTTCGTGTGCGTCTTCCGGTTCCACTTCTGTGGTATCCGGAAAGGCAGAAATAAAATCCTCCCCGGCGGTTGCTTTTTCAATTTTATTACCGCAGTTGGTGCAAAAAGCAAAGTCTTCCGATAATTGTTCCCCACAATGAATGCATGTCATAATAAATCCCTCTCCTGATTCATATTACAGTTTTTTCTCTCTCTCGTAGCTGAAACTGTATGTCCATTGCCGCCCTGATTTTTGGGCGTAAAGCATAAAAGCCTCTCCTTTGTGCATAATAGACACATTATATCGCCGAACTCTCCAAAAAACAATTATCATTACGGCAATTTGGGATAGTTGAGAGAGATACAAAAACTATAAAATCACTAAAATCTGCCTTTGAAAAATTTAAACTAATCTGCCTAACAGCTTGAAATTTTCTCCGTCTTCCGAATAATACTGATAAATATCGCCATTGTTTTTAACCTTAACAATTATTCTGTCTAAACTCACGCTTAAGGAAATAACCTCCCCCTCAATGCCTGAAACATACTTCCCACTTCCTCCATTCGAAAAATACAAACTTCCATCGCTTTCGTAATAAATTGTATTACCGTTAAATATATTGTTTATTAAACCCTCTTTAGGCTCGTAATTTATTGTGTCGGATACAATAACAGGTTTTTGCTTTCCTTTTTGATAGTTAAGCTTATTTTCATTATCCACAAAAAACACGGCACTTCCATCATCAACCGCAACAAAGCATCGAACACCTTCTGAAACAATTACCTCAGGCTCCGTGTTTTCAAATATTTCATTTGCCTTAAAAATACTACCCAATCGAATATAGGTTAAAGTTTTGGCATTATCTGCAAGGTAAAAACTTCCCGCAGCAGATAAGACATTACTACTATTGACGTTAAAATTGCTTGTTACATAGTCTGCAATGCTATTTGCTTCATACATGCTGTTTATGCTTATAATTTCGAATATGAATTGGGTTGGATTATTTGTTCGATTTTCAAAAACTGAGTTTTCATAATAAAGGCAATTTGCAAAACTCGAAACAGAATACAATTGTATTGAATTATCACCTTCAAAATAATTCTGTCTTGCAGTTCCGTTGGGAACAATTAGACTAAATACCCAACCGTACAACGGCTCCTTTGACCCGCCGTTTCTGCTTATGTAAACCTCTTCGCCGGTCGCAACAATTACTTGTGACAAATCCCGGTTAAACGTAAATTCACCTTTGTAAAATTCTCCAATTTCTTCTCTATCGTCGAAGTTTTCCCCTTCTTGCACATATAAAATGCGTTTAAATTGATTCTGATAATAATTCTGATAATAGTAAATATACTTTGCTCCATCCGAAACGGCTATCGGCCAACACTCTGCCCCCAATTCATATTCTTGACCGTCCCACACAAAGCCGCAATAATCTTCTCCATCGTAGGTTGTGTAGCAAATCGTACTGCCATTTGGAGAAATAAAGCAAACCTCATTATTGCAAAAATCTGATGTTATAAAGCTTCTAATTCCGTTGGAATAAAACCAAAGTTCTGCTGAATTATTACTCGGATCATACTTTTTTAAATAAGCTATCGCATTACCGGATGCAGAAATCCAGCATTTTTCAACTTCCTCGTCTATAATCTGAAGCTCGTTATCAACAAAGTATAATGTACTTTTATTGTAATAGATGTCTGTTCTTTCAGAAATTAAAAATGCTGCCTTGTTTGAATAAAGGTTATACGCTTTGCTAATTAGTGAGCCGTCAATATAAATCACTTCTTCACCCACATTAGAAATAGCAACACGTTCTTTTAACTGTGTAATGAAAGCGCCAGATTTATAACGCTCATACTTAGCAGATTCAAACAAGCCTGTCAACTGGTTTGAATCATGGATTAATGCTTGATTCCCAAAATAACCGTCACTATCTGCCTTATTTCTATTCTTGGAATCTGCTTCATCGCTGTTTTCCACTCGCACAATTTCATCATCACGTTTATTGCGTTCCTGCTCTGCAGGTTTGCCTAAATAAATCACAAATGCTGCAATAACCGAAAAAAGTGCAGCCGAAAGCAATAATGTTGTAAGTATTTTAAATTTATTCCCTTTATTTTTAATTCCTCTATGATCGTACATACCTATATTCACCGAATCAGAACTGTTCGGCACTACAGTCTTTTTCGTCGAAGCTCCGCAGAACCCGCAAAATTTCATTGTTTCGGTAATGTTCGCACCGCATAATTTGCATTTTAACGTCCCCGCCATTTCAGTTTCTCTCCCGTTCGGTTTTTTTCTTTGTTTGTTACACGCAAAAAAGGCCTGCGGCCACCATTTTATGATGGCCGCAACAGCCTCTTTAATTTATTACCAGATTAAATGATACAAGCGATACAGTATAATCGCCGCTTCTCCTCTTGTCATTTGGTCTGCCGGCACGAACTTTTTATCCGCCCTGTTTATAACAAGGTTTTCTCTTACAGCAAGCGAAATATCTTCCTTTGCCCAGTCCTTAATATCGCCGTTATCAGTAAACTTACCTAAGTAGGCGTTTATATCCGCAGGAGCTTTAAAACCGCGCTGCATTTTTGTTGTTCTGGCAACTATAGCGGTTATTTGATCCTTTAAAACAACGGCTTCGGGCGCGAATTCGGTTGCGCTCATACCCGAAATTATACCCATGCGTTTAGCCGAACCAACCGCTCCGTAATACCATTTAGATTGCGCAACGTCGCTGAAACCGCCGTTAGCGTTATTATCCAAAAGCCCGGCGCTTCTAACAATAAATGCCGCAATTTCCGCCCTTGTAACCGCGCCGTCCGGGTTAAACTGGCTGTCGTCCGAACCGTACATAATGCCTTTAGTTGCAAGGTAATTTATAGCGGTTCTCATTTCAGCGCTTGTATTCTGTAAATCCGAAAAATCCAAAACATTTTCCTTTAAAACATATTTCCCGTTCTGCGAAGGTTTTGCCTCCATTTTGTTTGTGGCGGGGTTATATTGACTTAAAACCGCTTCCCCGCTTTCGTCCGCTACCACAAGCGTATTATGGTCTTTGCCGGACTGAATTGGAAGCTGAATTTTAACCGCGTTTTGCGGCAAATTGCCCGATGTTTTAAAATCCAATACGCCGCTTGAAGACGGAGTTACAGAAACCGTATACGTTGCCGAAGTGCCCTGCGAATTAGAAGCGGCATAAAAAACATCCGCCAAACCCGGAACATATCCCTTAGACGCAAGATACATGTTCTGCATTAAATTCTTACTGAATATCCTATTTCCTCCAAAGGCTAAAATTCCAACGGAAGATTCCCTCATCAAGTCAAGATTTAAGGTAAACCCTGTAACTCTGCTTTCAACCCTTATATTGTTAAGACCGGTTGATAAAGCCATTCCGTTGATGCTAAACGATATCTGATTATTCGACGTTACGGAAATAAGAGCGTTTGCGTTAAGCTCCCTTCCCGGATCAATTCCGGCATTTGTCAGCGCCGCCGCTACGGCGTTTTTCGCGGAAACGGCTTTTGCTTCCAAATCCGCTATTTGCGATGTGTTCAGATACATTTGAGCGTCCGTCGTTCTCATTTCCGCAGCTTGCGTTATGGCTTCCTCGGCAAACCTTGTTAAAAGGTTTATTCCCGCAGAAGATTGCCTTTGTTCCTCGTTCATGCGCGATATAGCTTTATTAACAAGCCTTACCGCGCTTGCCTCATCCACTACAGTATTAAACTCATCATACGGAAGGTTTAAAATAGTAGCAGGGTCCTCAAGGGCGTATGTTCTTGGATCTCTATTAACCTCTGTGTAATCCGAAGTGTTCCAATAGTTATTGCCGTTATTCTCTACCGAACTAAAAGGCGGGAATACAACATTAGGGTTCGAAGGCGTAGTACCGCCCCCGCCATCGGGAACATAAATCTTAGGAAGGTTAAGTATCATAGGTATAGATTTAGTTTCAGCGGTATTGTATGTAGCGTTCACCTTATACGGAATTTGAACATCCGCATTTCCTGGAACGTTGGATACGGAAACTTGCCATGTAACCGCAAAAGTACCGTCTGGTTCAATATCCCCCAAAGCCAATAACTGCTGCGCGGGATAAGCGGTAAGCGCCGATTGGGATACCACAACGCTGTTAATACTAAGCCCCTCGCCTAAAACCAGTTCTATTTGCGGGTTAATTGCGGAACTGCTTGAAACGTTTTGCCCGAAAACAGTAATTTCAAAAGGATTAGGCCTATACGCCGTATTATTTTCGTTCATTTTTAACGATCTCGGCGCGTCAACAAAAAGTGCCAAAGGAGGCGTAACGTCGGAATATTCTTGATCTATATCACCTGCAATTTCAAAAAATACAGGCTCAAGGTCATCAACGTCGGTTACAATGTGATATCCGGCATTTTGAATATCATATAGGAACTCTTTAGCAAAACTTAAATGTACACCCCCAAGGCTATGAAAGAACCCAAGTGTATACAAATTGTACGAATCCGTAATATTTGCCGCAATATTATATGCCGTGTTTGCGTTTCCGAAAAGCGGATGATCAGACGAATCATACCTTCCTGTAGTAGTAAAAATGCCGTGTTCCGGAAATCCATCCGTCATAAGCACAATACTCTTTATAGACGAATCACGACTGCTTAAATCCATTCTTCCATTGGCAAGTTCCAGCGCTGCTCCTATATCGGTGCCCCACCCCACATCATAGCCCGGACTATTTATCGTGTCGATGGCGCTAATCAAGCTTGAAGTATTACTTGTAAAATCAATCCACTGCGGAACAGTACTCCAAATTACAATCCCGATGCGATTATCGTCTGCACTGCTCATAACCGTCTCGCAAAAACTTTTAGCCGCATCTACTAATACATTAAGCGGTTCCCCATACATACTGCCCGATACGTCCAGCATTAAAATTATGTCTCGCTGAACAAATGCGGGAGCGCTGTACGTAGGCAACCCCATGCACGAAATTGCAATAACAACAGCTAACCAAAAGCTTAAAACTTTTTTTCCCATTTTCCTTACTCCTCCTTGTTAATAATTCTCACTACACTTTTTTTCGGATCTGTTACGTATATATTTCCCTTGCTGTCAAAGTCGAATTCCATTAAACTGCTTTTAGCAAGCTTTACTTCACTGCCCGCGCCGTTTAATAAATCCGGGTTTAAATCTAAAGACACCTCCCCCGCAACTGTTTGCGCAAACCCGCACACGCCGTCTTTAAGTTCCATTTTCCGAATTACGTTAAAATCAAGTACATACAACTCATCGTTGTATTTTTTAACTTTCATCGGCTCGTAAAACAAAGGGGCGGAACCATCAATAAAATTGCGGTTATCTTTTGTGCCCGCAACATATTTTAGTTCGGCGGAATTAATATTGTATGTCATAATCACTGCGCTTTCGCCGCCGGCCAGATAAATGGTGCCCTCGTCTATATCCATGCCGGTTATGTCGTTTTCAATTTCGCACAGTGTTGTTACCTCACCTGTTGCCTCGTCGATTTCCCGTATAAACGTTGCATTGTAAACGGATAAATATTCAAGCAAATATAACTTTCCGTTTGAAACTGCAAAATCGTTTGCAAAGGCAAAATCGGTATCCGCGTAATACACTACCTCTGCGGTATCCCCCAACATTTTAATAATAGCGTAATTTAAAGCGCCCCCCTCGCCCTCCCACGGGTTTGTTAAAATATAAACTCCGTTTTCGGAAGAGCGCACCTTGCTAACCTTTAAATAATCCGGCTCCAGCGTAATTGTGCTTACCACATCGCCTTCAATTTTGCGCAAAAGCCCCGAATCGGCCAAATAAATGGCGCTTCCGTTTGCCGATATGCTCTCCGGCGAAACAAACGCGGCTTCGTTTAACGAACCGTCAACTGTATCCCTTTCTCCGTTTCCGGCAAATACATTTACGTTTGTATCCTCACTGTATTTGAGAGATACGTTTACAAGCCCGTTAACGGGTTCAACTACGTTTACATTTACATCAACAACTTTATTTCTGTATTTTCCGGTTATCGTTGTTTCGCCGGTATTAACTCCCACAATGCGGTTGCCGTCTATCCTTGCTATGTTGTCGCTAAAGTCCCATGTTACCCAGGATAAATCCAAATCTTCGGTTTTGCCGTTAGGCTGCTGCCTTGATATAGCAAATTCGGCGCTTTGCTGAAGGCTTAAGGTTATAGTGTTCGGATCCATTGCAAGCTGCGTAAGGTTTTCCTGCTGCAACATAAAAGCGCCAACCGATATACTGCCGGACGACAATATTACCAAAAAAACAGCCGCTCCCACTAAAGCCCGCCTTAACGTAAGCGTTTTTGCCATAGTAAGGCGTGTGTTTTGCAACTTTTGAATTTGAATAAATAGCTCGTCCGCGCTCTGGTAACGGTTTTGCGGGTTTAATTCCAAGCATTTTTCAATTACCGCTGCAAGTTCGGCGGAAGCTTTTTCCCTTAACAGCCCCTTGTTATGAACCGTTGGAACAGAGCCTGTTATAAGTTCAAAAAATATTACGCCTAAAGAGTAAATATCGGTGCGTTCGTCAATTTGCCAGCCAAAACGCTCCTCTGGCAAATCTCCGAACCTTTCCTTTATAATTTCCGCATATTTTGCTTTCGGCGCTCGTTTTAACTGTTCCGGAGCGGCATATTTGTAAGTTACCGCGCTAACGCCCTCGTCGCTGCCCTGCGTTTTGGAAATTCCAAAATCAATTAGCACAAGGTTATTGGCATGAGTTAAGATAATATTTGACGGCTTTAAATCGCAATGGATTATCGGCGCGGGTTCAAGGCTGTGCAAGTATTTCAAAACCTGAATAAGCTGTTCGAACCATTGAAGCAGTGCAAACTGACCCGGCGTTTGCTTGGATTTAATAATTAAATCCAGCGTTATGCCCTCCACATACCTTTCAACGATAAAAACCCCTTTTTCACCGTAAAAAATATCGGATATTGCCGGCAAATTCAGGTGATTAAGCCTTTTCAAAATATCTCCCTCATTATTTATAATACCGTTGCGCGAATCCACAAACTTAACAATCCAATAATTCTGGAGTTTTTTATTAAGCGCCAAAAACACCCGGCTCATACCGCCGCCGGAAATTTCCCTGCACACAGTATATTTTTCAAAAAATTCGGCGGGAAAATCTAAGTTATACGGGCGAGTTACTCCCAAAATATCCGTACCGGTACCAACCGCCGCAGACGAACCCGGCGGCAGAGTATCGTCAAGCACGGTTCCCGTTACTTCCTCCGAATTTGCTTCCAAAACAGTAAGAAGCTCCGCCCCTGTTGTTGAAACTCCAAGCCGCTTTGACGTTTCCGTTATATCAATGGTTGTGGTTCCTACCTCAAGTATTTCTCGGTAAAAGCTGCTCTTTTTGTTTGAAACAATCAGATAAATTGCGATACAAATAAAAGCTATTGCCGTAACGGAACCAACAGCGATTAAAATGTAGTCTATATACATAAAAATCCCTCCCTAATTTAGGGTAACGTTTGCAATGCGGTTACTTTTTTATTTAGCTCCCATTTCCTTGTAAATAGCATCAAGTTTTGTTAAGAACTGCTCCCTTTCCTCATCTTCGTAACCTCTGTGAAAAATCTGGTCAATATCCTCATGGTTAAATAAAAATTGAATTTCCTGACCAACATTGCCTTCCGGATACATTACGGCAATATAATCGTATTCTTTGTTGTCCGCCCCCGTATCCGTTTGCATAATTCCAAAAATCATAACTTTTTTTTGCCCCTCTTTAAGAAGCACTACTGACCCGATAGGTAATAATTCTTTAATTTGCATTTAAACCGCTCCTTTTATATTAGTTTTTAGTTCACGAATACCA
Organism: Clostridiales bacterium; assembly: GCA_031271295.1. GTDB lineage: Bacteria > Bacillota > Clostridia > Lachnospirales > WQUN01 > JAISVZ01. The sequence goes on along the minus strand of JAISVZ010000047.1, from coordinate 49,138 downwards.
CAACTTCTGTGCCCAATACCTCAGAAAGATCTTTCTGCATCATTGGAATAAACTCATTAGCCAAATAAATTCTTTTATTTTTCTCATTAGATCTATCAACATAATTGCCGTTTTCATCAAATTCGGACGAATGACCTATTTCAAACACAAGTGCGCTGTTTGGAGCCTTCTTTTGCCCATCGTTACTAAATATTATAATCGTATCCGCCTCCACGCCGTTATATGTAAAAATTACGGCTTTATAGGTTCTTTCAACAAGCTCTTGTAATTCCTCATGGTTTACGGCGTTTTTAGTTTCGAAATTGCGTTCAAGAATTTTAAGCTCTTCCTTACTAAGCCGTTCAATAGGAAGGTTGTTCCTTAGGTAAATATACTTAAAGCCAAAGGTTGAATATTTTTGATAGAAGCTTTTTTCATCCTCCGCAACAGTAATAAACCTTAAATCGCTGTCGGAGAGCAAGTTGTCATACTTCCCTAAATTCAGCTTCCCGTTTAGAAACTTTTCTAATTCCTCGCGGTAGAGAGCCTGCATTTTTAAATACTTCTCATCAAATTTTGAATCGGGACATAAGCCTTTTTCCTTTGCGAGTTCAATATCATAACTCATAGGTTGAACTAACCCCGCATAACCTTCGGTTTCAGAATTTTGCCCTAACATGGATTTTGCTTCGTTTTCATTTGGTATTGACATTCCGTATGCGTTTTCTTCCATTTTACAGCCTCCAAAAAATAAAATTATTATTAACAGTACAGCAAAACGAGTTTTATTCAAAAGTAACCACCTCGTAATCCAAATAAATACTTCCCGCATAGTTACTAAAGTATTTTTTAATCCCTTCGGTACTGTAGTCCGCTGGGTTTATGGTGTAGAGTTCTCCCCAAGAAGAAACAATGAGATTTCCGTTGGTATCAATTCCGGTAACTACAATTGCGTGACCGCCGTTTGATATTTGCTTACTGCCATTTGCTCTGTGTAATATTACTGGCCTTTGCCTTAATATTACCTGACCGTTCTTAAGAGCTTCCGCAACACCCGTTACATCTAATTGATCGCTTGTTACCGAAACTTTTACACCCTTACTGTGAAGGTAATCCTCCAACATTTTTTCTCTGTCTTCAAACGTTGTTCCTTCTCCTATTTTACCGCTGCTGTTATATAAATCAACAACAAGATAATCGAAATTGTAACTTATATTGCCGCTTCCATCAATTTGGTACATAGGAAAGCCGAATATTTTCTCAAACTCATCCGGTCTATTAGCGTATTGCACAAATACCGTATTTGCCATAGCAACATAACCGCAGCCTACATTATTAAACGTACTTAGGTAATCTTCAATTTGCCCGTCATTTTTCCCCGGCAAAAGTTCGCGCATGAATTTTATAAAATTCGGATCGTCGCCGTAGGCAAAACGGGAGAGCGGAGCGCCTTGATCTCCACCATATACGCCGTTTGCGTTAAACACCATTTTCATTGCTTCTTCGTATGATATTTTTTCTCTTAAAAGCTGTAAAATGGCTGTTCGCTCAAACGAATCCTTGCAGTTAGGAAGCATTTTATACAGATCCGTAACGGATGAGTTCTTTAATTCAGCTTTTTTTGCTTCAATTTTGGCTGTGTTTACTCTTATACTTTCAATAATCATCTTAACTATATTTCTGATAATTTCAAATATTTCCTTGCCTGGATTATATGTCATGCCATCTAAAGCAGTTCTTTTTGTTAAATATATGGCATCTAAAAAGTTGGCTAATCCCCATTCATACTTCACTAAATCCTCAAACCAAGGCTGTTTAAACACACCTACGATTTTACGCATAATACCCAAAATGGCATTATGTATCCTTAAGAGCATTGACCTAACATAATTAGCGAGTTCATCCATTATGTACGATGTAAGCGCCTGTTGATTTGACACTGCCACGCTGCCGATAAAACCTAAAAAACCGCTTTGGTTACGCAAACTGCCGTAATTCTCACTAACTCTTGAAAGCGCGGCATAATGACTATTTGACATAGTAAAGCCCGCCCCCGCTAAAGCCGGTGCTGGGCTAAGCAGAGCGCATTTGCCTACTACCGGCATTCCGTTAATTATTGAATCAACAACATACTGCGTATCAATAATTGCTTGGCGAATGCGGTCGTTAGCTTGCGCCCATATAGCGTCCACTTTGCCTTTATTGCCGTCGCCGCCTGTAATCCAGTTCCAAAAATCTTTTATTCCGCTTGTAATATCGCCAATTTTATCTCCAACCCAATTAGCCGCGCCGCTAATTTTATCCCTAATCCATTTAGCCGCACTTATTATTCCGTCCGCAATTAATGTATCTAAGTCTTTCCCGGTTAAGTACTTACTTAATGCATCCAAACCAATAGTAATTAACGCTACCCCTGCCGCAACTAAAACAAAGGGAGCCGCCGCCGCGCCAAATATTGCTACTGCCACAGCTCCTACAGCAGCTTTGATAGCTAATCCTATAGCAACATCAACAGCTACCTCCAACGCCGTTTGTGTTATAATACGTGCCCAATCTTCACCTCTAAACCTCTCGAAATTTTCAAAACCTTTAAGTACCGCATCTAATGCCAAGCCGCCCCATTTAACAACAGCCTGCCCTATAGATTTTGGCTTTACTAATTCTTTCAATTCACCTTTTACAATTTTTGCACTATTTCTTGAAAATTGTGTTAAGGTGTTGCTATGTACGGACGCATTTCCGTATTTACTAACTTTCCAGAATCTGTTCAAACCGAGCAACTTATCAGCCCATTTTGGCGCAACCTTACCTATGTTAAAATTAGCTTTAGTAAGAGCTTTTAATGCGTCATATTTTTCGTCAAACTTATCGGCAAGGTCAAAAATACTTTTCACAAATTCCACAGATTTTTTAGGAGTTTTTGCGCCTGTTATAAATTCAAGAAATTTACCAACAAAAACCACCGTTGCGCCAACAGGACCAAAGCTTTCGGCAATCCCGTCAACTATTTCAGATGCTGTTTCGTTAGTTTTTTTTGCAGTATCATTTTCTTTCGCTGCGTTTGACGCGTTTCTTTCCGCATCCAAATATATCTCAAGGACGCTTTGCAGCCCAGTTCTTTTCTTATTAATATGGTCTATCAATTTCGCTGAAGTGTTTTTTGCGTTTCTAACATAAGAGGACGTCGTATTAACCGCGCTTAAAACATAACTTTGCGTGTAATTAGTGCGAACACTGTTCAAAATGTTATCAACATTCTTAAAAACTGCCTGTTCGTTTTCAATTGTTCTTTGAAAACGCTGGTGCTCGGTTATTAAATCCTTTAACTTTTCGGTTTCTACGCTTGTCATACAAACACCTTCACCTATGCTATAATTTGTGAATATATTGCCATATTTGTCTATTCACGCGGACGGATTCTTGTTAATTAATGCCATAATTGCTACGCTTGTTGTGTTTTATTCAAAAGTTACTACTTCGTAGTCCAAATAAGTAAATCCTAAGCATTTTTTTAAGTGGCTTATTAGACCATCTGGTTCATAATCTTCTGGTTTTATGATGTACCTTTTTCCCCAAGAAGAAACTATAAGATTTCCGTTGTCATCAATTCCTGTAACAATAATTGAGTGTCCTGCATCTGCAAATTCTTTACCGCCATCCATATTGTACAATATAACAGGTCTTTGCTCTATTATCACTTGACCGGTTTTAAGCGCCTCTTCTACACCCTTTACATCAAATTTTTCGTTTGTTACTGAAACTTTTACACCTTTACTTTTAAGATAGTTTTCTAAAATTTTTTTCTGACTTTTGGGATTTGTTCCGTTGCCTATATTACCGCTACTGTTATACAGATCAATAACGAGATACTCAAAATTATATTTTATAGTGCCAGTTTCATCAATTTGATACATAGGAAAGCCGAATATTCTTTCAAACTCATCCGGTCTGCCTGCATATTGTACAAAAATTGTGTTTGTCATAGAAATATATCCGCAACCATTTTTATTGAACTCTCTAAGATACTTTTCAATTTCCTCGTCACTGTTCAAGTGTAGTAGTTCCTTTAAAAAGTTCTTATAATTAGGGTCTTCTTCTAATGAATAAAGTAGAAGCGGCGCGTGCTGGATTCCTCCATATGCAGACTCTATTACCATTCCAGGTTCATCACCATATGTAACTTTTCCGTCAGCATTAAACACCAATTTCTCCGCTTCTTCTCTTGTAATCCTTTCTTCTAACAATTGTAAAACAGCTTCTTTCCTATAAATATCCTCACAACTAGGAAACATTTTATAAAGGTCTTCAATAGAAGAATCCTTCAATAATTCTTTTTCCGCTTCAATTTTTTCCCCGTTTCTTTTTATAGTTTCAACAAAAGTCACTATAAGTCTTTTAATGTTTTCCTTTATTGTAAAATTCGTATCATATGTAAAGCTATCAAAATCAAAGGCGTTTTTAGTCAGTGCAACAATATCTAAAAAGTTGCTGAATTCTCTTTCTACCTTAAATAAGTCATTAAGCAAACTGTGAGAAACCAATTTTAAGCTTTTAGAATTAATTGCCGCAATAAGCTTTTGAAGCTTATCATTCATTTCTCTCACAAATTCAGCGAGCTCATCCATTATATAAGCACTTAGCGCCTGATGATTTTCTACTGCCATTCGATTAACAAGATTCATAAAAATGTCTGAATTGCGTAAACTGGCGTAGCTCCTACCAGCGTTCGAAAGAGCGGCGTAATGGACGTAAGATATTGTGAAATCTGCTCCCGCTAAAGCAGGACTGCTACCATACAAGAAACACTTACCCACTATTGGCATTCCGTTAATTATAGAATCAACAACGTATTGAGTATCAATGATAGCTTGACGAATACGGTCGTTTGCTTGTGCCCATATTGCGTCAATTTTACCTTTTATACTGTCTCCACCTGTAAGCCAACTCCAAAGATCCTTAATAGCATCAGCCAAATCGCCTATTTTTTCATTAAACCATTTAGATAGGTCAATTAATGCATCTGCAATAAGTGTATCTAAATCCTTCCCAGTTATAAACTCACATAACATATCCAATGCATCTACCAAAAGCGACGCTACAACACCAACCGCAACTGCAATCGCAACAACTGCAAGTACAGGTAGACCGCAAACTACTCCTGCAGCGGCTAAACCTGCACCTACAATAGACATTAAGGCTCCTTCTATTATGTCATCTACCATATTATCTATTGTTAATTCTAAAATATATTGCGAAATGCTACGCTCCCAATCAATAATTCCATTTTCATCTTTGAATCTGTCAATATTTTCAACCGCTTGAAGAATAAGGTCAATTAATTCTTTAAACCAGATTGTAACACATTTGCCTGTAGCTTTCACAACATTTCCAAATATGCTCTTAATTATTTTTTCATCTAATAATTCCTCAAGAAGACTAAGAAAATTATTAGTGTTTTCCCCATTATCCAGATCATTTTCAATCTTACTTAGTCCTTCAGTATTACCAGACGATATCTTAGCCGCGCCAACTTCATCTTTAGCCGTGTTCTTCGCATTTCTCTCCGCATCTAAATATATCTCAAGGGCGCTTTGCAGCCCCGTCCTTTTCTTGTTGACATGATCCGCTAATTTTGCCGATGAATTCTTTACATTTCCAACATAAGCAGACGCCGTATTAACCGCGCTTAAAACATACCCTTGCGTGTATTTAATTCTAATGCTATTCAGCATGTTATCCACGCTTCTAAAAACTGCCTGTTCGCTTTCAACTCTACTTTGAAAACGCTGATGCTCACTTATTAAATCCTTCAACTTATTGGTATCTACGTTTGTCATACAAGCACCTTCACACACAATAATAATAAAACTTACAAATTATACGGAACACCGCGAAACCCTTTGCGGTGTTCCGTATAATGAAAAACTATTTGCTGAGCTGAGCTTTAATGCTTTTCTCCGCTTCCTGCTTAATTTGCTTTATTTTATCAACGAGCTTCTGATATTCCGCCGCGCATTCGTTTAACGCCTTCTGAATTTCGCTTTTCGTTTTGTTGAAATTTTCAATAAAACCGTCCTCGGAACCGCCCTTCCACCAATCCTTTATGTTAGATACCTCAGAACCCATTTTGTCTAAAGACGCGTTTACCTCGCCAATGCAGCTTCCCAAATCCGCCTTTAACCCATCGGCTCTGCCCTCATCAAATTGTATTGTTGCCATTTTTACACCTCCCTTTCGAAAATTTACTTAAACCCCATTACTGCTTAAGCGCTTGCTGCATATCTCTTTCTTCCTGCTCCTTAACCTTCTTAACCTCATCAACGAGTTTCTTGTATTCCTTTGCGCACTCGTTCAACTTTTTCTCAATTACCTTTTTAGTTTTCGAGAAGTTTTGTATGAAGCCTTCTTCAGAGCCGCCCTTCCACCACTCACGGCATCCGCCTACCTTCGTTTCCATTTTAGTAAGTTCTCCGATAACAGATGTCATAGTCGTATCCAATTTCCCCTGAAATTCCTTTGCTCTTGCAAAATCAAACTCTATACTTGCCATTTCTTCACCTCCCCTTATCTTTATTTTACTGCGAACGCTTCATCTTAATATATAATCAGGAAATCCTGATGAAGCCAAACTTGATGCAAAAATCACACTCTAAGTCTCTCCGCTCTTTTTTCATCTTCCGCACGCTTAACCTGGTCGGCAAGGATTCTAAGCCTTTCTTCCAAAATGTTCATATTGTTCGTAAGTTCGCCCGCATACGAAATTGTTGTGTTTTTTCCGGCGCAAAACAGTTCCGCCGCGTCGTCTTTCCACCACGAGGCAACCGCATCTGCGCAGGATTGAAACCTGTCTCTTGCATTTTGAATTGACTGCTTTGAATTACGAACTCTGTTTGCCATACTTCTTACTTGTGCTGAGGACGCCATAATTTTCTCCTTTCATCGCCTGTCGTCATATGCTGAACCTACAACTTGAATATCTATTTCGTCTAAAACATTAATACCTTGCAGCGTTCCGGTTCCGTTAGATACCGAAAGCCCTCTAAGCTGTTCCGCCGTAAGCGCGTTTAAGTTTACGCTGTCTATGTAAGCTCTTACCTTGTAATCGGCGTTTTTCATTTGCGCGTGCGTGTAGAGCTTTTGGTTATCGGGGTTAACGGTAATTGTTACCGTTGTAGATTCGGATATTTTATACATGTGTTCGCCATCTTTTACATATTCGGTGTATCTGTAACCGCTCCTTGAATCGTCCGTATCCGAACCCGCGTAACCTTCTAAAACCGCTTGAAACCGTAAATCCGTAATATCTTCCCCCACAGCCGAGTTGTATGCGGTATCCTCATCCAGCGTTGGGTATCTGTGTGCCAATTCTTCTACATCCTCAACGTTAAATTCCGTTTCAACGGTAACCGGCACCAAATCATTTCCCGCATAACCTATATAAGCTGTTCTTCCAGCAATATCGGAGCCCGCAGCGCTTAAGGCGTTATTGCTAATGTCAACGGCCTGTTTTGTATCCGGGTTAACATATACCATATTGGATTCGTAACGGAACGAGTTAATAACCGCGTTTACCAAATCCTTATGTTCCCGCGTTTCCGCGTTGGTGTTTTTATAAATTTGCGTGTTTAACGTAAAAGTGTACGTTCCCGCCGGGTTAAAGAAATAGCCCGACCTTATTGGATATTCCTTAGCGGCATGTATTGTATCAGATGCAAAAACAGCCTTTTCCGCCGCGTCAACATTGTAGTTTCTCGCCTTGGCTGCGTTTCTGTCGTCTCTTAGCTCATTTGAAACGGAATTCCCGCTTTCAATATTCCATGTTAAATCCGCTTGGTTTTGCTCTATGAATTTACGCACATACTGTCCGTTAGCATGAGTCATGTTATAAAGCCTACCGCTGTTATTCTCGTAATACATATTTCTAATTACATCAACATCCAGCGGCGTGCTTGCCCACAACAGATTTTTGGTATTACTGTCGTCCTCATTATTTTCAATTTCATTTTCAAACACAGGTGCCGTTAACCTTGCTGCGCCGTTATAAACTTTGCACACAACATCGGTTGTACGCGATATGTTATCCAAATCTAAACGCGCTCTGCCATACCGCCAAAACCCGCCTGTATCTGTTCTTACCCACCATCTATACCCTGCATTAAATTGCTGAACCCACTTAGCAGAAATTTCACCGGATTTTGCTAACTCTCCGTTTGGCTTATATACTGCGGTTGTTGCGGTCGGTTTATCGCCGTAATCTGTTCTCCTAAAGGAGCCGTAAATTTTAGGGTTAACATCCAAAGTTTCATCTCCAAAACTATTATCAGTATTTACGGTGTATGAATCCTGTTCCGGGGAATCCTCGCTTATAGGATACCTCCTGTCCGCTGCAAAATAATTGTAACAACTTCTTGAGCATGTGCAATTGCCGGTTGTTCCGCATGGGCAGCCGCAACCCGGATCGCATACGGTATGGTGAAAAGCCGGGTTATCGTTTGTTATAACAAGCCTTCCTGTAGGACTTTCATACCATTCACCTCTGCGCAAAATTAAATTGCCGGTGCGTACATTCGAAGCGTTAAACCCTTCGTACAAATCGAAGCTAACATACTTACGAAGCACATTGTACTCAATTGTATAATCTCCCCTTAAGGTTCGCGTTTGCGTAAGGCTAACGTTCTCCGTTACCGTATTATCATCCAAATATCCCTCCGGAGGGCTTGTTCCGTTTTTATTTATCGCAAACGTTACCTCCGCCGCTCCATCGGACGGCATTGTAAAGGATGAGGTAAACACCTGATTTTTTTCGGACGAAAAATTAACGGTAGAGTTTTGCTGCACCACAACGGCACCGGTATTTATATTTTTTACGGTAAGCTCGCAAGGTACAGCGCCATCCCCGCTTGAAAAGGTTGATAAAACATTAACGGTTACATTAACCGCGCTTCCGCCGGTGCCGGAAGTTGGAATATCGCTGCCGGTAATAAATATATTTTCATCACGCAAATCGTACGGCTTTACAAGCGATGTGGTGTACCACTGTCTTCTTGAACTATCTAAATGATAGGCAACAACAAGCCCCCAACTGTAACGCGTGGGCGGTACAATAACATAAAATATATCGGTTAAGTTAATGTCGTCCCTTTCTTGAAGTTCCCTGTGCAAATCCACCAAATCGCCTTTTGAAAACTCGGCGTCAAACGGTGAAGGCTCACTGTACCACCTATATGCAGGTATAACTCTTCCGCTTATTATATCCCACGGCGTAAGCCAATCTGTTCTATAACCGCTGGGCGCGGTAGAATCCGGCGGACAATCCGGGTTAGGGAACTTTTCCCCTTTATTGGTATACCCCCAATAGCGGTATTGCCCCCCATTCATGTCGTTATCCGGCACATCCTCCGGCGTTCCGTAAACCAAATAAACGCCGCCGTACTCTACAGATTCCGCAACACGCAAATTGTATCCGTTCGCACTGGTTGGCGGATAATAATTACTGATACCAAAAGAAACTTCAATAAACTCGTTGGCTTCTTGAATATATTCGGTTTCCGTAAGGTCCAAAGCGTAAACGTTATTTTTAAGTGTTAAATTATTAGAATTCGTTAACGGCGCAAAAACAAGAATCACCGTTAAAATTAAAACTCCAAATTTTTTCTTCAAAAAACTCACTCCAACTCACGGCTTAACCGAAGGCTTATAAATTCTTATCAATATGGCTGCGTTCTTTGTCCTTGAAACTTCAATATATTGATCTCTGCTTTCGTTATAAATAGTTTCCGTTTTTTCCTCCAAACTGTTCCTATCCTTGTTTCCCGCAATGAACCTTTCAATGGCATAAATTGTTTCGCTGCCGTGCAGTTGTTTCAAAACATCAACAGTTTCATTTATTTGGTCGTTCGCGTCGTTTTTTTCCAAATATATTGTAAACATAGCCTCAACAGGGCTATCTTCCGCAAAATCAACGGTACTTATACTGCTTTCAAAGGGAAGAGTAAAACCGCTGTACATATACTCATCTTCTTCAAACTCGCGAACCGGAACAGGGGGAATTATTTCGTCCTCGCCAAAAATCATTTCAAAATTGTCTCCAACCCTGTCCTCATCCAAAACTTCGGGTAAATCCGGATTTTCCTGCGCCGTACTATAAATACCGGTATCCGTTTCTTCTGTTTCGGCAGCTTCCTCATTTTGCGCCGCGTTTTCAGCCTTCGGCTCTGTTTGCTTAGTTGTAGTGCTGTCCTTTTTAACGGGTTCACTTTTTTCGGCAGGCGTATCCGGCTGTTTTTCCCTTTCACGTTCGCGCTCGGCTTCGGCTTCCGCGTTGGCTTTTATAATATCAGCCCGGTTATCCTTCGGTTTTTCATTATCGGAAAATACATAATCAGTATGCAAACCCTTTGAAGCAGGTTCTTTTTCATCATCGTTTTTATCAAAGAAGTTTACGCCGTAAAAAATTAAGCAAACCGCCGCAACCGTTACAATAACAAACAAAACGGATTTATTCATTAACATCACCTCAAAAGCGCATTTTTTAATACGCGGCTCTAAAACCTATGTATTTTGTTTTGCGCACAAAAAAACCGTCTCCAAAACCGTACTCATTTTCTATTGTGCCGTATGGAAGTCGGCAGTCAAACACGTTTTGATCCTTTAAACTGCCAAGCATAACTCCCGCTTGTTCCTTTTTTAAGTATTTCGTAACATTTTCATAATCGCCGGAAAAACCGTCCAGCGTATCAAGCGCCAAAATCATTATTTTTAGCCCGCGCTCTTTATTGATAATTCTTATAAGCAAATCCTTAAAATCTTCGTAATCAAAATTTTCGCTGAATTCCGAAAATTTATCAAAGGCAAAAATAATTTGCTCCCACGAATCAATAAGCGTTTTAACATCGCCCCCGGAGCGCTTAAGAGCATTAAGCTCCTGCCTCCTGCTGTCTATTATTTCCGTAACGGAAGCTATAATTTCCTCCAAATCCGCCTCACTTAAATCCACGGTGTTGTCATTTGAAGCAATTTTCATTAGCCCCATCCCGTTAGAATCCATAAAATAAATTTTACCGTTCTTAACGAAATTAAGCCAAACACATGCAAGTGTGGATTTTCCGCAGCCCGGTTCTCCGGTTATCATAAACGCCACATATTCCGAAAAATCTATTGACACAGGGCTTAAATCCGAATCCGCAAGGCCAATAACAATTTCTGTGCAAGCTTTATCTTCGCCCTGCGCTTCCCCGCCATCCTCACCGCATAAATTAAGCTTTGAAATAGAGAGCTTATCGGGCATAATAGGAATTGGTACTGCCCTGCGTGTTTCTTTGGAGGCAATTTCTTCAATAATATCCTTCGTTTGCTTAATTACTGTGTCTTCCTTAAATTCCGGCAAAAAGGCATGCATTTCAAACGGCGAAGCCAACCGCACAAGAGCGCGCCCAGGGTAATCCTCCGGTTCAAGCCCTTCCGTTCTGCCAACAAGGTTGTAATAACTTGCCTTATCCACAAGCTGAAACGCAATTACCATTTTGAAATTGATAGACATTTTATACCGTATGCCGTAATCGCTTAACGCGGTAATTACAAAATAAATACCGTATTTGGAACCCTCGCGAACCATATTTAAAAGCTGTTCGTCAACATCATCGTACGATTCCGACAAGCCCAAATAGTTATCAATAACTACCAGTATTGCCGGTAGCATATTGTTTTTTCTGTATTCCGAAAAATTTTCGGCATCGTTTGTTTCAAAAAGTTTTTTGCGCTGATTTATGGAATTTAACAAATATCGCGAAAACTGGCGTATTGACACGGAATTGTCAATGGTAAGCACACCTCCGCAATGCGGAAGTTTTTCAAACATCTTAAACCCTGTTCCGTTCATATCAAGTATATATATATTAATTTCATCGGGAGTATAACGCATTGATAACGATAGGCATATCGTTCTTAAAAGGCAAGATTTGCCGGAGCCCGGCATTCCGTAAACAAGCAAATTTCCATCGTTAAAAAAATCCAGTTCGAGCGGAAATTTGCGCTGACCGCGAGGGTCGTCCACTTTACCCGCCAATGCGGAAAGAAAAGTACCTTGCGGTTTTTGGGATAAATCAACTTCATTCAAATACATTTTTTCTTCAAGCGGAGGTGTCCATGGGCCTTCCATAGGCTCCACCTCTGAAACGTTTTTTATGTGTTCAACCATTGCCTCCAATTGTGTTGGGTTTTTTTGCTCATCCGCCGGTTTTTCCGCCGTCATAGCCGGGTAAACTTTAGTTTGTTTCCCGTCTAACGAAAGCAAATAAATATTTTTACTAACATTTTGCTTTTTTTCTTCCGGCAAATAATCCGCTCCGGAATAAGCCGATTGAAAAAGTTCATATATTTCATCGTTTCCAACCTGCAAATATGCCCTCCCCGGTTCTTTAATAAAAGCCGCGTCGGGTTTTTTCAAAACGCCGTTACTGTCGCTCTCGGTTTGCACTTTTAGGCACAGTTTAAATTTTGAATTACTCCAAATTTGGTCGTCCACAACACCGTCCGGCTTTTGAGTGGCTAAAATCAGGTGAATACCAAGGCTTCGCCCAACACGCGCCGCGCTAACCAGCTCCTTCATAAACTCCGGCTGATCTTGCTTTAATTCGGCAAATTCGTCCGCAATCAAAATTAAATGCGATATAGGCAGCATTTCAGGGTTTTCATTTCTGTAATAAAGGCGCTGATATTTATCTATATTGTTAACTCCGTACTTAGCGAAAACGGTTTGGCGGCGCAAAATTTCGCCTTTTATTGAAAGAAGCGCGCGCATTGTTTGCCTGCCGCTTAAATTTGTTATAACCCCGGCCAAATGCGGCATTCCTTTAAATACGTCCGCCATTCCGCCGCCCTTGTAATCAATAAGAACAAATGTTACATCGTGAGGGTGAAAATTTATAGCAAGCGATATTATTATGCTCTGCAAAAGCTCGCTCTTGCCGGAACCCGTTGTACCCGCAACCAACCCGTGAGGGCCGTGCCCCGTTTCGTGCAAATCAAGGTAAAACGTTCCGGAACCAATTCCTCCAATACCCGCGCCTATCGGTACGCTCATTCCGTTGTATGTTCGGTTTTTCTGCCAATTTTCAAGTATATCAACCTTAGTTAAATCCTTCCCGGAAAGCGCACCGGCATTATTAAGCATTTGGCTAAGAGTTATAGATTTTGGTAGCGAATAGCTTGATACCGCCGCGCGTATTCGCAGCGGAGCAATTTTTCTTGCAGCAATATCGCTCTTCTCGTACACGGATAAGTCCGGCAAAAAGGTTGTTTTGGTTTTATTAATGCGGTCTGTTTTTTCCGCCGTTTTCTCCTTCAGTGTAATTACGGTTCCGCACCCGGCGGGCAAAAATGACATTTGTTCGGCGGTAAAAATAACCGCAATCCCCAGTTTTATATTTGGCTCGTAAATATACTTTTTTATTTGCGACCCTTCCAAAACGGAAGGATTATCAACCACGAACATATAATGCGCTTCTCCGCTTATGCCCGCGCCGCTTTCAATTTTCTTCTCACGCTCCTTAAAAAACGCGCATAAATCCGAAAGCATATTTCCCGCCATATCTTTGCCGCACAAAAAATAACGCGCCTGAAACTCATCGTTCCAAAGGTGGGGCAAGAACCTCATCCAACCCCATTTTCGCACGGATTGTTCCTGAGTTAAAATAACAACCCTTATGTCGTCATAACCGTGGTGGGTAACAAGCTGTATAAGCATATTGTTAATTAAATCCACTACCCTATCGTTCGAACCCGCAATTCCGCAAATCTGCGCTTCTTTAAAATCCACGCATATGGGCACTTCCTGAACGGTATCGTATTTTAACGCAAGAGCCTTAGGTTCCCCAGCCAAAGGGTCTGTATTCATAACGCCAGGATCCCTCGCGCTTGATTGGGCAACGCGAAACGCTGTTTTTGCCGCGCCAATTCCCACGCGAAGCATTAAAAAATCTTCATAGGAAGCCGTTCGTTCCCAAAGGCTCGGCGATTGGTTAAGCATAAGGTTAATGCAACCTGCCGTATCCGGATGAAGTTTTCTCAGCGCGTCGGATTGCTGCTTTGATGCTATAGCCAAATCACGGTCGCGGTCTTTTATGTACTGCCTATATTTTTTTTCGCGTTCTGTTTTTTGGTTTTTGTATTTGCTCATTTGGTGGTTATAGTTAAGAAGCGAGCCAACTATAGATACCATTGCAATAACCACAGAACTTGCAAGAAAAATGGGGTTGGACATAAACCCCATACCTGAGGACTGACTTGCCATAAACACAAAAACCGTAGCCGAAACTGTTATAATGGGAGCAATTAATATTGAAAACCACGACACTTCAGGTTTTTCCGAAACTGTGGGCGGGCTTTCAATTTCTATTTCTCCGATTTGATATTCCGGTAATATTCTTGGCTGCCTTGTAAATTCCATTACCCTACCTCTTTTGAGTTCCCTCCTTCAAGGGAAACCTGTTTCCATACATTGCCGTTCCAAAAATACAGCGTATCTTCTACAATATGCAAATATTCGGCGCTTTCGCCGCATATTTTAATAAGGCTATCGTTTTCGGTATCCATTTTATATATATTGTTTTTGTCCTGAGCGTTAGAAAAATAAATATTGTTACCACTGCTGTTAATATAGGCCGGAACAATATCCGTCATACGGTTTTCACGGTATCCGCTTGCGGAGTTTAAATCAATACTTGTTAAGTAATTATTATTCGCCTTATCCGCAAAAAAAAGTTTTTTCCCTGCGGTACATAACCTTGCCGGCTTAACATCAGCAGATAAATTCGCTCCAAAACCCTTAACCCCGCCCGAAACCGGAGCGTATAAAATTTCGTCTTTACCGTAAATTATAAACTCCGCCGCAGGTTCGTTTATTATGCGGGATTCGGAGCGCCCTGACCTTAAGCAGCGGTATATCTTATAGTCCAACTCGTTTATATAATACAGCCAGTCTCCGCTTAGTATTAAATTACCGCATGGCTTTTTTAAAATAACCGAACCTTCCGGGTCGTTCTCGTTAATCCGGCACAGGTAATTATTCTGCGAGCCATCGCTGAAATAAATATTCTCGTCGTCCGCGTTCAAAAACCATAGCTTTTCAAAGTCGGAAAAAAAGTCTTTTCTCCTGAACCTAATAACCAAACCGCCATTTAATATATTACTGTTCATTTTACACCCCAAACCCGCTTTTATGTTTTAACTGTACAAGGTAAGCATTGCGCCGTTTTCAACTTGCTGCTGCGCAAACGTAAGCCTTTTATCCAGCACTATACCCAGTGGCTCCGCTTGAAGAGTGGAAGCCAAAATATCATACAGGCGGCAAATAATTTCAATAAATTCGCCCACCGCCATAAACGCGGGTATTTTCATATCTACAATTGAATTCCTTGAGTGTTTTAACGTGATTAGTATAAAATCCACACATAAAACCCCCTAATTAATTATTTGCATAATAAATTTCCTGTTTGCGGTTAACTTATACCCGTCGTTCGAGGCTCCGTTCGCCATTTTAAGCCAATATGTTCTGAATAAATACGTAGTTTCCATTTGCGCTGTAATAAGCGTAACATAACGGTCGTGATAGATTGTTTCACCCAAATCGTCATCGTTTAACGCATCGTACGTTGTGTGCAACAAATCAAAGCTTACCGAAATATCGTTAAACCTTCCGTTATTTGACGAAAAAACCGCGCTTGTACCGCTTATATCCATTGATTTTTGCGATAAATTAAGAGATTCGCAAAAAGCTTCGGAAAAGCATTCCATAAACTCCTCCGGGTTTATCTGCGCGTCCAAATCGCCCATATGCCAAATATTAACCGCATTATTATAGGCGGCGCGGGAAGAGTTTGAAATTGCGGAGTTAAGTATAAGCCGCTCTTTTAAAACGTTTCCAAGTTCCGCTAATGGCTGTATAAACGAACCGACTAAAATTATTAATAGTATTGCCTCGGCCGGCCACTTCATGAATTTCTCCCCTTATTGTCAGTCAGCGTAAAGGTCGTCTATGGGCAAATCCTTATAGTACCTAAGCCCTACGGTTGTTAGGCTGAAAGAAACAGGCACATCAAAGGCCGTTGGCCTGCCCCACAACTCAAATTGGAACGGATATACCGCGCTTATTCTTATACTTACCGGGTTTCCGCGCTGCAAATACGGTTTAAACGAAGGGTCGGCATCTATATAGCCGTATTCGTCGTTATCTCCTACCGCAGTGCGCCCGTCGGCGTTTAATATCTCAATTTCCACACTGGACGCGTTTTCGCGGTAAAGCGGGAGCGAACGCAAACCGTCGAGCGAATCGGTATAATACTGCTCTTTAATGTAGTTATCCGTTGCCGCTATATTAGCTAAATTAAATGTTTCCGTTATCATTGTTAAATAAAACGGAAACATTCCGGCTAATTTAGTGAAAAATACAATTAATACTGAAATAACTATTGCGCCGATTACGGTTTTCCCTAATGCTCTCATAATCTTAAGCGAATAAACCTTGCAGATAGTCCCAAAGGGCAGTCCAAACTTCCCCTATTCTTTCCTCCAACCAACCACCTGTAAGAAACGAAACAAGAAATGCAATAACAACAACTGCAGCAACAGCTAACGCAATTTGTTTTACGCCGATGTCGCCCCTCTCGTTGTTGATAATTTTTAATGCGTTTTTCATTATAAATCCTCCCTTTCAATTTATTGAAACATTTTTAATGATTCCACAATTTCAAACATATAGAAAATAAATATATATACAACAAGGACGGCTATAAGAGTTACCTGTATAACATTATTTCGCGAAACACGCCTTGCCAGTTCCTTTTCAAGCTCGGTAACTCTAAATGCGTCAATTTCATTTTTTAGATACTGCATTTGCGAAACATTGTCGTACCCGCGCAGCCTTGTTTCCATAATATCGCAAAATTTAATAATAAAATGTTTGGGTACGCGCCTTTTTAACTGCCTTAACGCGTATTCCTCATCTGCGTAATCTATATTATCAAGCATTACACCTAACTCGTCGGCCAAATTTTCGCTTGCGTTAGGCAAATAATCCCTTATTACGTCCGCAAGATAAATATTTACGGATTTTGAATACTGATAAAAAACCATGCTGTAAAACTCCGGAAAATTAATCGCAACATCAGTATTTTTTTTCTCGTATTCCTTTCTAAGTTCGTCTACCGGGTAAAACCAACCGAGCACTATAAACAACGCGGAAACTAAACCCAATGTGCGGTTTGCGGTAAACATTATAAGGCTTACCAAAACCCCTATCCCCATATAAGTAATTTGTTCCAAAACAACCTCTTCCGGGTATTTATCCTTATTAAGCCGGGTTAGCAGTTTTTTTAGTTCTTCCTCCTTCGGCTCGGACATAAAAGGTTTGGCGAATTTAAAAGCTATTTTGCGTTTCTTTTCTCGCGTAGCGCGTTTACGCTCTTCTTCTTTCTGCATTTTTGCGTACTGCCGCAATTGGTTTTTTTGCTTTTTTGTAACAACCATAAAATAGGGATACAAGAACTGCTTTATAAGGTAAACTATGAAAACAAACGCTATTAATTTAGCAAGCATTTCCTTCCCTCTTTCCTTTATTTCTGCGAACCTCTGCGTTTAAGTTCCAGCGAACCTTGCAGAGCTTGCCCCGCCGCAAAACTTATGCATATTACGTTAAGGCTTATTGAATTTATAAACTTTCCCGCTCCGGAAAAAAGAATAAAATTCCGAAACCCCGCCGAGGATAATGCGTATAAAAAGAACAAAACAATTATTGCAACTTTCAAAATAAAATCCCTGTTCATCTGCCTGAAGCGTTCTTCTTTTTTAGCGTTAATTTCGCGGATTACGGCATTTTCGTCCACAATATCCATAAAAACATCCGCCATACCCTTACGCTCGTTATATTCAAAAATAACAGCCTTTTTCGCAAAATTATCAAACCTTGAACCTAAACGGCGGTTTAAAAGTTCCATTGCCTGGCGGAACGAATATCCGCCCATTTCGCAATTGTCTATAAATTCATAAAAATACGGGCGTAAGCTTTTATGAATGTATTCCTCGTTTTCCATTACCTTTTTAATGGCTACCAAAACCCCGCCGTGCGCCAGCGGGCAAATTGCGTCCTCCGCGTCGGATATTGCCTCCGCTCTGCGAACCTGCATCATACGGGACTGCATTGTGAAGTATGTAAACAACCCTATTACAATAGAAATTGCAATTAAAAGCGAAAAAGTAACGTCTTGAATAAAAAATGTAACAATAAGCACAAACAGCGCAAACACTATAGCCAAAAGTGAGGTGAACGATTCAAGCGTAAGCCTTTTGTCAAGGTTAAAATCTATCAAAATATTTTCAACAAGCCGGTTATACTTAACAAAAATATTTTCTTTCTCTATCGCGATATTTTCACGCTTAAGCCTTGCGGTTCTTCGCTTAAAATTGTATTGCCCCAAGTTTTCGGCAAGTTCGTCGGCCATATTAACAAAGAAATTTTTTATATCCATGAAAATATGCAGTTCAAGGGTTGTGCTTAACACGTTAAAAACCGCGATACCTATGAAAAAGCTTATAATCAAATTACTCAATGTATTCCTCAACCTCACCTTCACAAGGCGGTGTCAGTAAAAAACTGAACTTATCTTTCTTAATACCGGCTTTAAGTATGGTTTGCTGAATTTGTTCCGAAAGAATGCCAACGCGTTTGTGCCTACCTTTTATGGCTATAACCTTGTGGGTATCCGTATCCTCAATAACATCCAAACACTCAAACTTATAAATTTGATTTATTTTAGGCTTTAAGCCCTCCGCACCAAGAACTTCGGAAATGGACGTAATTTTTCGGGTGCCGTCCGCCAATTTTTCCTGATATATAACGAATTTTACCGCCGAGCAGATGTTTCTGAGCGCAAGCTCCGCCGGTTCGTGAGAAACCATTAAGTATGATGTAAGAAACCTGTAAATTGCCTCTTCATCGCCCTCCGCGTGCAAGGTTGTAAAGAAGTAGTGCCCTGTTTGAGCGGCGCGAAGCGCTGTTGCAAATTCCCCCGGTGTACGAAGTTCCCCAGGCCCTATCCAGTGAGGGGATTGCCTCATGGCGTTAATAAGTATATTTTCCATTGTGGCAGGGCTTGAATCGTTATCCTCCGATACGGATTCGTACTGTAAAACGTCGTTAATAATTTTTCCCCTATCATATTTTCTAAGCCTCATTTCAGAGGGGTTCTCTATTGTAATTATGCGTGAAAGCGGGTTTATTTCCCTAACCATAAGCTCGTTTAGCGTTGTTTTTCCGCTGCCTGTACCGCCAACAGTTATCCATGACAAATCCGCCTTGGGGATAATTGAAAGAAGCGCATACATATTCTTTGAAAACGATTTGCCGCCTATCATATCGTCCGGAGTTATTTTCTTTTTATTAAATTTTCTAAGTACAAACGCCGGCTCATTGTAAGGAGAAATACCGGAGTGGGTTGCGTTAACCCTGTACCCTTCAACCATACGCGCGTTAACCATTGGGTTTTTCGGTGTTAGGCGCACCTTTGAAACGCTGATAAGCTTTGAAATAATGCGCTCCATATGTTCGTTATCGTAAAAGGTATTATCCCATACCGATGTTTTACCGCCGCTTTCAACAAAAATTGATTTAGGGCCGTTACCGCGAATTTCATCTATAGATTCGTCTTCCACAGCTCTTGTTATAGGGCCGTAATTCGTAATTTCGTTTGTTAACGCAATTTTAAGTTCGTCCCAACTGTATGCTTCGCGGCTTCTTGGGCGCTGAACACGCAGTTTCCCCTCGTTCATTTGGTCGTCTACGTATTCACTTATATAATCCCTTGTTAATTTAAGCTTTACGGATTCGTCGCGCTCTTCTCTGAAGGTTACGGAGGCTTTATTGGCTATGTAATTTTGGCAGTTCTTAACCGCGTCGTCAAAACTAAGCAGTACATTTATAGCTTGGTTTTCTTCCAAATCTAAGCTTTCGGTACTGCTTTTTTCATTTATAAAACGTTCTTGCAGTTCTCTGATTTTCCCAACATTCAACATAATTAACCCTCGTGACTGTTATATGAATTTGTCCGCGATTTTCTGTATTTCTTTAACGTATGTTTTATTAACAATCTGTGCGTCTCTTAAATATATTCTGCCCTTAAGCGAACTTTCCCACGCTTCTTTTACAAACGGAAGCTGCGCGGTAACAGAAAAATTGCTCTTTCTTAGCGCGGCATAATCGAACGCGGTATTCTGAGAATTCATAAAAATGACATCTAAAAACTTCGCCTCGCTTATACCGATAGAACCCGCATGATGTAACAGTTTTATCATGTTTGAGAGCACATCTATTCTTTCAGCGGCAATAAAGAACCCTTGCATACAATTCATCATTGCCCCCAAACAAAACTCCAGCGGCGGGTTATTCGGCACATCTATTAAAACAATATCAAAATTTTCCCTTAATACGTTAATAACTGTTTCAATATGCCTGAATTCAAAGCTGTAGTAACTTTCCAAAGAATCGTATGGGCTTGGCGAAAGTAGAAAAACATTTTTCTCCGATGTTTGGTTTATAACGGATTTTATATCGTTTCGGTAATTTTTTAGCATCCGCATAAGCCCTTCGCCCTTTTTATTCGGCTCTATACTAAGCCAATAATATAAGTTAGGGTAGAAAACCTTAAAATCCACAATGCAAACCGTCATATCCTTATTTGCCAAAACATAAGCTAAATTGGCTATTACCTGAGCATTTTCAACAAAATCGCACGCGGAGATAAAACTCGCCACATTTATTCGAGCCTTACGCATTTCGTAATCACGCGAAATTTTATCCAGTACCGTTGTTATTCCTTGAGCCATGTTTGAACCTCACTTTCAAGAGTAGGCAATTGGTCTAATATAACATAGCTGTTTGATCTGGTTAGAATTGTTATTAAAAAATTTCCGGTTCCAACGGTTGCTTTAAATTTTGCGTACATATCCATTTGGTCAGGCGTTCCGGAAAGTACCAATGCTTTGGGCTTTATACTCGCAATAAATTCGGCGCTTTTCATAACCTCCTGCCTCGTAGCCTCGCTAAGCTTTGTTACCTCGTTGTATATTTCATAAATTGACTGGGCTTTTGAATTAATCATATCCGTTACAATGATGGAATCGAATATAACTTCGGTTTTCATAAGCTTGCCTTCGGTTGAAAATGTGCTCTCATCGGCATAAACAAATTCTTCATCTGCGGTTTCTTCAAGTTCATATGTAACGCGTATTTTTATGGTATCGCCCGGAAGAAGTATATCGCCTCCCGCCTCCATATAGTCGTACGGTATTGTTACAACCTCGTAATCGTCCGGCAGCTCGTACAGCCACTCGTTTCGCTGCGGTTTTTCTTCTATAAGCTGGTTTTTATATAAAAATGTACCGCCGCGAATATAATATGCCGTAAGCAACCCGTAAATATTACTAACCTCGTCGAATAAAATCATGCCGCCGTCCGCGCCGTCAAATTCCTTTTTTATTATGTCGTATTTTTCAATGTCGTTTTCCGAAATTGCCGTGTATGCAGGTAAATCCGTAGATTTAATGCGTACAACCGAAACGGTATCCCTCGCGGATTTGTCTACGTTATTTAGATATATAAATGAAAATGCGATAATTAAGACACTTAACAATACAGACGCTACTTTTTTTATAAGCTTGCCGGAACCGGAAGATGTTTTTTTAACCTCACTTACATTTTTGGCCATTTTAACCCCTCTTAAATTAAAAAATTTTTCAACTTATAAACTTACAATCGCGATAAAATTTCATCGTACGATTTTTGAAGCAGTGCGTTTTTTTCGCATATCGGAACGTCAATTTCGATTTGCTTATCAAAATTCGCCGTATAAGGAACCGAACCTAATACCTGAAGTTCGTCCGTGAAATCGTCGCACATTCCCCCTGTTATAAGCTTTGATAGCCTATCCGGAGTAAGAATTTCATCGTCGTACATAGATTCGCCGTTATACTTTGTTGCAATAAGCTTAGATTTTAAATTTAAATAGTGAATATCGTTAGGTTCCAGTTCTTCAATTAAAGTGCGAAGCGTTGTAACAACCGAATGCAAGTTGTTTTCCACACATAACGCCAACGAATCAAAATGCATCATAACCGCTGGGTATTTCACCAATGTTCTAAACGAGTAATCCACAAACACAAAATCGAATTTACTTTTTAGCCCGGATATGCAGGTTGCTATTTTCTGCTGGGTACAAAAATTATCTACAGCGCGTTTGTCGTTAAAATCGTAACCTAAAGCAGTAACCCATAAGTTGTTTGTTATTGAAACGGCGGTTGTCATATAATTATGGGGCGCGGCAATTGTCATTATAAGCGAGCGCCTCGTATCTTCGGATTCTTCCGCCATGGTACAAAACTTATTAAAGTACAGATTTATTGCTCTGTAAAAAAGGTCTAAATCTACAATTATTACGCTTAAACCTTTTTTTGCCGCTAAATAGGCAAGGTTAACAACGGAACTTGTTACGCCAACTCCGCCGCGCCCTGTAAATGCTACAACCTTATTCTGAACCATACTAATATTCGACAAAACGCTCTCGTCTATTGTTTCTTGAATTTTCGGTTTTTTCCCTATTCCAAAGGGTTTATGCTTTGCCTTTTTTTCTTCCGGAGGTTTTTGAGTTTCCGTAATAACTTCATGTTGTTCTATAGCGGGTTGCTTATGTGCCGCTTTTTGAATGTTTTGCAACGCGCCTATTATATCCGGCTCGTTAATTCGAAGCGAAGAGGTTAGAAGCGTATCTATGTTTACAATACTGCGCAACTCATTTTTGATGTAAAAATCGTGCGTTATTAACTTAATGCTTGTATCTTCATATCCGCGCTCTTCTAAAAGGGATTTAATTCTGATTACGCTCTCGCTTTTATCGCTTAAAAGCCCTCCGTCGGTAATTAAAATGCAATCAAACGAAACATTGTAATTTTGCAGATACTCCGCTAATATTCCAACGTTTAACATTACCTTCTTATTTAAAACCGTGTGCTCTGTTATGAATTTCAAATAAGTTTTATGCCTTGGCCCTGCCACCAAAACAACCTTCACGATAGATTCTCCCCTTATGAAAATTTAACAACAATTGCGGAAATGTTATCTTCCCCTCCGCGCCGCATTGCCAATTCCAACAATTCATCAGCCGTTTTTTGTGAGTTAACACATTTTTTTAGAATACTTACTAACTCGGCGTCTCTGATTTTTCCGTAAAGACCGTCGCTGCAAAGAAGGAAAACATCCTTTGACGCAAAACTTCCTTCGGCTTCAAACACACTAAAATTCCTGGATGCTCCTATGCAATTGGTAATAACATGCTTTCTGGGATGATTTTCGGCTTCTTTTTTTGATAAAATGCCTTTTCTTAATTCTTCGGCAACCACCGTATCGTCTTTTGTAAGAAGTGTAAGTTTAGAGAAAACGCCGCGTGATAAACGGTAAATACGCGTATCCCCGGCATGGGCTATTAAATATTTATAATTTGAAAATGAAATAACCGAAACCGTTGTTCCTGTTTTTATATTTTCGGCTTCCGATTTTTTTCGTATTTCTTCGTGCGCTTCGTGAAAAATTTGCTTAAGATTGGATGAAGCCTGTTTCTTTTTCCAAAACCGTTCCGCCGCGTCAACAGCGGCCTTACTGGATAATTCCCCTTTTTGATACCCTCCCATGCCGTCGGCAACAATACATAAAACCTCCGCGTTATCGTAAGCATACCAAATACTGTCCTCGTTATTTTCCCTAACTTTCCCTCTGTCGGAAATGCCGCCTATTTCAAGACGCATTTTTTCTGATTTAATTTTCATATTCTTCATAGAAAGTATACTCAGATTTATAGAACTTTAATATATCGCCGTTTTTAAGGGAAACCTTATCTTTGATTGGCACTTCAATTTTTTTGTTATTAACAAAAGTGCCTCCCGTTGAACCTTTGCCTTCGGTTCCAATATCCATAATGTAGCAATTTTCCCCGTCGAAGTTAATTGTTGCGTGGTGTTTGCTGATAGACTTTTTGGCAATAGATAAATTTGAAGGAGTTATATCCGCCGGAAACTTCCGGGTTATTGTAAAGGGATATGACTGAATTAAAACTTTTTTCCGCTCGAAATCGTCAGATGGGTTATTGCAAATTAAATAGACGGTTTTTTTGCGCTCAAGCACCGTAAAATCTTCTTCGAGCACTGTTTCCAAATTGTTATGAATTTCCGGCTTGTTGTCGGCAGCCTGTTTTGCCGGTTTTTTTGTGTTTTTGCCGGAGTCCTTCTTGGTGAAAATATCAAACAAGCCTTTTTTGGGAGGCTCCTTTTTTTCCTGTAACGTATCAGTTAAACCCGGCGTATCTCCGCCTGTGTCTGGGTTTTTACTCTCTTTTTCGCTACCCCAATTGAACCCGTCCATGGATGGGGTTAACTTGTTTAATCGTTGTACCTCAGCTTCGCTTTTTTCTTGCACGCGCTCTTCCTCCGGAGTTTCATTTACTGCGAATCCGCCGGCGCATTCAAATATCTTTTCAAAAGTAAAATCATTTTTAATAATTTTTGAGATTTTGTTGTATTCTTCTTTGGCGTCTACAAGTTTATCAGAAATAAAATCCATTAACCTTCTAAACTCCGCCTTTACATCCGCGCTTACCTCCGCCGGTACGTATGTAAGCAAGGTATCAATTTCGCCGTTAAAAATGTAATCCTTATCAATTATGAAGCATTCTTCTAAAAGCCCGTATTTTGACGCGAGCGAAAGAGATTCCGCTATTGTTGTAACAACGTTTATAAAACAGGACTTTCCAATTCCCTTTTCTTCAGCTATACTTCGCAAGCTCATCCTGTCGCCAACGGTATAATAATACATAACGCTGTCGTCTTCGATTTTTTGCTTAAAATCCATAAGATGCATACGGTTTATGATGTCGGACTTAGATACAAGCGCAACTTGCTCATAATATTCTATCATTTCATCCTGACAGATTATAAAGTGTTTATTGCCTCCGATATCTTTTTCAAAATGACTAATTTTGTACATATGTACTCCTTTTTAAACGCATAATAAAATAAAATTTATCCGCCGTAAACCTATGTAACATTGTTTTTAGAATGTTACATTGACTTTTTTGTTGCCATTTTGCCGAGCTTTAGAATTTATTTTTTGCACTAAATCATTTTATCCATTACCGGTTAGTTTGTATAGTAAATTGCATAACACAACACAATGTAACATTCTAAAAATAATGTTACATTGACCCTAATTCCCTAAGGAGGACACATTATGTCAACTACTCAACCCATCCGAAATAAAAACCAAATCCGCGAACTTGCGGAATATTACCTTAAGCGCGGAAAAATCCGCAACCACCTGCTCATTATCATAAGCGTACATACCGCACTGCGAATAAGCGACATACTTCGCTTAAAATGGGGCGACGTATATGACTTTGAACATCAAAGCATCCGAGAGAACATTACAATTGTTGAAAAGAAAACAGGAAAGCCCAAAACAATTTTGCTTAATAAAGCTATAAAAGCAGCTTTAACACTATGCCTTCCGTTTGTTCAAAAGGATTTTTTTCTAATTAAAAGCCACAAAGGCGAGAATCAAGCTATAAGCCGTATCCAAGCATACAGAATAATATCCGAAGCTGCCAAAGCGCTTTGTTTTGGATATAAAGTATCCTGTCATTCGCTTCGCAAAACATTCGGCTATCTTGCTTGGAAAAACGGGATAAACCCTGTTATTATCATGGAAATTTACAACCACTCTAATTTTGCCGTTACCCGCCGGTACCTTGGCGTAACCCAAGAGGATAAGGACGAAGCATACATCAAACTGGCAAATTTAATTTAGAATTTTGCAACAATAACAATATATCTCACAATTTGCTAAAAATCAAGTGTTATTTTTTAATCAATTTTAACATTTATTTAGCATATCATTATATGAAAATAACAGATAATTATTCGAAAACGTTAACAATTTTATCTGTTTTTTTGTGTGCAAAAAAAACAGAGGAATAAAAAAAGCGAAGAAGCCCGAACTTCATAGAAATGCGGGTTTCTTCGCTTTTTATTTTTCTGAACATAAACCTACGCCAACACAAGCCTCACCAATTCCATAGGCTCCACAATTTCCCCGCCTTTATAAACTCGCATATTCCCGCCGGAGATTTCGTCTATTAATACTACCTCGCCGTTTACTCTGCCAAACTCCAATTTTATATCATATAGAGTGAGCCCCTTTTTAAAAAGCTCGTCTCTTATAAACTTGGAGATTTTTTTGGTTAGTTTTTTCAGGGTTTTGCATTCCTCTTTGCTGAGTATTCCCAGCATTTCCAAAGCGTCTTTGGAAATTGGAGGGTCTTGCCGCTCGTCGTCTTTAAGGGTTATTTCCACAAAAGCGTCTAAATCCTGCCCTTCTTTTGCGTACATACCGTAGCGGCGCATAAAGCTGCCCACAGCCTTAAAGCGGCAAATAACCTCAAGGCCGTTGCCGAACATCTGCGCGGGGCGCACCGTCATTTCCGCTTTTTCTAAATCCGCGCTTACATAATGGGTTGGAATGCCGTATGAACGGAGCTTTTTAAAAAAGTAATCCGTAAGGGCAAGCCCGCCGCGCCCCATGCCTTCAATGGAAAGCCCCACCGTGTTTGCGCCCGGGTCAAACTTGCCGTTTTCCCCCGTTGCGTCGTCCTTAAATTTCAATAAAAAGTTACCGTCGTCAAGAGCGTAAACAGTTTTTGTTTTGCCTTCATAAACATGCTTCATTTTATCAAATCCCTTCTTTTGAAATATTTAATAAACGTATTGTATACAAACTGCCGGTTTTACACAATAACCGATTTTTAGAAAATTTAAAAAATTTTCAACCGAAATTACCCGCAATTCTTCAAAATACATCTTGACACACCTATGAGTTATTTGTTTGAAAAGGGGCAGCCGAAAAACTGCGTGTATAAATTGGATTTTCAAAAGAAATCTATGGATGATTCCGAAAATTATAAGGCGTTATTTGAAGATTTGAGCTGGGAGCATTTACAGCAGTTTAACGTTTTTGGGGGCCGGTGGCATTATTTCAGGAAGGAGTGCGATACGGCGCGCAGGAAAAGCTTTTTACCGATAACGAATCAAAAATAAACCTGCTCATCGGACACTGTATAAAAAGGCGCGGAGTTTTCCCCCGCGCCTTTTTAAATACATTTCCATTTACAAGCCTGCCATATAAGAACCCCGCACCTACAGCGGCAGCTTCGCGCCGCCGCGCAAAAACAGCGGAATAACATCCAGCGGCGCGTCCGTATTTACTACGGTTCCTCCGCTGTATTTCTCCCCCGTTGCGGCGTTTGTCCAAACCTCGCCGCAGGGCAAATAAACTTCCCTCTTTCTTGCACCAAGTTCCAGCACCGGAGCCACTAATAAATCCGCGCCAAACATATATTCATCCGATATTTCCTCGCAGTTTTTATCCTGCGGGAACTCGTAAATAAGCGGGCGTATGGCCGGGTCGCCCGTTGTGTGCGCGTTTTCCATTAAACCTCGCACATACGGGCGCAGTTTTTCGCGCATAAGAATGTATTTTTTCATTATTTCGTAGCCGTCCTCGCCGAAACTCCAAACCTCGTTATCCCTGCCGGTTCCGAACTGGCGCACGCCGTCTATATATTCCGGCCCTACCCGCTTAATTGGGTATCTTTCGCCATGCATTCTCATTACCGGTGAAAAACATCCGAACTGGAACCAGCGTATTAACAGCTCAACAAAATCCGGGTTTTCAGGGTCCCCGCCGATAAAGCCGCCTATATCGCTTGCCCACCACGCAACACCTGCCATCGCAATTGAAAGCCCGGCCGCTACTTGCTCACGCAACGAGCGGAACGACGAATAAATATCGCCCGACCATAACAGTGCGCCGTACTTTTGAATGCCCGCCCAGCCGCAGCGTACAAGGTTTAACGGGTTTTCCATGCCTTCCGCTTTCATGCCGTCGTAAAAACCTTTGGCGTACATATTCGGATATATTCCGGTTACTTTAAGCGCCGGGCCTAAATAGTAACGGTAAAGGTCGAAATCGTAAATTCCCTCCGGTTCCGCCTCGTCCAACCAAAATATTTTTATGCCCATATCGAAATAATTCTTTTTTGCGGTATCCCACACGAACGAACGCGCTTCGGGGTGGGTTGCGTCGTAGAACACGGTGTTTCCCATCCATGTCATATTTACGTTTTCACCTCTGTCAAATTTAAGGAGCAAGCCTTTGGACGCCATTTTGCCGTAATTTTCGCTGCGGTGGTCAACGGTCGGCCAAATGGATACCATTAATTCTATGCCCATTTCCTTTAATTCTTTTACCATTTCCTCCGGGTTTGGCCAAAGGGAAGCGTCAAACTTCCAGTCGCCCTGGAGAGGCCAATGGAAAAAATCCACCACTATAACATCCATCGGCAAACCACGCCTTTTGTGTTCCCGCGCAACGTTTAAAAGTTCTTCCTGCGAACGGTAACGCAGCTTGCTTTGCCAGTAACCCAAGCCGTATTCCGGCATCATGGGCGGCTTGCCGGTAACGTTCATATACGAGCGAAGAATATCGCGCGGAGTATCCCCTGCGGTTACCCAATAATCAAGTTTATCCGTACAAAAAGCCTTCCATTCGGTAATGTTTTCCGCAAACGCTGCCGTACCCACGGCGGGGTTATTCCACAAAAACCCGTAACCCCGGCTTGAAATATAAAACGGAATGGACGCTTGCGCGTTTCGGTGTGCAAGCTCCAAAACTGCGCCTTTTTTGTTTAAAAGCCCATCCTGATACTGCCCCATTCCCCAAATGCATTCGCCGGGTTTCGCCTCGAAACGCGCGGTTAATTTATA
Source organism: Clostridiales bacterium (assembly GCA_031271295.1). Taxonomy (GTDB): domain Bacteria; phylum Bacillota; class Clostridia; order Lachnospirales; family WQUN01; genus JAISVZ01. The sequence continues at coordinate 20,248 of JAISVZ010000047.1, read as the reverse complement.
ATCGCTGGTGCCGGTAATTGGCTTAAGTTCCCGCGCGTTTATTCCAAACGGTACGCAATAGCGCAATAGATTGTTGCGGTTGCGGTAAAATTCCTCCAGCAAAAGCTCCCCTTTTTTGTTGTAAAAACTTATCCAGCCCTCCGCGTTTATACGCGCCTCAATGCCGCCGTTTGATATTACCGCGGTGCCGTCTTCAATTTTTATGTAAGGCTCTGCGCTTTCGGCGGGAATATCCTCGAACGCCCAATCGGCAGGCGGCATTTGGGCAAGCCTTGTTTGCCTAACCCTAAGCCCGTTTCCGTGCGCAGTAAGCCATAAAACGCTATCCCCCTGCCGCAGTATCAGTTTGTTTCCTTCCGCAAATAAATTACTCATGCTAATACCTCCGTTTCACCGCAACCCGCGCGGATAAATTGTAAAGATATCAACAGCATAATACAGTTGCTTCGGGCAAACAAGCAAACATGCGTTTGCAAGCAGATGGAATTTACTGTGTATTATCTCCTTGCTCCGCTTGGTTCCAATATCCGCTTTCCATTAACAATTCCGTTAAATACTCAATTTGACTATCCTTTTCCTCCAGCGCTTTTTTGTAACCTTTTATTTGCGCGTGCAAAATCTCCTCCGAGGAAGGGTTAAAAAAGCCCGCGCCCGATTCTTTGCCGTTTGCGCCGCCACGCTTTGCGTTAGCCGCCGCTAAACTCCCCTTTTCGCCGCTGATTGCGGAATTTTTTCCGTTTTGCGCAAACGAAAAATCCCCGTTTGCACTAATTTGGCTATCCGGCGCGGCGGCGGCAAACGGGGATGAACCCGCCGCCGTACTTGCCGCGCCGCCAGGCATATAAAACGGTTCGTACAAATCCGGAATAATTTGCACATCCCACGGCTGGTATGAATCCACATAAATATCGCGCACAAAAATATCCGCTTCAAACTGCGCCTCGTCCGAAATATAAAAAGCCTTTTCGGGGCTCGCGCAAATTTTGTTCGTATACCTTTGCGCTTGGCCGAACGTTTCGCCTCCGTTTGCGGAAACACACATGTAAAAAATTTCATTGGCCGAAAAAATAAGGCGGATTTTGCCGCCAAGCGCAAACAAGCACACATTGCTTATACGAGCGCACTCCCATATAAGAGTTGCCCGCGTAAAAGCCGCGCCGTCCTTTTTTTTGAAAATAAGCTGAGAAGAAAACAAGCTTTTTGTTACATACGCAACGTAAACCCCGGCATCCGTGGTTAAAACGCTTTGGTCGAAAACCGGAACGTTTCCGGTGTAATACGGCGTAAACCCGCTTTGCCTCTCCGGAGTAATTTCCCTGCAGCCGCAAATAAAATCCGCCTGCGGTTTGGTTTGATAAAACAAAGCCACATGGTTTTCGGATATGCTTTGCATTTGATAAACCGGCCCCGCAGCCGGCGTAAACTTATCAATTATTTCCGCCTTCGACCACGTGCCGCCCGTCTCTATCCTTTGGCGCATCATATTGTAGCTCTTGTCCTTTTCCGGCACATTGTACACCAAGAAAATTTCGTTTTCCAAAATCAGCGCGTTTAAAAAAATATCGTAAACGCCGTTTTCTGACGCTTTAAGTATTACCCGCGAACCTGCCTCGCCGTCTGAAACGGGGCATAGCTTAACATCCCCGGTTATATCCTGGCAAAAAACAAAAATCTTGCCGTCGTACGATATTGTTACCGAAAAAACTCCGCGCGTACGCTCCGCCACAGGTACCGCCCGCGACCACCTGCCGTTTTCATATGTTCTGCGCATTATCCCCTTATCTTTGATGTAATAAAAACTGTAGAGCTTTCCGCTTTTTTTTATAATGAAACTTCGCAATACGCACCCCGAAAATATAAGACTATTATAATCATATTTTTCCCGGCGCTTAAATATTCGCTTTTACCGCGCGGCGAAGTATTCCCGCGAGGCAAAACCGCCATCCGGTATAATTGTATACTCCTCCGTTTCATGGCACGAAACCACCGCGCGTGCCCGCCCGCCGGTTTTTGCTTTGTACAGCGCCTTATCCGCCTGAGCGTACATTACCGAAATGGCGGTGCGCTCCGAGCCGCACTTAGAAATGCACACTCCGATACTTACGGTTAAAATTTTCGCAACCGCGGATTTTTCATGCTCAATATTTAGCCCTGCAACACTTTCAAAAACCTTATTTACCGTTAAATCCGCGCGTTCGGCGGTTTTTTCAAACCACAACATCGCAAATTCCTCGCCGCCTATACGCGCGGCGTAAACCCCCGAAGAATCCGTAAGCGAATTAAATATTGTTCCTATCGAACGCAAAACTACATCGCCCATAGGGTGGCCGTAACAGTCGTTATACTCTTTAAAAAAATCCACATCTAAAATTGCCAGGCAAAGCCATTCGTCCGAACTGCGGTAATTTTTGCTGTATCTTTCAAATGTTTGCTCAAAATCCCTGCGGTTTTTAAGGCGTGTAAGCTCGTCCACCGTGCTTTGGCTGTAATATTTGTTGCGTTCGCGCTCAAGCTTTAGTTCATTGGAAATAAGGGCAAGCCGCAGCTTTGTTATCCACCATGTTAAAAGAATGCTGATAAGCGCCGCGATAAGAGCGTTTGCGGTATCGAAAACCGCACTCGTGTGGGATTTGGTAATTACGCTGGATATGATAAAAATTATAAGAGCGCTAAGGGTAAGGCACAGGTTAAATACCGGCGGGTTGATTAAAACAAACAGAGCGCAAATTAAAAAGCCTAAAAAACTTCCGGATATCCTATCCGGGGACGACCATATGCCTATGTACATTCCAAAGAGCATTATATTTGTATAATACTGCGCCGTGAGGGTATATATGAAGCTTTTGCTGACATGTTCCCCGCGTTTTACCTGCCCGAAAGCCCGGCGCGAAAACAAGCCTATGGTAAGAGCAACAACTGATACCACGATATATATACGCGCTTTTATGTAATTGCCTTCCACAAGAACAGGAAAAAAAGAGAAACAAGCGGTTAAAACAGATATGAGCATGTTTAAATAATATAACTGATGAAGATTGCTTGAAAAGGATTTGTTCATACATTCCCGGTATTCGGTTTCATCCAATGTGTAAAACAGCAGTGTGCGCAGCTTGAGCTTGAGCTTGGTATGCGGCATTAAATAAGCACCTTCCCCTTAAAGATAATATTAACATGGATAATTATACCACGGTTAGACGGATTTAGATAGTTAAATTTTTTGTTGTAAATCATCTTTGCGCGTGATATTATAAAAATACAACTTAACTTCAAAGTGTTCCGGCGGTATAACTCATCGGGTAATTTATTGAGAGGAGGAGCTTCCGGATTAACTGGGAACGCGGAGGGCGCGTATACGCCTAACCGCACGGTACCGCCACTGTAGGCGCGTGTTTTTGGTTCGTTGATGAAAATCAGCCACTGTGCTTTGCGCACGGTAAGGCAGAATTAAAAACTGCGGAATAACCCGCAAACGCGAAAGTCAGGAGACCGGCTTTGATTTGTTGCCAAACCTGCGCGTACGGGTTTTTGGCTATCTTCGTGAAGAATCGGTCGCGGAGGTGCGTAATTTGGCATCTCCGCTTTTTTTATTGCTTACCCGATGAGCTGACGAAAACTTCCGTTGCCGGCAAAAACAGATTCCGCAGGAAACTATAAAGGATTGGAGACATTTTATAATGAAGCAAACCAAATTAACCGCGCTTTTTCTCGCCGTTTTGCTTGCCGCGTATTTATTTGCGGGCTGTGCGGAAAACAGCGCGGGCGCAAACTCCGGTGAAAACGCGCAAACAACTGCGGAAGAAGCCGCGCCGCAAGTTGGCGAAACCGCGGGAGGCTACGAGGAAGGCACTTCAAGCACGGACGGTATTGTAAACACTACATCGGCTGAAAAGGTTCTGCTTGTTGTCAGCTTCGGCACAAGCTTTAACCAAAGCCGCGACCTTGCAATCGGCGGTATTGAAACCGCGATGAAAACCGCCTTTCCGGATTATCAGGTGCGCCGGGCGTTTACCGCGCAAATTATTATAGACAAGCTTGCCGAACGCGAAAAACTCAACATCGACAACATTGAGCAGGCCATGGACAGGTTGGTTCTTGACCGCGTTAAGGAAGTTGTAATTCAGCCAACCACCGTAATGAGCGGTTATGAATACGACGACGTCATTGCGGCTGTAACAAAGTATGCTGGGAAATTTGAAAGCTTAAAAATAGGCAAACCCCTGCTTACCAGCGAAACCGATTACAACGCGGTTGCCGATATTGTAAGCGCCGAATTGGCGCCCTTTGAAGCCGATGATACGACGGTTTTGTTAATGGGGCACGGCACACACCACGAAGCCAACGCGACATACCCCAAATTTGAGGAAACCCTGAAGAATAAAGGGCACGATGATATTCTTGTTGGCACGGTGGAAGGCGGCGTTCTAATTGAGGATTTGCAAGCTCTGCTTAAAGAAAAAGGCACAAAAAAAGTAGTTCTGCGCCCTTTGATGATTGTTGCCGGCGACCATGCCAACAACGATATGGCAGGCGGCGAGGAAGATTCATGGAAAACAATCCTTTTAAACGACGGGTACGGCGTTGAAACCGCAATTGAGGGATTAGGACAGTTAAAAGGTATACAGGATATTTTTATTCAGCACGTTAAAGACGCGATTGCTTCGGATTCAATCGCAATGTCCTCTGAAACAGCGGCGGCAAATGCCGCCGCTGTTTCTGTTATTCCCCAAGACGGCATATACACAATTGAAGCCGAAACCGATTCGTCCATGTTTAAAATAATTGAATGTACGATAAAAGTAGACGGCGGCAAAATGTCGGCGGATATTACCCTTAGCGGGCAGGGTTTTTCGCAGCTTTATTGCGGAACGGGCGAACAGGCACTCGCGGACGGAGACAAAAGCCATTTTTATCTTTTTACCGTAAACGGCGAACGCCATTCGTTTACTATTCCGGTTGAGGCATTGGATACGCAGCTTAACCTATCCGGGTTCAGCGCGCGCCGGGAAAAATGGTACGACCATACGGTAATATTTAATTCCGCCACGCTAACCGCCGAAGGGCAAAGCGGCGAAGAATTACAGCCGCAAACAACCGCTTGGCAAACCGCCGAAGCATCCCAGCGGCAAATAAATGTTACGCTAACCGGGGGAACGGGGCGTTCGGGCATAAATTCCCCCGCGCCGCTTTTTGACAAAAACGGCAAGGACTACGCAAGAATTACATGGAGCAGCCCAAATTACACATACATGGTAATTGGCGGAGAAAAATATTTGCCCGTAAACGCCGAAGGCAATTCCGTTTTTGAAATTCCGGTAACAACGGATACCGAAATTCCCGTTACCGCGTGTACGGTTGCAATGAGTGCGCCAAAGGAAATTGAATACACGCTGAAATTCACTTCGGCGCGGAATATGGAGCTTAAATACGCAACCCAATTTAGCGTAAACAGCACCGAGGACGGCTGCACGCTTATTACAATTGCGGGCGGCGATACTTTTTTACTTGTTCCCGAAGGGCAGGAGGTACCGCAAAACACGGCAAGCGACATTACCGTTTTGCGTAAACCTGTGGAAAACATCTATTTGGCGGCAACATCCGCCATGTGCCTGTTCGATTCATTAAACGCCTTAAATTCTATCGCCATGTCCGGCACAAAAGCCGATGGGTGGTATATTGAAAACGCGCGCGAAGCAATGGAAAACGGCAGTATTGTTTACGCCGGAAAGTATAACGCCCCGGACTACGAACTTATTATGGCGCAAAACTGCGGCTTGGCGGTAGAATCCACCATGATAAGCCACGCGCCGGAGGTTAAAGAAAAGTTGGAGGAGATAGGAGTTCCGGTTTTGGTGGAGCGTTCCAGCTACGAACCGCACCCGCTGGGCAGAACGGAATGGATAAAGTTATACGGCTTGCTTACAGGCAAGGAGGAACTTGCAGCAAAGATATTCGATGAACAGGCAGAGTACCTTAACGGCATTAATACGGAAAACACCGGGCAAAGCGCAGCCTTTTTTTACATTTCGTCCGCAGGCGGCGCGGTGGCTCGCAAACCCAACGATTACATTACCAAAATGATTGAACTTGCGGGCGGCAAATATGTGTTTACAGGATTGGAAGAGGGAAGCTCCGCAACAGGTTCGGTTAACTTAAGCATGGAAACATTTTATGAACAGGCAAAGGACGCGGACTGCATTATCTATAACAGTTCCGTAGACGGCGAGGTAAAAACAATAGACGAATTATTGGCAAAAAGCCATTTGCTTGCGGATTTTAAAGCCGTTAAAAACGGAAACGTATGGTGCAGCAGAAAAAATCTTTTTCAGGAAACAACGCAAGCGGGGCAGATAATTTCCGACATGCACCGCATTTTTACGGGAGATTTTAACGATTCGGAAGAAATGAACTTTTTATACAAGCTGCGGTGACTAAAGTTGAAAACTAAAAAAAGAATTATAAATTCTGAGAATAAGCGCTGTGTTTTTACGTTTTTGGCGCTGACTTTGCTTTTTATCGCGCTGTCGCTTCTTAATATTGGTATAGGCAGTGTTAAAATTTCCGTAAGCGATATTTTATCCTCCGTGTTTTTTAGGGATTCGGGAGCAGGCGGTTACGATATTATTTGGAAGGTTCGCCTGCCGCGCATTTTTGCCGCCGCTATTCTTGGCGGAGCGCTGGCGCTGTCCGGGTTTTTGCTTCAAACCTTTTTTAATAACCCTATTGCCGGCCCTTTTGTGCTTGGAATATCATCCGGCGCAAAACTTGCCGTAGCGCTTGTGATGGTTTTTGTTTTAAGCCGGGGCGGGGCGGTTGGTTCGGCGGCGCTAATTGCGGCGGCGTTTGTCGGCTCAATGCTTTCAATGGGTTTTGTGCTTTTAATTTCCCGGCAGGTTAAACGCGCTTCGGCGTTAATTGTAAGCGGCGTTATGATTGGCTATATATGCTCGGCAATAACCGATTTTGTTGTTACCTTCGCCAGCGACGAGAGTATTGTTAACCTGCACAACTGGTCGCAGGGCAGTTTTTCGGGAATATCATGGCAAAACGCGGGGGTAATGGCTTTAGTTGTATTCGCCTCGTCGGTGTTAGTGTTTTCGCTGTCAAAACCAATAGGAGCGTACATGCTTGGCGAAGGTTACGCGCACAGCGTAGGCGTAAATATCAAGGTTTTCCGCTTGGTACTTGTTTTGCTCTCAAGCCTTTTGTGCGCCTGCGTAACGGCGTTTGCCGGGCCGATATCCTTTGTGGGTATTGCGGTTCCCCACATTATTAAAGCGTTTGCGAAAACCTCCAAACCAATTGTCGTTATACCGCTGTGTTTTCTCGGCGGGGCGGTGTTTTGCTTAGTTTGCGATTTAATTGCGCGAACGGTTTACGCGCCGGTTGAAATGAGCATAAGTTCCGTAAGTTCGCTTTTCGGTGCGCCGGTTGTAATTTATATGATGGCGGGAAAGGCGGCGCGTAATTAATTATGGAATACTTTTTTCAAACCGAGCGGCTTGCCGTGGGTTATAACAATACAATAATTGTTGACGGCATTGAAATAAAGCTGGAAAAGGGGCAAATACTAACAATTATCGGGCCTAACGGCTCCGGCAAATCCACAATACTAAAAAGTATTACAAAACAGCTTAAGCTTATCGGCGGAGTTGCCGCTATTAACGGAAAATCCATTGATGAAATAAACATGCGCGATATGGCGCGGCAAACGGCGGTAATGCTTACAGGCCGCCCAACCCCGGAACTTATGACATGCTGGGATGTTGCGGCGGCTGGTCGTTACCCGTATACGGGAGGGCTTGGGATATTATCCGCCTTTGACAAACAGATGATTACGGAGGCTCTGCGGCTTACGGGCGCTTATGATATAAAGGATAGAAATTTTTCGCAAATAAGCGACGGGCAGCTTCAAAAGGTTATGCTGGCAAGGGCAATTTGCCAACAGCCTAAACTTATTGTGCTGGATGAGCCAACATCCTTTTTGGATATTCGCTGCGCCGTTGAAATATTGGATGTTCTGCGTAAAATGGCAAACGAGAGCGGCCTTACGGTTGTAATGTCGCTTCACGAGCTTAATTTCGCCAAAAGGGTATCGGATTTTGTGCTGTGCGTTAAGGCCGGGAGCGTACTGTATGCCGGTAAGCCGGAAGTTATTTTTACGGAAGATATTATAAGCCGTTTGTTCGGCCTTCCGCCGGGGGTATATACACAACTGTTCGGAGGTTTATAATGTGAAGGCTATTCTTGTTAACGGAAAAATGATGCGCCGGGGGTATACCACGGGAAGCTGCGCGGCGGCGGCGGCAAAGGCGGCGGCAACTATGCTGCTAACTCAGGCCTTATGCCATACTGTTACTCTTACAACAGCGAATAAAACCGTTCTTACCCTTGACGTTTTAAACGCCTGTTTTACCGCGCTTAAAGCATCTTGCGCGGTTCAAAAAGACAGCGGGGACGACCCGGATATTACAAACGGCGCTTTGGTATGCGCCGAGGTTTCATTTGCGGATTCCGGAATTGAAATTACCGGCGGAAAAGGTATAGGGCTTGTTACCAAACCCGGCCTTGACCAGCCGGTTGGCGCCTGCGCAATAAACACAACGCCGCGCCGTGTTATAAAACAGGAGTGCGAAGCAATATGTTTGCAAAACGGCTACCGCGGCGGCCTGCGGGTGGTAATTTCCATACCGGACGGCGAAGAATTGGCAAAGCGCACCTTTAACCCTAAGCTTGGCATAATAGGCGGCATTTCCATACTTGGAACAACGGGTATAGTGGAGCCTATGAGCGAAAAAGCCATAACCGAAACAATACGCGCGCAGCTCAGTTTGCTTTATGAAGCGGGGCACAGAAATATTTTGCTTACAATAGGCAATTACGGAGAGGCTTTTGCGCGGGATGTTCTGCGCCTGCCTTTTACCGCGCATGTTACATGTTCCAATCATATTGGCGAAACGCTGACTATGGCCGCCGAAAAGGGTTTTACAAACGCTCTGCTTGTTGGTCATATCGGTAAATTGGTAAAGCTGGGTATAGGAATTACAAACACCCATTCAAACCAAGGCGACGGGCGCATTGAAACGCTTATAGCATGTGCGCTTGAGGCGGGAGCCGAGCTTAAAGCGCTTCGCAAAATACGCGAGTGCGTAACAACGGACGCGGCGGCGGAATGTATATTTGAAGCGGGGTTATTGGATAAAACCATGAATCTGCTATGCGAGCGTATAGACGAAACGCTGAAGCGGCTATTATCGGGATACATGCAAATTAGGTTTGTGTGCTTTCGCGGCATGGGGGATAAGGCTCAGATTTGTTTTCAAAACTATTAACGGAGGTTATATAATGGTTTATTTTGTGGGAGCGGGGCCCGGCGCGCCCGATTTAATAACTCTGCGCGGAAAAAATTTGCTTGAGAACGCGGATGTTATAATCTACGCCGGTTCGCTTGTTAACCCGGCGCTGCTTGGCTTCGCGAAGGCAAACTGCGAAGTTTATAACAGCGCGGTTATGACCCTTGACGAGGTAATTGAGGTGATAAAGTCCGCCGAAAACAGCTTAAAAACCGTAATTCGCCTGCATACCGGAGATCCGAGTTTGTACGGCGCGGTAAGAGAACAAATGGACAGATTAACCGCCGTTAATATAGAATTTGAAGTATGCCCCGGCGTATCGAGCTTTTGCGCCGCCGCCGCGAGCTTAAAGGCCGAATACACCCTGCCCGGCATTTCTCAAACCGTTATTCTTACAAGGGCTGCGGGGCGCACTCCCGTACCGGACGGCGAAAGTATACGCTTACTTGCCGCGCACAAAGCTTCAATGGTGCTGTTTTTAAGCGCCAATTTGCTTGAAAAAACCTCGGAGGATTTAATAAGCGGAGGGTATCCGGGGGAAACTCCGGCCGCGATTGTTTATAAAGCAAGCTGGCAGGATGAAAAAATAGTGCCCACAACGGTTGCCGAGCTTGCCAAGAGCGCGGCGGAAAACAATATCAATAAAACCGCCCTTGTATGTGTGGGGAATTTTCTTGGGGAAAATTACAACCTGTCCAAATTGTACTCCGCCGATTTCGCAACGCTTTACAGAGAGGCTAAGTTATGAAAATATCGGTTATAGCGTTTTCAAAATCCGGCGCGGTTCTTGCCGGGAAAATAATATCCGGGCTTTCAAACAGCGAAACCGAAATAGAGGGATTTTTGGCGCAAAGGCATAACATGCCGGGTTTTGAGCCGTTTTCGTCCGTATTCACCCTTACCGCCCGCCTTTTTAATAAAACCGACGCTTTGGTTTTTATAGGGGCCTGCGGCATAGCGGTTCGCGCCATCGCGCCGTGTGTTAAAAGCAAAATGTCAGACCCTGCGGTTGTGGTTTGCGACGAAACTGGCCTTTACGCCATAAGCCTTTTATCGGGTCACTTGGGCGGAGCCAACGAATTGGCGCGGCGGATTGCGAAAACAACCGGCGGGCAAGCGGTTATTACTACCGCAAGCGACATACACACCGCCGGCAAACCCCTGCCCAAAAACCTTGTCTTAGGAATAGGATGCCGCAAAGGCGTATCGGCGCAAACAATTGAAAGGGCGGCAACCATACTTTTATGGGATGAAAAAATCCCGCTCTCCCGCGTATGCGCCGTTGCGACAATTGACATTAAGCGGGGCGAACAGGGTTTGCTTGATTTCGCCAACGCTCATAAACTTAAGCTGTATTTTTATTCGGCGCGGGAGCTTTCCGAAACCGAAGGAGAGTTTACGCCGTCCGAAAGAGTGCTTAAAGCCGTTGGAGTTGACAACGTTTGTGAACGCGCAGCCGTTCTTTGCGGTATCGGTTTTGGCAAAAAGGCGCAGCCGCCCGTAGAAAAAGGGAAACTTATTGTAAAAAAGAAAGCGAAAGACGGCGTAACGGTTGCCGTTTATGAGACGAACGGCTTATTATCCAAAGTTCCAGTAATAAATGAAGCGGCTTGTTCGGCGAGAGTGTGAACATAGCCAAATAATATCCGCGAGGAAAGGAGTAAGCAAAATGGGGAAGTTATATATTGTAGGCTTTGGTCCCGGCAACGCGCAAAACATGACCTTTCTGTGCAAAGATACGCTTGAAAAAGCGGATGTTATTGTGGGTTATACGGGTTACATAAATTTACTGCGCGATGTTTTTCCGTGCAAAACCTTTTATGAAAGCGCGATGACACAGGAAATTCAGCGCTGCAAAGCCGCCATTGATTTGGCCTGCGGCGGCAAAACCGTATGCATTGTATCCGGAGGCGACAGCGGCATATACGCAATGGCGTCGCTTGTATTTGAACTGACTTATAACCTGCCGGAAATTGAAATAGAGGTAATACCGGGAATTACGGCGGCGTTAAGCGGCGCGGCGCTAACAGGCGCTCCGCTTGGTAACGATTTTGCCGTAATAAGCCTAAGCGATTTGCTGACCCCCTGGGATATTATCGAAAAACGCCTTAGAGCCGCGGCGGCGGGGGATTTCGCAATATGCGTTTATAACCCCGGAAGCCAAAAAAGAACCTCTCATTTGCGAAACGCCTGCGATATTTTGCTTGAAACCATCGCGGATATTCGCCCGTGCGCTTATGCGCGAAACATTGGAAGGCACGGGCAAAGCATAACCTTTTTAACCTTGGGCGAACTGAGGGATACGCAGTGCGGTATGACGGATACCGTATTTATAGGCAGTTCAAGTTCAATTATTATAAACGGCCGTTTGGTAACTCCGCGAGGGTACCGCCATGAATAAAGTAATATTCGGTGCGGCAAGGCGTAAAGGCTTTGCGAATCCGCAAGGAGCGTGCCATTATGAATAAAATAATATTCGGCGGCACAAGCGAGGGGCGTAAACTCTGCGAATTTTGCGCTTCGCACAACTTAAGTGTTTTATACTTCTCGGCAACCGCGGACGGTGCGCGGTGCGCGGCGCATTTGCCGAATGTTCAAACGCGGACAGGGCGTTTGGACGAGGATATGATGACGGATTTGTTTGTGCGGCAAAAACCCGCGTTTGTTGTTGACGCAACGCACCCTTACGCGGTTTTGGCAAGCAAAAATATAAAAGCCGCCTGCGAAAGAGCTGGCATAAGGCTTATACGCGTATCGCGGGAACGCGAAAAAATTCAAAATTGCGTATTCTTCAGGGATATGTCCGGTATGCTTGAATGGCTTGAAAACCAAAAAGGCAATATTTTTGTTACAACCGGCGTTTCGAAAGCGGCGGAATTCGCAAAACTTACGGACTATCAAAACCGCGTGTGGATGCGGATTTTACCTAACATAAACTCTTTGAGCATATGCCTTGAAGCTGGATACAACCCGCGGCGGCTAATTTGTATGCAAGGCCCGTTTTCGGAGGAGCTTAACCGCGTTATGTTTCTTGAGGCAAACGCGCGCGTACTTGTTACAAAGGATTCCGGCGCGGCGGGCGGGTTCCCGGAAAAAGTTAGGGCGGCGCAAAAGCTTGGCATAACAACGGCGGTGCTTTTAAGGCCGGAAGATGACGGGCTTTGCTTTGACGAAGCCTGCAAATTAATATTGGAGCTGAGTGTGTGAAGGAAATAACGGTTATAGGAATGAGCTTGGGGCAAGGCACGCTTACATTTGAAGCGTCGCAAAAGGTAGAAAACGCGCAGGTTTTAATAGGCGCGCCGAGAATGCTGGAAAATGCCGAGTTTTTATATAAAAACACGGCAAAACGCGTGTTTAGCGGCTATAAACCGAAGGATGTTGCGGAAATTATTAAGCGAAACGAAGCGGAGAGTTTCGCGGTATTGGTTTCCGGCGACACGGGTTTTTACAGCGCGGCGGAGGGAATTTTAAAAGCTCTGCCGGGTTATTGCGTTAAATTTATTCCCGGCATTTCAACCGTAAACTATTTTTTCGCAAAGCTTAAATTGCCGTGGCAGAATGCGGCGTTTGTAAGCGCCCACGGCAGAGAGGCGAATATAGCGGATACCGTGCGGCGCAACCGGTTGGTGTTTTGCCTTACTGGAAACAACGCAGGGGAAATTGGAGAGGCGTTAACCGAGGCGAGGTTTGGTTACATCAAAACATTTACCGGTGAAAACTTAGGCACGGAATCGGAACGGATACGTGAAATTACCGCGTCGGATTTAACCGGCGCGGTTTTGCCCGCCATGACAGTGCTTTTATTTGAAAACGAAAACCCGGATGAGCGAACCCCGTCCGGGCTTGCGGATAACCTTTTTATTCGCCGCAGCGGTATTCCCATGACCAAAAGCGAAACGCGGGCACAGGTTTTATCGAAGCTTAACATCAGCCCTACGGACATTTGTTATGATATTGGCGCGGGAACAGGGTCGGTAACGGCGGAAATGGCGCTGTTTGCTTACCGCGGGCATGTTTACGCCGTTGAACGAAGAGAGGACGCGATTGCGTTAATTAAGCAAAACTGCGCGTCCTTTCATTTGGGGAATGTAACGGCCGTTTGCGGGGACGCGCCAAATGTTCTTGAAACCTTACCTCCCCCCGATACCGTATTTATTGGCGGCAGCGGCGGCGGTCTTGAAGGTATTATAAACGCGGTACTACGCAAAAAAACGAACGCGCGAATTGTTTTAACCGCCGTAACGCTTGAAACCGTTTCGGCCGCGCTTGAAGCGTTTAAATCCGCCTCTCTTGTGCCGGAAATTACGCAAATTAATACATCGCGCGGGAAGGCAGTTGGAAACTATCATATGTTAGAGGCGCAAAACCCGGTGACTATAATAAGTAACAGTTAAGCGAAAATACTACTAAGTTTAAGCTCGCCCCCGCGTTCTTCGCTAAAACTTAGTATACGAGGGTGGTTAAAAATGAGCCGTTTATTAATTTCAGGCACACACAGCGGATGCGGCAAAACAACCGTTACCTGCGCGTTACTTGCGGCTTTAAAAGCGCGCGGCATAAAAACCGCCGCCTTCAAATGCGGGCCGGATTATATAGACCCTATGTTTCACAGGGAGGCGGCGCAAATAAAAGCATACAGCCTCGATCCGTTTTTTCTAAACGGCGGCGGCCTGCGTTCGCGTTTATTTTCGCAAGACGGAAAGTTTTCCGTAATAGAAGGGGCAATGGGTTATTACGACGGTATAACGAATACAAGCGAGGCGTCCGCATATACGGCGGCAAAAAAAACCCAAACCCCGGTTGTGCTTGTGCTTAACGCAAAAGGCGCGGGCAATTCCATAGCCGCCGTAATAGAGGGTTTTGTACGGCACATGCCGAACAACCAAATTAAAGGGGTTATTTTTAACGGCGCAAACGGCAGCCGTTACCCGGATTTGAAGCATTTGGCGGAAAACGCCGGAGTTTCAGCTTACGGGCATATGCCCTTTAACGAAAAATGGTCGATTCCCGCGCGTCACCTTGGGTTATTAAAAGCCGGTGAACTAAAAAACTTGCAAGAAATACTTTCCGAACTTAGCAAGCAGGCGGAGCAAACTCTTGATATAGACGGCTTAATTAAGCTGGGCAATTCCGCGCCCGCTTTAAAAGCGGATATACCCGCAAAAAAAATCAACCGGGCGGGTAAAAAAATTCGCCTGGCGGTAACAAGGGATGACGCGTTTTGCTTTCATTACGAGGAAAACATGGAATTACTGCAAGCTCTGGGCTGTGAGGCGGTATTTTTCAGCCCGCTTAGGGATAAAGCGCTTCCAAGCGGTATAAGCGGTTTATCCATAACGGGCGGTTATCCGGAATTACACGCGGCTTCGCTTTCCGCAAACCATTTAATGCTTAAGGAAATACGCTCGGCGGTTACGTGCGCTTTGCCAACAATAGCGGAGGGCGGCGGGTTTATGTATTTGCACAAAACCATAGACGGCTTCCCAATGTGCGGCGTAATTCCCGCTTCGGTATATAAAACGGATAAATTACAGCGTTTCGGGTATATCACAATTACCGCACGCGAAGATAATTTACTGTGCAAAGCGGGCGAATCTATACGCTCGCGCGAATTTCATTATTGGGACAGCGATAATTGCGGAAATGGTTTTACGGCGCGAAAGGCCGGGCGCGATACAATTTACCCGTGCGTACACACATCGGCTTCGCTGTACGCGGGTTTTCCGCACCTGTATTTTCCGGCAAACCCGTTGTTCGCGGAAAATTTTATAAGGAAAATGACGTTATTCAGCGAAAAGGAGATTTTAAATGGTTAGAACAATAATGATTCAAGGCACAATGTCATCGGTTGGAAAAAGCCTTTTAACAACGGGGCTTTGCCGCGTATTTAAGCAAGACGGTTACAGTGTTGCGCCTTTCAAATCGCAAAATATGTCCCGCTTTTCTTATAAAACCGGCGGCGGGCTGGAAATGAGCCGCGCTCAGGCGGTGCAGGCCGAAGCCGCCGGAACGCAGGCTGAGGCTCTTATGAACCCGGTACTTTTAAAACCGGTAACGGATATGGGAGCGGAGGTAATTGTAAACGGTATTTCTCGCGGGCATAAACGCGCCGCCGAATATTTCAAATATAAAAAAACTCTCATACCGGAAATTATGCGCTCGTTTGAAGAACTCAGCGCGCGGCACGATATTATTGTAATTGAAGGAGCGGGTTCTCCGGCTGAGATAAATTTGAAACAGCATGATATAGTAAATATGGGGCTTGCGGAACTAACCGGCTCGCCCGTTTTGCTTGTTGGGGATATTGATTGCGGCGGCGTTTTCGCGCAGATTGTGGGAACGCTTGTATTGCTTAATGAAAATGAGCGAAACCGTATTAAAGGAACCGTTGTGAACAAGTTTCGCGGCGATATAGAAATTTTTCGTCCGGGCATTGCAATGCTTGAGGAAAAAAGCGGCAAGCCCGTTGTTGGCGTGCTTCCCTACCTTAACGTATCAATTGGCGAAGAGGATAGTTTAATTAGAGGCAACGAAAAAAACCGCGAAAACACATGCGCGGATACTTTCGAATTCAGGCAAAGCCAATATGATATTCTCGCGGCGGCAATCCGCGAAAATTTGAATATGCCATTTATTTACGATGTGCTGGAGGGGAATGTATGACAAAGGGATTGTCACGCTTTTGCACCGAATTTGAGAAGCCGGAGGAAATAGAAAAGCGCAGTTTTGAAATTATAAGAAGTGAATTACCCCATGCCCTTAACCCGGTTCTTGCGCCTGTTATAATGCGCGTTATTCACACGACGGCAGATTTCGAATATGCCAATTCGCTTGCGTTCTCCGAAGGGGTAATTAAACTCGCGTCTTACGCGTTTCGCGGCGGCGCGGTTATAGTAAGCGATACCAACATGGTTAAGGCGGGTGTTGATAAAACCCGGTTAAACGCGCTTAATAGCGAAATTTACTGCTTTATAGGCGACGATGATGTGGCGCATAACGCGCGGCAAAACGGAACAACCCGTGCAAAAGCTGCGGTTGATAAAGCGGCGCTGATTGAAAAACCTTTGATTTTTGCGGTGGGTAACGCTCCAACCGCTCTAATTAGAATATGCGAACTTAAAGAAGCGGGAAAGCTGAACCCGCAGCTTGTAATTGGTGTTCCCGTCGGGTTTGTAAATGTGGCCGAAGCAAAGGAAATGCTGATTGGTTCGGGAATAGCTTATATAACGGCACGCGGAAGGAAAGGCGGAAGTAATGTTGCCGCCGCGATATGTAACGCGCTGCTGCGAATTGCCGCCGAAGAGCAAGCTTCCCCCCACTAATTGAGTTTTTGCTCTATCAGCAAGTTGCCGCCGAAGAGCAAGCTTCCCCCCCCTTAATTAAGTTTTTGCTCTATCAGCTCCATTTTGCCGTTAAAGCTGTTAAAAACTTCCGCCACAATCTGCTGCACGCGGGATTCGGAAAGGAATATTTCGTATCCTATTTTAAGATATGTCTTTTTGTCGCGGTAACGACCGTATATAATTTTGCGTTCACGCTCCGGCAGTGTGCCAAGCAAATACTCAGTATCGGCGTACTCTTTTTCTATAAGGTTTAGGTTGCTTGTGAGAGTGAAAATTTCCGCAGCTAAATCCTTTAACCTCTTTATACGGTTTTCATTTAATGCGTTGCCCTCTTCGCTAAATAATCCCGCATCGCCGTACTCCTTTTGCTCTTCCAAATCGCTCTTTTGCCGGTTTAAAATTTTTAGCCGGTATTCTATGGTTTCCTTCACAATCAGGCTTTCGAAGTATGCCTTGATTTTACTTTCGGTTTGCTTGAAAATTGTGTTTTTCATGGTTTGTCCTCCTTTTGGGATGCCGCGCCGCACTTGCGGTTTGAGCATGTACGCGAAGCGAATTATCACGTAAAAAAATAAATGTGAAATACTTTCACTAATTATAGTGAGAGTATTTCACATTGTCAAGTGCTTTTTTTGGATGTGTTGTGTTGTGATGTAATGTGCTGTGTTGATGTGTGTAATGTATAAAGCCGTTAAGTGACCAAACCGCTTAACGGCTTTTGCTGCGCCGGGCGGGGGAGAGAACGAAAAAATAAACGTTCTAACCAAGCATTTTATAGGCATTCGCCGTATCTTCGGAGTTGGCGCCGCCTAAAATATATGTCTTTCCTTCGGCGGTTATTACAATAAACGGTGAAACCTGCGGATTTAAGCAAAATTCACATTCGCCGTATCCGTCGGCGCGGAATTTCCCTTTCAAAAGCGTATCCATACCCGTACCGTAAACCCGCTGCGATTTCGGCAAGCTGTAAATCAGTTTTGCGCTTTCAATTTCAGCCAAACTTATGCGGTATTCGGGCGAAGTGTGGCTTGCTTCAATAAAAGAATCCGTAACAACCAAATTTACGGGCGTAAATTCTTCGGTTATTAAAAATACACCTGCTACCGGCAGTAAAAGAATGCATAAAACCGAAATTCCCATTACAATTTTACCGGATACCTTCGCCAAATTCATAGACATATTAATGCCCACACGGTCTTTAACAAAAGCGTGGCGGTCACTTGGGTTGCAGTAAAACATGCCGTTTATCCAGTATCTGTCCTCGTCCGTAAAAAACCCCGTTCCGCTGTTTTGCGTCAGCTTTTCCTGTGCGCTTCGCGCGGCGAATTCCGCTCCTATTGCGGCAAATAAAACAACAACCGTATACGCCGCGCTGCTAAGGAGTATACCCGTTACGCTTTCAATAAACAGCCAAAAGCATATGTTGTAAGCTCCCGTAAAATATGAAATAAGCAGAAAGGATTTGCCCATGTTACGGCTGCGTATCCTTGCAAGTGCGGCGGTTACAGCCGTATCGCCGTCTATAACTTCCGATTTAAGCCTGAAAACCGTTTTATAAAGAACAAAGAACAAAACAGTAAGTAAAGCGTTTACAACAAAGGCAATAAAATATAACGATTCGCTTTCAAAAAACGCCGCGTGAAAAACAGGAATTAAGCTTATAATAACCGGCGGCAGAAACAGCCAAAAACTATATTGCTTTTGAGTAATTGCGGAAACTTTGGTATCAAGTACAATTTTCCCCGCCGAAGAACCCTCCCAGTTTTTTTCGGTTTTAAGGCGTTTTAATTTTCGGTGGTAAAGCGTAAACGAAACATACGGCGCTATAATTGCCGCTTCCAGCCACAGCATATAAAATGTAAGAATAACCGATATATACTTTATGAAAAACGCTGCGGGGAAAATTACAGCCAAAATTAACGCGGTAATACCAAGGTGCTTTCTGAAATTTTTGCATATCAAAAGTACCTCTTCGGTTTGCCTTGCCTCGTAAGGTATTGTTACGCCCAAGATAATATTTTTCTTAGGTTTGCTTTCATTTCTTAAAATGAAATACAAAATTGGAAGTACCGGGAAGAAAAACACCGAAATAATTAAATTTGTTTGAAAAGCCGTCATATAAATCTCTCCTCCGTTAAAAATTCACCGCACAGCCAGGTTTTAATTCTCTATTTCAGAAAATTCGCCGCCAGCCTAATTTTAATCTCCGTTTCAAAAAATTCGCCGCCAACCTAATTTTCCGTTTCGAAAAATTCGCCGCACAGGTTTAGAATTTCCTGCTTTGTCATGCCGCAAAGCTTTGCTTCCGAAACAAGCAGTTTAAAGCCGCTTTTTAATTTTTCCGTAACGCCTCCGCTGGGGACGCTGCCGCTTACCGCAACCCCGCTTCGCCTGTCCGTTTGAATAAAACCTTCCTGTTTTAGCAGAGCGTAAGCCTTGTTTACCGTCATCATGTTTATTCCGGCTTCGTTGGATAACGCGCGTATTGTTGGCAGTTTTTCTCCGGGGGATAGTTTGCCGTCCGCAATTCCCATAACAATTTGGTTTCGTATTTGCATGTAAATTGGTGTTTCATCGGTAAAATCCAGTTCAAGCAACATAATAATTGCCTCCTTTGTATTAGTTAGTGTAATGCAAAGGAGGCAATTATGCAAGTGTTAGTTTTTTGACTTTTTAATTTTTCGGCAACGGTTTGTACACGTAAGAATAATAGAATAATAGGATTAATTAACTTGCTATTGCCATATCGTCTTTTAACTTCCTTATTTTTGATTCGGGCAGCCCAGTGTATTTTAATATTGTGCTGATGCCAACTCCGTCTTCAATCATGATTTTAGCCATTTCTTCCGCTTTGTCGTTTGAAGCTTCTTTTTTGACTTCATCCCTAACCTCGTTCTCAACTTCATTTCTGACCTCGTTTTTGACTTCATTTCTAACCTTATTCTCAACTTCATCCCTAAGCTTATTCTCAACTTCATCCCTTACTTCATCCCAAATATCTTCACGAATCAAATCAAATAAAACGCCCATTCTTATCATTCCTTTCAATTTTCTTAATTCTTTCTTGTTCTTTACAAACTTTTCCGCTAAAAGCTCAAGCATTGCTTGAATTGTAACCTGCATGGCTTCGGCCTTTATTTCCTTCGAAAGTGATATTGACCTCTCCAACCTTTTTACCTTATCGTGTTCGCTTTTCATCATGGGCAGGAATACTATGGACATTAAATCCTGCTTTGTAAGCGCTTCTCCGGCATCAATTTTTGCCTTAATTTCCTCGTACGCCTTATCTCCGTCAAGATTTACCATATAAAACGCTTCAACGCCGTATTGCAGAGCTCCCGCGTCAATCGCGGTTATTGTTTGTTCAATATCCGCAGAGTAAACAACAATCGTTTTTATAGGCTTCCTTTCCCTGTAATACAGCATCGCGTCGGCTAACATAAACCGGGATAAATCCTCCAAGCTGTGTGTAGTTTGAAACTCAACGTGGATATATGAACCATCCTCCGCTTTAAGCATCCAATCGTCGGTTTTTTGCATTGCCTTTATTTG
>JAISVZ010000033.1 GCA_031271295.1 Clostridiales bacterium | reverse complement strand
GGGCAGCGCAGCCAGCTTTGGTGGGATGTTCCCGTTATAGACAGCTTCGAGCTGATACGCGATATTTACAAGGCGGATGAAAAAACGTATAAAAGCAGCCTTGACGAATTAACCGCGCTCCTTGATTTGGGCGAGCTTCTTAAAACGCCGGCGCGGAGTTTAAGCCTTGGCCAACGAATGCGCTGCGAAATAGCCGCGTCACTTTTACATATGCCCAAAATATTGTTTCTTGACGAACCAACAATCGGGCTGGACGCGGTATCCAAAATTGCCGTGCGGCAGTTTATAAAAAAGCTGAATGCCGAACGCCAAACCACGGTAATTCTTACAACTCACGATATGCAGGATATTGAGGCGCTTACCGAACGGATTCTGCTTATAGGCAAGGGCAGGATTTTAATCGACGGCAATATTTCCGAACTTAAAAAACGCTCGTCCGAACGGAAAACCCTTACCATACAGTACAAAGGCGAGGCGCCGGAAGTTACCGAAGGAATGGTTGTTTTAGAAGCAAAGGACGGGCGGCTTGTTATTGCGCTAAACCCGTCGGTTTTATCGGCATCCGCCGCGATTAACAGCCTTGCGTCGCAAACCGAGCTCTCCGATATATCGGTTTCGGATATCTCTTCGGAAGAAATGGTCGCTTCGCTGTACAAGGAGTACGAAATATGAAACAATACCTTTCGCTGTTTCGCATACGGTTCATCAACGGGCTTCAATACCGCACGGCGGCGCTTGCCGGGCTTTCAACGCAGTTCGCGTGGGGTTTTATGGAGATTTTGGCGTTCTCGGCGTTTTACCGCGCAAACCCGGACGCGTTTCCGATGGAATTTGCTCACCTTGTATCCTACGTATGGATACAAGAGGCTTTTTTGGCGCTGTTTATGCCGTATGGCGTTGGCGGGAATATTGTTGAAACAATTGTAAGCGGAAATATATCCTACGATTTGGCACGCCCTATGGATTTATACAGCCGCTGGTTTTTTGAAACGATAGCGGAGCGCTTATCCAGAACGGTTTTGCGCTGCGCGCCGATTCTTCTTGTTGCGTTTATTTTGCCTCCTCCGTTTGGAATGTCTCTGCCGTCAAATTTTTCCCAGTTTTTAATGTTTCTTGTTTCCGTGCCAACAGCGGCGTTCGCCGTTACCGCGTACTGCCTTTTGGATTATATGTCCGCCTTTTACACAATGAACCGTTACAATGTTATCTTTGTAATCCTTGCGGATTTCCTTGGCGGAGGTTATATTCCAATTCCGTTTTTCCCGGAACCTTTTAGAAAATTTGCCGAGCTTTTGCCGTTTGCGGCAATGCAAAATATGCCGCTGCGTATTTTCAGCGGCGATATTACCGGTACGGACGCGCTGCGCGGAATTGGGCTGCAAGTGTTTTGGGTTGCGGTGATGATAATTTGCGGGAAAATGCTGATGAAACATTCTTTGAAGCGCGTTGTAACGCAGGGGGGTTAAGATTTGGAAACTGTGAAGCAGGGGCTGTACAACAATCGCCGTAGAATGTTGTAACGTAAGGGGGATGATGTATGAAATTATACTTTAAATTTTTCACCATACACCTTAAAAGCCAGATGCAGTATAAGGTTACGTTTATTTTGAATATCTTCGGCAGAATTATTATGTCGTTCGCAACCGTTGCGGGCGTACTTTTCATGTTTACGCGTTTTAACGAGGTTGAAGGATTTACGGTTAGCCAAACATTATTATGCACATCGGTTGTATCAATGGCTTTTTCTTTTGCGGAGGTATTTGCGCGGGGTTTTGATATTTTTCCGCGTTTGCTTGCAAACGGCGAGTTCGACCGCGCTTTGGTGCGGCCGCGAGGGATAATATTTCAAGTTTTGGCGTCGCACATAGAATTTTTGCGGCTTGGTATTTTTATTCAAGCGCTTCTTGTGCTGTGTTACGCAATACCAAACAGCGGCATATTGTGGAGTTGGGATAAAATCCTCACGCTTTTTCTAATGATTTCATGCGGCGGGGTTGTTTTTTTCGGTTTGTATATCGTGTACGCTTCATTTTCCTTTTTCACAACCGAAGGGTTGGAATTCATGAATATACTTATATACGGCGGGCGTGAGTTCGGGCGTTATCCTTATTCCGTTTACGGCGGAGGGGTTTTGAAATTTCTCACATACGTTGTGCCGTTGGCGCTTTTTCAGTATTATCCGCTTTTATATTTATTGGATAGGGCGCAAACCGTATTTTACATGTTTGCGCCCCTAATTAGCGTTCCGTTTATAATTCCCTGCTATATTTTTTTCCGCGTCGGTTTGCGCAGATATAAATCAACAGGGTCGTAAAGTTTTTAATCTTTCACGAGTGTGAATAGTAACAAAAATCCTTGACAAGCGGCAGGCGGGTGTATAAGCGGAGATAGGCCGAATGCAGATTATATTGAGCGTTCTAAAATGATGTCGAGCAACTGCGTGTCGGTCATATTTCCTTGTGCAAGTTCTAACCCAATACGGATAATATCATCGTCCGTAAAATCGGCTTTTATATGGTTTAACTCCAATAGCACCAACATCACATAAGTGCCTGTTCGTTTATTTCCGTCCGCAAAAGGGTGATTGCACACAAGGGAATACGCTGTCCGTGCAATTTTCGCCGCCGTTGAAGGATAAAACTCCACACCGTCGAAGGTTTGAAAAGGGGATGCCAAAGCGGAATCCAACAAAGCCTCGTTCCGGATTCCGTCAAGGCCGCCAGTACTATCCAACAACATTTTGTGGAGCCGCTTGATTTGGTCTTTGTTTAGGGTAATCATTTCGCCAACTCTTCAAAGGCCTTTATGTGTTTAGCCAAAATGCTTTTAGCTACCGTGTTTACGTCCGTATCATCTGCGACGGTATTTTGACGGAACAGGGCATAATCCAAGAGTACATATCGCGGGGTGTTGTTCTTGAGAATTAGCGCAGTACCCTTTTCGTCTACCAACCGAGCCACCTTTGAAAAGTTTTGATTGGCTTCGGATATGGAAACCAAATTGTCAATGTTAATGTTCATCAAATCATCTCCCAAGAACAGTATACACAATTTTTAGGATAAATGCAACCTAAATCCGAAAAATTCTCTGCCTCAATGAAAAAGTCCGTTACATTTCGTTTCAGACAAACGGCAAAAGGTATGCTTATTAGCGGGTGTTGAGCAAATTTGCGAGATATCTCATGTGCTGCGTATTTTCGTTTGTCGGGATTGGTTTGTTATCAGCTTCATGGACGAATAGTTCAAGGACTTCACAACATTCTGCGTGTGTTTTTAATAATAAATCCTTCCCGGCAAAAACAGCCGGCTTGATGTTACACTCTAAGCCATGAACAAGAACAATAACGCCTTTTCTGTATTTTTCACTTAAAGGCTCGACTTTCCTGATTCGTCTTGAAGCCCAAAGGTATTGGAGTCTGCTTGCCCAATTCAATATAGAACCGGTTAGATTACCGTAATATATTGGAGATGCGACCACAATATTATCAGCATCATCCATCATTTCATACGCACCTTGCATTTCATCTTTAATTATACATTCGTCGTTCGTCCAACAATAACGACAATCATAACATGGCGAACTCTTTGCATAATATGTATCTATTTGAAAAACTTCGCCATTTAGATGCGGTTTTAACTCATCAAGCAACATCATCGTACACCCGTTTTTTCTTGGCGACCCGTTGATTATCAATGTTTTCATACAAATACCTCCTAACTTCTGAATATAAAATACTCTTTGCCGCGCTATCTTCTGCGATAGGCGCAGAAAAGGAGGCAGCGCACACTCATTTTAGCGCTGCCTCCTCCATCCGTTCAAGCCGCTTTGTACGCGGCCGCTTCCGTCTGGTTAACAAGTTCATTACAAGCAAAGCGGCGGCGGGACGTAAAACGTTTACCTTTTAAACCCTTACCACCGGATGCCGAATAACCGTTCGCAAACTCTCGGCTTTAACCTTACGGGGATCTCCCAAATATATTTCGTGGTGACGCCTTTTATCCGAAATATCGATTTTATAGCCAGATTCCGCAATAAATTTTTCCAAAACCGCAATTGTTTCGCTTTCGGTGTCGTAACTGCCTTGGTGCATAATTTGGGCGCATAACCCTTCCGTAAAGGTTACGAGCCGCGAAATGCTTAAATCAAGCTCCGGCTTCTTTTTACCAAGCGTTCGGTTTGCCGCTTCAAAAACTTCCGGCGTAACAAATTCCGGCTGGCGTATCATGGATGTCCAGCAGAATTTGTCCTTGTCGGTAATATTTGTGCCGTCGAAATACCCCTCGGTTCCCCACCATAAACCTTCCAGCGGCGGAACAACGTATTCAAAATATCCCTCCGGCTGAGAACCGCTCATCTTGCTCATTTTTATTGAGTAAGAAAGCCCGTACAATATTTCCATCGCGTTTTTGTAAAGCGGGCTTGTGTTCGGGTTTCCCGTGCCGTCCGCCATTATAAAAATCATTTCCGGAACGTTTACTATGCCCGGCTTTGATTTCGGCATATATAAATCGCTGTATTCCTTTTTGTAATCGAAAGCCTTTGCCATTTTTAAGCCCTCCTTTAAAAACTGATGCTTAAGCGCGGCGAACGTCCTTTAAAGCAAAATTTTTTACTTCAGCGCGGTAAACATCCAGTTAACGCCGAACTTATCCCTAAGCGACCCGTGCGCGGAGGCGAAAAACGACGGCGCAAGGTCCATGTAAATTTCGCCGCCTTCCTTTAAAATGTCCCACGCTTTTTGAACCGGCGCTGCGTCTTTCAGCGTAACGGAAACATACATGTTGCTTCCCGCTTCGGAATTTAGCGAGGAATCGGCGCACATTAGCTCCGTGCCTTCCCAGTTAAATTTCGCGTGCAGTACATAGTTTTTTTGTTCGTCTTTTATCGGGAAGTTAGGGTTTGGCGGCATATCGCCGTACTTTTGCATTTCGGTAATTTGCCCGCCGAAGGCATTTTTGTAAGCTTCCAGTGCTTCGGCGCAATTGCCGTTAAATAAGAGATAATGTGAGAACATTGGTATTCCTCCTTTTATTATGTGTTTTCCGTAGTGCCGTATTCATAAATAGTTAGTATACTTTACTTTACTTCTTGTCAGCTCCAAGCTTTGCGTTAAGAAAATATATAAGCCCGCCAACGGCTAAAACAAGCGCACCAAAAACCACCGGCGCAAAATCCGCCTTGCCGGTATCCGGGTTATCTGTGTTTGCGTTGCTTGTTGCCGCTGTAGATACTGCTTCGCCAATGGTATCATCGCCAATCGTCATAACGTGTTGTGTTACATTGGCCTTGCCGCTGCTTTTGTATCCCTCTACACACAGCGCCACTTCATACATTTTGCCGAGCTCCATGCCCATTTCTTCCCACGCTTTAATATGTTCGCTTACGGAAACAGTTCCGCCCGTTTTTTTATCCGTGCGCACAGACCAATACTGCTGGAATGTTTTTGTTCCCTGAATGGATGGCTGGTTTGTGCGTGTAGTTTCATAAACATCGTATGTACCGCCGTCTATTTCTATCGTTCCCTTACTTGCCGCCCCCGGCGGACGCCAGCTTCCCCAAGATTCAACAACATAAAACTCCACAAGAGGATCAACAGACCATCCGTAAATGCACAGATACGAATTGCCGTCCGGGTTGTAATCTACGTTATAATCCACAGAAATACCGCCGAGTTCGTCGTGGGTTTTGGTTTGGTCAAACTTTTTGCCGGTTCTAAAGAGCACGTTTCCGGAATCGTTCCATTCGCACTCGTAGTTACCGCCGCCGGTAAGGGTCATGTTGCCGTCTCCGCCATCTTTCCAAAGCTCATAACTAAACCCCTCAAACTCACCAATTTCGTTGCTCGTAATTTTTTCCGAAGCCGCGCTTACCTGCACGCAAAACCCCAGCGTAATAACAGCAACTAAAATAATCCCGATTTTTCTTCGCATAGGAACCTCTCCTTGTATATATTACTTATTCGCGTTAAGCGAATACATTGCTGCGCCAATACCGAAAACAAGCGTTCCCAAAACTTCGGGTGAAAATTCGGCTTCTTCGGTATCCGGGTTTGCCGCCTCGCTTGCGGACGCGGATTTTGTTCCGCCTAAAGAATCGTCGCCTATTGTCATTACGTGCTTGGTTATGTTGGCTCTGCCGCTGCTTTGATAGCCCTCAACACACAGCGCCACTTCGTACATTTTGCCAAGCTCCATGCCCATTTCTTCCCACGCCTCTATGTGTTCGCTAACGGAAACCGTACCGCCCGTTTTCTTATCCGTGCGCACAGACCAATACTGCTGGAACGTTTTTGTTCCCTGAATTGATGGCTGATTTCTGCGCGTAGTTTCGTAAACGTCGTATGTACCGCCGTCAACTTCTATCGTACCCTTGCTTGTTGCCCCCGGCGGACGCCAGCTTCCCCAAGATTCAACAACATAAAATTCCACAAGAGGATCCACAGACCACCCGTAAATGCACAGGTACGAATTGCCGTTCGGCCTGTAATCCGCGTTATAATCCACAGAAATGCCGCCGAGTTCGTCGTGGGTTTTGGTTTGGTCAAACTTTTTTCCGGTTCTAAACAGCACATTGCCGGAATCGTTCCATTCGCACTCGTATTTACCGCCGCCGGTAAGTGTCATGTTGCCGTCGCCGCCGTCTTTCCAAAGTTCATAATTAAACCCTTCGAATACTCCCAACTTGTTGCTTGAAACGTTTTCCGAAGCCGCGCTTACCTGTACGCAAAAAACAAGTGTCATCATCGCGGTTAAAAAAATTCCGGTTTTTTTTCGCATAAGTACTCTCCCTTTTCTGTTTTTTGGCTGTTATTAAAGCCTTTTTTACTATATGGCAGGGTACTTGTTTTGTCAAATACTGAAATGATGCGGCCAAACAAATCTATAATTCTTACTCCGCAAGATAAAGGCTTATTTTGTTATCAATAATGTTTATTACATCTTCCGCGGACGAATTGCCCAAAAAGAAATCGTAACCCTCTTCAAATACCACGTTGGTAACAATCGGTTCGAAGTAGCTGAAATATTGCGCGCGGCTTGCCCAGCTTTCAATTTTTTCGGCTGCCGCATTCGTTAAAGAATCCAAATCTTCATTAATATACATTCCGTTTGCTTTTCTTGTTTGGTTCATTTCCTCTAACTCGCGTTTTGTGCTTTGGCGCAGCGCGTTTTTATTTATAGGTAGCGCCGGTAATTGCGGGGAGCTTTGCATTTGCTCGGAAAGCAAAAAAGCAACGAACTGCCACGCCGCTTCTTTGTTTTTTGACGAATCGTTTATTCCAAGCTGCGTAAAAGTTCCGTAATATACCTCTCCTCCCTCTCCGGTAATAAGCGCGGTTTCCGTAAAAGGTTTGTCGTACCCAATCAAAAGAGTTAAATTCGCGGTTGACGAATACTGCGCCAAATAGTTATCCGGTATTTCCATGTCGAAAAATTCCTGGCTTGTTGGGATATAATCGTCGTTCTCCAAATTTTTAAAATCATTAAACATTTTTAAAAGCTCGCCGTTTTTAAGGTTGGATTTTTTGCCCGGAAAATCTATAAGTCTGTGATAGTTTACGCTGAAGGCGTTAAAAAAGAGTGAAAACCCGTCGTAATTGTAAAGGCTGAAATTCTGCGTGCCGCCAAGGTTATCAATCAGGTTTCTTCCTATTTCGTTGCAGGCGGAAAAGCTTATGGTACTGCCGAAATGCTCCGCGTAGTCCTCGTGAAAGGCGAACATCTCCATGTAAAAATCTATCGGCAGGGTGTACCTTTTGCCGTTTTCGTCCAAAACCTTAAAGAGCCGAGTTATATAATCCTGCTCGGAGAAGCCGGTTTGCATGTACGGCGCAAGGTCTGTAAGAGAATCCGAATACCTGTAATACGGCAGGTTGCTCATTACCAAAATGTCGTCCGCGGTGCCGCTTGCAAGCGCGGTATTGATGTAGGTTACATACATTTCAACCGCGTCTGTGTCGTTCGCGCCGTCCACTGGTTTGTAAACGTTAATTTTAACCGGCGTATCAGGGTTTTGCTCGCTGAATATTTTTGCGGCTTCGTTTAAAAAAGCGTCCTCATAATATGTGGTAAGGGTTATTTCGCCTTTAACGGGCTGCCCGGCGTTATTTTCGGAGGGCGCGGATACCGATGGTTCGGTTTTTCCGCCGCAGCCCGCCAATATGAAAATTAACGCGGCAAAAATTAAAATACGAAACGCGTTTGTTTCACGAAGTTTCATTTTCATTGTATCCTCCGCCTCTCCTTCTTTCTTTCTTTAAGTTCTAATTCCGCCCAAACCTTTGTTGGGAAGAACACAAAAAATACTATGGTTATAGAATAAAACGAAGAGAGTAAACTAATTGCTATTGCGGGGCCCAACCTTCGTAAATCGGAAAGGTTATACAAAGCCGATATAAGCCCGTAAAAGAAACCGTACGCGGCAAGCCCTGCCGTCATTTTCATAGCGTTAGATAGCGCCGCCGAAATGTTTTCAAGTTCAAACTTGGAATACTGCGGTGTTTTTTGAAAACTTTTCTTGATATATTCAATGATTATTCTTCCGTTGCCCGATAGGGGAAAGTAACAAATCATGGGGACGCAAATTATGCAGATGCTTGGAATATCGAAAAACAATTGTATACCGGTTAAACTAATAGTTATTACATAACAAACTACGGCAAGTAAAACACCAAATAAAATACGCATAAAAAATTCCTCCTATTTTAAGTAAAAAATTATTGTTTCGCCGAACTTTGATAAATAATTTCCCAATACCTTTGAATTTTCTTCGCTTACAATTGAGTTTTCCAAAAAATAATTTTGCAGAGCCGGCAGATGCGGTGTGTTTGGTACGCCAAGGCAAATAAAAACCGCAGCGGCGGAGGATAAGGCAAAACGTTTGAGTTTTGTTTTGTCGAAGGTTTCCCGTTTGCCGCTCTGTATACCGGTTTTAATGGCGTTATTCAGTAAATACTCATCATGCTTAACTTTTTCGTTAACAAAAGCTGAAAACTTTTCGTTTGCGTTAATTTTCCTCAACCTCCAATCTTAAAATTTTAAGCGCTCTGTTCAATTTGCTTTTTGCCGTACCCGGCGGGATTTTTAAAATTTCGGATATTTCCGTTAGGCTTAAGCAGGAAAAATATTTTAAGCTTACAACCTGCTTTAAATCCATAGGTAGCGATGAAATTAGGCTTTCAAATTCCATAAAGCTGTAATCGTCCGTGTAACCCTTATCCGGAATATATTCGGCGTGGCTTAAATATTTTTCTTTGCGGTAAATATCTTTGGCACAGTTTAGCAGAATCCGCGTAAACCATGTTGCGGTAAAACGCGGCTCTTTTAGCTTATGTATTGCCTTATACGCGCGGCAAACCGCTTCGGAAACAGCGTCGAGCGCAAGGCTTTCGCGCCCAAGTATGCCCATTGCCGCGCGGTACAGCGGTTGTTTCATTTCTTCGCATAAAAGAACAAAACTTTCGTCGCTTCCTTTAGAGGCGCTTTCGCCAAGTGCGATAACTTTTTCTTTATCCACAAATTTTCATCACCACCCGGATTTGTAGGCGAGCCGCGAAGTGTTTGCCGTGAACGGCGGCGCGGACATTTTGGTGTAACGGGTAATCTTTTTGCATGTTTGGTAATTATTAGACTGGTAATATTATAAAACGGTTCTTGGGTTTGTAAAAGTTTTTTGCGGTGCGCTCAAAAATATTCTTCTCGCTGCTCTGATGAACCAATTTTCGCCAATTAGTAATGCGCAGGGATGGCGTTTTGCGGCGGCGAAAATCGTTTCCCCGCCGCGCGGCACAATCATGCCGTGCAATATAAGCTGCGCCGAAACCCCGCCGGCGTGTTCTTTGCAGGAAGCAGGGTGTGTGCGTAATTTGTGCGTCGCCTGAATTACCCGCTCTTTGTATTGTTGTCTTTTACCTTTCAAAGCTAAAAATGGGAAATGGAAATTAGAATGATAGTGTGAAATCGAATTGGTTTCATGTCGATTTGTTCCGAGTCCGCGCGGCATGTAGGTTAGAATGATAGAAAATCCGAAAGTCTATTTTCTATTTTTATGCGATTTCCCTTAACGCAGTTTTGTTTTTTCCTATAAATACGCCATTTGCGGATTCTGCAATTTGCGTTTCTTTAGTTTGGGCAAAAAAAACGAAAAAAAACAAGAGTTCGCTTTTAATTTTTACTACAGGTTGTATTTTGCGTATTTACAGCATTTTTTCGTGCTACGGAGCATCGCTTAGCGTTATTAATTTACGCCGAAAATTTTCGTAACTGATAACAAGTATTTTTTATCATTCAATGTAAGTTATAGCTGTATGAAGAAAGCTGCATTTACCGCTATTATTTAAGGCTGCCGCAATAACTCAAGGCGAAAATACGGCAATATTTTCAAATAAATTGTATTGACGTGCATAGTTTTATATGTAACTTTATCCATAAAGTTACATACTTTTTCGTTTAAATCTAATATCTCAAAAAACAAATACAAGTATTTTAGCGATAATTATATGTCAAAATTTTAACGTACTTATTTTCTTTTTTTATGGGTAGAATAAAATTCTGTTTTTTACTACCGATGTTTAGTTCTGATACGTAAAACATATCAAACGAAGAAAATTTCACAAATTTCAATAAATTACAAAATATCTTGAAGAATTTACGAAACGCATTCTTTTTTCTACCATACATTATTTTAAAGCTTAATTTGCATATTTAATACTAATTCCAATTTACAAAGTTTAAG
Source organism: Clostridiales bacterium (assembly GCA_031271295.1). Lineage (GTDB taxonomy): Bacteria > Bacillota > Clostridia > Lachnospirales > WQUN01 > JAISVZ01. The sequence continues at coordinate 203 of JAISVZ010000033.1, read as the reverse complement.
CCAAGCCCCCAAAATCGCCGTGATTTTCGGCGTTTTTGGGGCGCCGGTTTCAAACTTTGTAAACAGAATTAGTGTAACGTACCTTTGAAATTTAGGAAATATATGTAGTAAACACCGCCGTTTTATGTTATAATAAAAGAAACGGCGGTGGACAAAATGGGAAGAAATAAAAAATATCGGATTAATCTAACTGATAATGACTT
>JAISVZ010000182.1 GCA_031271295.1 Clostridiales bacterium | reverse complement strand
CTTGAAGACTACAAGGTTGATAGGTCGTAGGTGTAAGCATGGCAACATGTTTAGCTGAACGATACTAATTGGTCGAAGGCTTGTCCTCTAAGTTGGAGGTGAGCGCTTGCGCTTATGGTTTAAAGGTTTTGTGAAAGTTTGAATGTATGAGAGTTTAGTGCTATAATTGTTTCGGTTTGAGTTTCGTGTTTGGTCTGTATTCGGTTTTGAAGGTGCGAGTAATAAAAAAAGAATATTCCTCAATAGCTCAACGGTAGAGCATCCGGCTGTTAACCGGAGGGTTCCTGGTTCGAATCCTGGTTGAGGAGGTTTTGTAAGCCCTACATTTTTATAGGGCTTATTTTTATGTATAATTACCTTGCCGCCTCCCACTGCGCGACAAGCTCTTTGATTGACTGCTGCCGTTCCCCGCGTTCGTTGCTGACGGCGCGTTTTGCGATGGCAAACAATTCTTTGCTTAGTTTCCAATTTTCGATTCGCCTGTCCCGTTCATTGCTGAATAGCGCAAACGCAGTCGCGCCCATCGTGTAGACATTTGTAACCTCGTCGATAGCCGCGCCAAGCTGAAACTCTTCCGGTGACATAAACCGAGAACTTCCCCAAAGCCGCCCCATATTGTTGACATACGGAGCTTTCGCATAAAAATCTATATCGCAGAGCAGTGTCCGTCTGTTTCTAAAATCGTACATGATGCTTCCGTCGTAAAAGTCGATGGCAACATACTCTTCTCTTGCAACATGGGCATGGAATGCGAGTATGTCGCTAAAAACTTGCAGCCGCGTTTCAATATTCATCTGCATAAATTTTTTGCGGGAGCGCGGATACATCGGGTGCATACATTCGGCGTCCGCCCACTCAAAAACCATAGCAAAACCGCCGCCGATTTCCTCAGCGCTCACGAATTTTATCAGGTTCGGATGCGCCAAGTCCTTATATATCGGAGCCGCCCGTTTGAGATTGCTTATCGCTTTTTCCGCGCTTATGCCGGCGCGTTCGGTGGGTGCGCCGGCAAACTTGATAAAATACCTCTTGCCGCCGTCTGATGTGCCGAAGCAAATATTGCCGGAGTCTTGGTCGTCAAACACTTTGAACACTCTGCCGTATTTGCCAAGAAACGAAAAGTTGAACGGCGATTTCAGTTTATACGGGACACTGTCGGTTAGTTGGATATAAAAGTCCTTAAGATACCATTTCATCAGCGGAGAACGGTTTTCGCGCAGAGCTTTTGCGTTGCTTTCGTTCCATTTAAGCGTTTCGGGCAGTTCCTCCGGCTTGTGATATTTTATCCACACAATGGAAGTTAATGCGGCGGTTATGATGTAATATGTAAGCACATCCCAAAATGCCAGCGGCGGCTTGCCGCCGAAATATCCGCACACAAACCCGGTTGAAAAATAGGAGTTGTTATTCTCGCCAAAGGTCTTGAAATCGTACCAAGGGTCACCGCAATTGCCGAAGCCTTCGTCAAGCCAGTCGATAATATATAACTTTCCACTGCTGTCAATCATTAGGTTGCCCTCGTGAAAGTCTCCGTGAATGAAACATTGCGGGCGGTCAGAGAGCAGAAATCTGTTACGCTCAAGATACTCAAGGATGGTTTCACTGCCTTCAAACGGGATACCTTCGCTGCGGAAAGCGTCAATGCGCTCATCAATTACCGCGAAGTAACGATTCGCCCAGTTTTGCGTATCGTCCGGTATTGGCAGCGTGTGGATGATACGCAGGGCTTCCCCCGCTTTTATCCCCAACACATATTGTTCGGTTTCAGACATTTGCGGCAGCGCCGTTTCCAAGTCCTCGCCGTCAATCCATTCAAATAGCGAATAGCAGCTTTTGCCGTCGTTACATATCCCAAAACCGAGGGGCTGCGGCGTGGGGATGCCGTGCGCATATACCCGCTTCATCATTTCGAAATCGGCACTCTTGCGGTCAACCTCCGAAATGGCTGAAATGCGCAGCAGCATGTATTTACCGTCATCGTCTTTAACGCGGTATTTTTTATCCTCAGACCAACCTTTTTTGATTGGCTCAATTTCCGTGAAGTTATCGTATATTGTTTTTTCCGGCATAAATCTATCCAACCACCTTTTTGCATCGAAGCGCCGAGCTTCACAAGAATACTCACGCTTGAACGGTTCTTTCAGTGCGCGGTTTAAAAGCCCTTTCCTTGCCGCACTGTCAAGCATTTAGCCCAAAGTGATTAGACAGCACCGCAAAAACTTCCTCGCGGGTATCGCTTACAAAATCCGAGCGTGTATAGGCAAAAAACCCCGTGCCTGCCCAGTCAATATCATTCGGCGGCTGATATTTCGCCCACGAATTGAAGTTTTCAAGAGTTGCGGCGGGGTTTTTGCACAGCTTTATTTGTTCCATCATAAATTTTTTATCCTCGTCGTCGCGGTCAAAAAAACGCTTTGCGGCAATATCCGGCGGGTTGCATAACATAATTGCGGTGCGGCGGTAATCGGATATCAAATGCAGTATATCCGGCGGGATATTAGTGTCAACAATAATTTTCCTGCCGCTTGCGGAAAGCTTTATAAGCTCGGTTATTTCAATTTCGATACATTCCCGCGAACAGTTAAATGTCCACTGATAGTGTTCCTCCGGCGTCATGTTAAGCCATTCTTCCCATCCGCTCATAGTATCGAAGTAACAAAGCGCGGGCTGTTTCCAGCGTGAAAGCTCCGAGCGCGGAAAATTGTCGTGGTAGTTTTCGCCGCACAAAATCATGTTATAACGCTGCGCAAACATTTTTGCCATTGTGGATTTGCCCGCATAGCTATGCCCGTTGATGAAGTAAACGTTGCGCAGATAATGCTTTATTACATTGTCGCTGATTTGAATTTTCAAAATGACATCCCCTTATTTGATGCTTAAATCTCATGCAGTAGTTGATATGCGAAACATTCGGCAAAAATCCTTTTGAGCTTCAATTTCGCATTCGGCTATTAACCGGTTAAAGGCTTCAACGTTTGGGTTCTTATCGCGCTGGGCAATTTTTAGCGTATTAATGTAATCCAGCCGTAATGCAGGAGGTATTGTTATAACCTGATAGCCGCGGTTTATAAGAAATTACTTTCGTTTCAGAGAGCGTGAGCGAGTTACCCTCTAACGCGTTGGACGAATAAGTTGTACCGATACGAAAATAAGCATCAAGCTGTTTAATTTCCTCCGGCGCAAGTGGGCGTTTAACGTTTATTAATTCCTTTGTTTCGTCTATTTTTTTAAGCATCGCTTGCAATTGCATATAAATACCTCCGTTTGAACGATTTTACCATAAAAAGCGAACCGCTTCAAACTAATACTCACGCTTGCACAATTCTTTCAGTGCGCAGTATAAAAGCCTTTTCCTTGCCATAGTCAACAAATTCATATATCTGGTAAGCGTTCTCTTTATCGGATTTTCGCTTTACTACAATTTCGCAAACGCCGTTACAGTCAAAATCCACAATCTCGCATATTTCGTATTCGTAATCAGAATCATTATTTGCTTCCGCTGATGAACATGTATTAGCATCCATAAAAAGGCGGGTGAACTCAACGCCATTTTCCGTTTTTGTGAACATAACCCCTAAAGAATAGTTTGTGCTTGTTAATTTTTTGCTTGTACTGTTGTCGGCAATAATTAAAATATCCTCAGAACCTTTTTCCGTGACATCAGAACCAATAACTTCTGTGATATTAACAGGAGCATTCTCTAAACCGCTGTCGCTAAGAATTTGCGCTATATAGTTTTGGTAAAGTTTTGCGGACGTATCAAGATAAGTTTTTTCGCATACGCGCACATCAGGGTCGGGGAGATTAATTCCAAGACCATTGAAAGGTGCGCCGTTATGCTGCAAATCAACATGTATTCTATCGCCGTTAAGCCATTCGTCTTCAAAACCGAAAGAGGTTGTGCCTACGTACTGCCCGTTATCAAAAAGGCGGAACCCTCTGTTGCCGCCTAAAAGATAATACAGATCAAAATCATAATCTGAAACGGACAATAGTTTTTCTCTTCGATTGTATAACCCGCCAATAAGAATGCCGTCGTATACTATCGCAGCATACTCATCAAACCAACCATATTTGTAATGAGTTATTATAGGATCATCAATCTGAATTTTATAAGAACTTACAATAGGAATTGACATTATTTCCTTATATGAACTCCATTTTTCGGGATTAATTCCAACCGGAGTTTTGCGATGCATTAAAGCAAGTTCCTTTTCGCTTTTAGGATAAATATAAAACATTTCAAGATCTCCGTTCTGCAATGAGACGAGAAGAGTTAAAGCACTATCGGAAACATCCGGCTTAGAAATTTTTTCCTTGTAAGTATGAACCGAAGGACCCCAAATATAGCCCACATAATACTCAGTTGATTTATTTACAGATACATATAAGTGATAAAAGTCGGGGTGATAATAAACTAACTTCCATGAAATATGGGTTTTGGTAGGCTGATTATTATTTTGAGCTTGAATTCTACTTAGTTGATATTCGTTATTGATTGCTAACTCGTGACTCTGAGCGTGTAAATTTTTTTCTGATATTATTTCAGTATTTTTTTTTGTGTTTATGTTTAAAAGCACAAAAAAAAGCAAAACTAAAAACCACTTACAGGCTCGGCTTATAGAAATGCTTTTATATCTTAAAATTTTATTCATATAATTCATCTCGCTTTACTTTTTCGCATTTTATATATTACATTTGCACTAAACGCTTTCATAAAGCAACAGCAAATTGGAGTGCTGAAGCTTCCCAATTTACTGTTGCAGTTTTACATGATTAGTTTTAGATGACTAATACTGTTCAGTGTTTATGTATAAATCTGTTCTTTGGGTATTAGATAGTACCCTTATAAGCTTATAATCTCCAAGATTAAAGTCACTGAATGTTTCTCCGCAGAATTCAATTACTGAACCGTCTGCGTAATTACGGGCAGCAACAGTAGCGTTAGCTGCATTAGGGTATCGTATGCCGGTCTGTATTATCCCGTTTTCTAAAGCAGGAAAAGAAGCGCTTGTTGTTGAAAGTGAAATATTTGCATGTTCATCAGGATAGTTGCTATATGAATGCGCTTTTATATGCTTTACAAAACATTTAATAATTTTCTTGCTTCCATCTGCTTTGTGCTCCAATTCTACTTCTATGTGTCTGCTAAATGGGTTTAATTCATAATTTCGCACAAAACCAGTTTTCGGATAATCTTTATAGAGAACTCTAGTGTTATGTACCGTTGAAATTTAGATTATTAATTATGTATTTGCAGATTATCGTCTGCGACAATTGTCGGATAAAGAGACATTAATCTTACCCTTGCATCTTTGGTTTGGAACTG
>JAISVZ010000181.1 GCA_031271295.1 Clostridiales bacterium | reverse complement strand
TTGCCGCGCAAATCGCTTCTTACGGCAAAATGCGAAAAATGACCGCATTTTTCATATCTCACAAACAAAGCGCAGCCGCCTACATATTCATCGCCTATTTTATAGGAGAAAGTTTTACGTTCTGCCAGCCGCGTGTCGCTTATATCATCCCAAAATGACGAACACTTTGGCAGGTCGCCTTGTGTCAGTTCTACAATGCGCGCGCATTCATACTAATTCTGTTTAAAAAGTTTGAAACCGGCGCCCCAAAAACGCCGAAAATCACGGCGATTTTGTGGGCTTGGTTTCAACTTTTTAAATTGGAATTAGTATCAGGTATTGGTTTCGAAAAATTGTCCGATTGTGGCATATTTAATTACCTCCCTGTCCGTTTTATAAGTTGGTCTTTTTCAATTTTTTGTTCTTCCAATGTCACTCGCAAATTGAAAGATAAAAATCAATCTCACAATAATCGTCACTGCACCGCGCTGTATCTATGTACTCAAAGCAGCAATGACCATCCTCCTTGTACCGTACCGTCGGCAGCCACTTAAACAGTATGTAATCCCAAATATCATAGAAAACATCACCGCCGGTATCGAGTACGTTGTGCATTCCCGTATATTTAAACTGCGCGTACTTCCTGGCGGGAAGATAGGCTCTAACCATTCCGTCCGGAATTACCGAGTTTTCGTCAACGAGAAGTGACGGCATGTAAAACACGTACTGCTCATCCTCGGTTATTTCCGTAAAATACTCAGGCGAAAGGCCAAGCCCAAAATACTTCCCGCGTGAAACCGGCTTTCGTATGCTCTTTGATTCCGTGAAGAAGAAGTCGATAGCGTGCCGCATACCCACCGCGCGGTATATGTTATCCTTTGCGCGAATTTTGTGGCGTATTCCGGCAAGGCTAAACGCCGGCATCAGCTTTATGTCGGGGAGAATTAATACGCCGCCTTTGCAGCTTCGAACCAGCTCAATGTTGAACGGATCGCATATTTTCAATTCGACGGGCGATTTCCTGTACGCCGAAGGCGGCATTCCAAAAGCGCGGCGAAAAGCCTTGGAATACGCCTGACTTGTGGCGTATCCGTGAGCGTTCGCCACATAACCGATATCGGCGCGTGACGAGGTAAGCATTATAAGCGACGAACTTAGCCGCCGCAGATTGATATATTCTGTGATTCCGCAGCCGGTAACCCGTTTAAAGAGCCGGAGTAGATGATACTTCGTTACATGTACCGAATTCGCTATCGAACCGAGAGAATTTTCGCCGAATAGGTTTCCCTCGATGCGCTTTAGTGTGTCTTCCAAGATATTTATTGCGGTATTCATAGCTCCTCCCAATGAAACTGAGCAATTTCGGACACCCGAAACCACAGCTTAAAGCGTATGATTATTCCGTAACATTATACAGCAATTCAAGGAGGAAATAAATCATGAAAAAGTTCCGCGTTCCGCTTCTTGGCTTAGTTATCGCCATATCAATTGCAATAACCGGATTCATTGTTCATACGCCCGCAGTAGGCTCCGGCGGCATTTACTACGATGTGAAGCCCGCTATAAATGACCTGCAAACACTCGCCGCCGATCCGCACAGTATCGCGAACCCGGAAGAACTCGCCGCAGTGCGCCAATACATACTTGCGCGGTTCTCCGGCATGGGAATAAAAGCCGGAACAAATCCTTATACAGTAAACAACTGGTACGGTGAATACGAAATTAATAACATTACGGCTCAAATTGAAGGAGAAGAAGGTAACCCCTCGGTGCTGATTATGGCTCATTACGATTCGGCAATCGAGAACCTTAACATGGAACCCACGCTTTCTACCGGCATGGCTGACGACGGATACGGCGTTGCAACTTTGCTTCAAATTGCCGAGCATTTCTCGTCGCAAGACGTTCAATTGGTTAACGGTATTAAGTTCTTAATTACAGATTCGGAAGAAGTTGGCCCTTTGGCGGGTTCGGAGGCGGAGATACAGCATAACCTCAGTTATTATGAAGACGTTTCGTTAGTAATCAATATCGAGGCGCGAGGCTTCGACGGAGCTGTATTCATGTTTCAGGCCGGGCAGGGAAACGCTGAAATGATTTCATTATTGAGCGAGGCAAGTTTCCCGGTAACAAGTTCATTTTTCTCTGAACTAATAGCTTTTATTCCCGCTTTTACCGACCTGTCGCCCTTTCTCGCGCAGGGGTTTAGCGGTTTAAACTTTGCAACGGTGAAGATAAAGAATTATCACTCGGATGAAGACAACCTGCGCAATTTAAACCGGGAGACGCTTCATCACTATGGAATTCAGATTATGCCGATAGTAACCGAGTTTGTATCCGGCGGCATTTATTCCGACGCCCGGTATTTCGGTAATGCGGGTATGCGCACGTATTTCACGCTGTTTCCGGATGTAGTAATCTCATACGGCAATGCGGTGCAATTAGTTCTTTTGGGTTTGACTGCCGCGCTTTTAATAGTTGGAGTAATCGCGGCTCGCGGGCGGGAGAACAAGGGCTTCGCATTTCGTCCCTTGCTCATCGGTATTGCGGTAAATGATCTGGTTTCCTTCGCTTCGTTTATAATGCTCCCCGGCTGTGCCTACGCGTTCGTGATTCCGAATGCTTTAAGCGCGGGCATCTTCGTCCTGACGGCGTATAAGAAGACACTTTTTGCATGGGTATTGGGGCTTGTTCAGGTTTTGATATCCGTCATTGTTTGGGGGCTTTTGATCATCACGCTTTATTATGCTTTGGAAATCATCGGAATCGGCGTGTCGGCGTTTTTGCTGGCGGCTGCGGGTTCCGGCGTTGTGCCCGCTCAGATGGCGGTTTATTCCGAAGCTGCGCAATTTCGAACGGAGCAAGCCGTGCGCTGCGGGAAATAGGGAGCGGCTTAGCCGCTTTGCCTGTAACCGCTTGTTAAGGACTTTTAATCAGTTTGCTCGTCACTGCTGTTTCATTACTGCTGTTTTGGGTTAAAACACGTTTACAGACAGAATAAGCTGTGGTACAATTAAAAGACACTGACGAAGGTCTCGAATCATTTTTATTAAGCAAACCCAAGTTAGCATAAGTCTCAATTGGGCATAATATGTGTACAGTTAAGGAGCAGAGTATGGCTAAGAATAAGTTTTACGCTGTAAAAAAAGGACATAAAACGGGAGTCTTTTCTACTTGGTCAGAATGCCAGGCTGTGATTAACGGTTATCCAAATGCCAATTACAAGAGTTTTGCAACAGAGGCGGAGGCAATCGCATATCTTTCTGGAACCGACATTTATATGGATCAAATCAAAAACGATCTTTCGCAGGGTTATGTTGTTGCATATACTGACGGAAGTTATGATGAGACGACAAACGAATATGCATATGGGCTATGTCTTTTTGATAAAGATGGTCAAGAGATTGGTTTATGTAATAAAGATAACTATCCTCCATTTGCATCAAGCCGTAATATAGCTGGGGAAATTTTTGGTGTACTAACAGCTTTAGATTGGGCTGTGTCAAATGGTTATGATAAGATCAGAATATATCATGATCTTGAAGGCGTAGCAAAGTGGGCTACAGGTGAATACACTGCGGATAGTGAAATTTCAAAATACTATGTACAACAACTGGCTAAAAAGTTTGATGGTATCATTGCATATGAATTTGTAAAAGTGGCAGGGCATAGCAATAATCCGTATAATGATAAAGCTGATAATTTGGCATCCAGCGCCCTGAAAGGTGAACGGAAAATGATTAAAGGCGCTAATTCATTTTTTGTGTCCAATATTGAAAAATCTGACATAGACACAATCGTTGATTTGATTTTAGAATGTTATTCAGATGCCAAAGCGGAAAGAAAGCTGATATTAGGTGGTGAACAAGTAAAACTAAATATCGGAAATAAATCCACTATGATAAAAACATATAACAATAAAAATCTTCTTGTTCAAGGGAAGCCTAACATTACTTACCAAGTTGTTTTTTCCTATATTTCAGAATTATTGGGTGAAAGTAAGGTTGTATCTCTTGTTAAACAAGCATATCGAATGCGTGTTGACACAACTGCTTTAGAAGCGAATTATAGTAATCTTTGCCCTAATCTTCCGGAGCCGTATAATTCTACAATAAAGACATTAATCCGGCAGGCAATTATTAATTTGAATGGATACTTTGATGCAGAGGAATATGGGCAATATGCTTTTCCTGCACTTCGAGCAATGGAAGGGCATATTAAGTATTTATTGGGAAAGCATAAAATTGTAGTAGGTCATTCATTTGAGCAGTTTACAGGAAGTCCTGCTACTGGCTTTACCCTTAAATCCCCTGATTACTCTGTACCGTCCCCATATGGAGATGACATTGAAAAATGCTATACTTATTATCACAAGAGCCGTCATAAAATATTCCATTTCGGGGACTTGATCGGTGGCGCTGACAATACTATGTTAATAAATACAAAGGAAGAGGCCGATAAGATTATTCGAGAAGCATTGAATCTTATAAACAATACAGCTTATTAGGGGTGTGAATGAAATGAAAGCTCTTACAAAACATTATAAAATATATAATTTCTCGTTTGGTAGTTATGACTGCTTGATTATTTGTTTGTCATATGAAAGCTTAGTTGACCTGCTGGATGGATTAAAAGCTGAACTAAATGCAAGAAATGTTGATAACGGGAATATCCTTATTGATCAGTTACTAATTGCCGGTAATGGGAAAAACCGCTTTTTGAATATCGTATTCAAAGAAGGGGATTTCATTTTAAGTACAGCAAAGAATGTTGATGCAGACTACTATTACCATCAGATTACCGCTTCCGAATTCAAAAGGAATCCTGCTGTTTTAGAAAACTCAATACTTTCTTCAAGGCAAGTAGCACTAATTTCAAAAGGCAGTGTGATCTAATATAAACAGAATATAAACTATCATAAGAAAACGAGGGCGTCCCTCGTTTTCTTATGATTTCGCGACTCCGGCTGGACAATGGTAATGCCCGTTAGGGTATGAAAAAATCTGTTTTCTTGTTGCCGAGAGTGTCGAGTTCTAATTCGTCGTAACTCATAATCTTCCCGAAGCTGCGCAATAACGAACGGAGCAAGCCGTGCGCTACGGGAAATGAGAATTGGCTTATCCGCGTTGCCCTCTGTCGCTTGTCAAGGACTTTTTAATCAGACGGCAGGCTATACTGAGTGTGCTTCTGCCATCATTTTCTGCGCCTATCGTGGAAGGTGAGCGCGGCAAAGAGTATTTATATTAGGCGGTGTTTTTATGGCATTTAAAGATTATTTTAGAGATTTTCAATCGTTGATTGCAAACGATAATATATTTTTGCGGCAGATTATAGTCGAAAAAGATTTTGACGATTATTATGAAATATATTCGAATGATGAAGTTTTTAAACTTTACGGCGGCGGAAGAGGAACAACGGATAAATCGGTCGTACTTAAAATTTTGCAAAACCAAATTAAAGAGTTTAAAACCGCGAAGATTTACAGTTGGACTATTGTTGATAATAAATATGATAAAGCAATAGGGCGAATATTCTTATCGGATTTTCAAGCAAAGAATAGAATAGCTAATATAGGATATTTTATCAACCGGTCTTACTGGGGAAAAGGCATTGTGACGGAATGCGTATCTTCAGTGGTGGATTTTGGCTTTTCTTTCTTAAAGTTAGAGCGGATTTTTACCGAAGTTGCGACTGATAATATCGGCTCTTGTAAAGTCCTTGCTAAGAACGGCTTTATCCAAGAGGGTATTTTAAGGCATTGCTTCGAACTCAAAGACAGTCTTGTTGATTGTTATGTATATTCAAAACTTTCAACGGATTAGTTCTACAAATCACAAATCAGCATTTCAATTACATACTCTATAATTTTCATTCGAGTGCATTATCCTGATATCGGGCAGCGGACAAGGAAGCGATAAAAATCCTTTTCCGCTGTTTTCAGCTGTTTTATCTACCGCTGCATTACGCCTGCGAAGCTATCGGCTGCCTGCAAAGAATACGCCGGACAGGCTTCGGTGCAAATTATATCGCTTGCCGATATATTTGCGGCGAAGCCCTCTACAACCCTTATCGAATTGCAACGCAAAGTACGAGCCGCTTCCACGGCGGATCCCCCTACAACCTTTATCAGACAGCTACGCAAAGCGCCGCCTTATTATTCTAAAATGAAAAAAATCCAATATGACGCACGGTTGTCATATTATTTGTGTTAAACTAAAAACAGGCACGTAAAAACCGACAATAACAACTAAGCGAACAGCGGGGCAAACGCGCTGAGTGCTGCCGCCCGCGTTCGCGGAAAGGACAAAAATATGCCAAGGCCAACTACCAAGCCCGACCTTATAAAGGCGGCAAACGAGCAGTTCGATAAAATGATGCTGCTGATTGATTCTATGACAAACGACGCAAAAAACGCGGCGTTCAATTTCGGCGGGGAGGTAATGCATAAGGAAGCCCACTGGAAACGCGACAAAAATCTACGCGACGTTCTCATCCACTTGTATGAGTGGCATCAGCTATTGCTGAACTGGGTTGATGCGAATAGAAGCGGCGAAAAGAAACCGTTTCTCCCCACGCCCTACAACTGGAAAACATACGGCGAGATGAACGCAGAGTTTTGGGAAAAACACCAACAAACTCCGTACTCCGGCGCAAAGAAGAATCTCCTTGAAAGCCATAAAAGAGTTTTGGCTTTGATAGACACATTTTCAAACGATGAACTCTTTGCCAAGGGCGCGTTTTCGTGGACGGGAACATCAACGCTCGGCAGCTACTGCGTTTCCGTAACGGCAAGCCATTACGATTGGGCGATGAAGAAAATTAAGGCGCACTTAAAAACGTACAAGGAAAAACAATATTGACACTGCCCTTGGGGTATAGTTTACACTATCCTCAAGGGTGATTTTTTATGCGTTCATTATTTAAATTGATGAGAAAACGCAAGCTTCTTACACTTGCCGCCGCCGCGTTTAGCGTTTTAAGCTCTGCTGTTACCATATGGTGGAGCGCGCAAGTTGGCGGCATCATAGATGTTGTTAGCGCGGGAAATGCGCCGGATGAAGCGGCAATCCTGACGGCGCTTCTTACTATTCTTGCAACGGGTATTATAAAGTTTTCGGCGGGATATACCGGAGCGTACACCTGCGAAATTTTATCCCGCGACCTTCGAATGGGTTATGCGCGGTATTTCGCGGCTCTGCCGTTTGTTGAAACCGAAAAGCTGAACGCGGGCGAGGAACTTTCCGGGCTGCAAAATGAAATCGGCGGCGTAACGCAGTATCTAAACGGGAATTTGTTTCATTTCTTTAACGGGATTATAAGTTTCTTACTGTGCTTTACATGGCTTTTGCGGCTTAACCCGGCTCTGACGTTGTTTTCAAATTTGCCCGTATTTTTCATTCTGATATATATTGCGTGGGCGAGCAAGGCAATAGGCGTTTTAACCGAATACAGCCAGCAAGCCAAAGCCGGGATGAACCGCCATGCCGAAACACTGCTTACTCTCTTTCCCGTTATGCGCCTTTACAACGCACAATCCTTAGCGCAAGCGGGCTACGGCAACGCGCTTAACGAATGGGAGCGCAAAACCGTCCGCTTGGAGCGTACAAGGGCGCGGCTTTTATCCCTCTCCGGCGTTCTAAGCAGAATTCCGCTACTGCTTCTGTTCCTGATTGGCGGAGCTATGGCGATTGCCGGAGATATGAGCGTTGGCGAAGCTATGACGATTACAGGCGGTATAAACATTGGCGGGGCTATGGCGATTGCCGGAGATTTTAGCGTTGGCACACTGTACGCATTCGTCTTACTTTATGGCAACGTTTCCGGCGCACTGATGAATATGCCTGGGCAGATTACGGCTTTCCGGCAATTCTCCGCCAACATGAACAGATTAGGGGGTAGATTATGTCTGTAACTATTGAAAATCTGTCCTATTCTTACGGCGAAACGCTTGTTCTAAGCGGTATTTGCCTATCACTTGCCACGGGCGACCATGTTGGTATCGTGGGCGTTAGCGGCGGCGGGAAAACCACGCTCTTAAAATTAGTAAGCGGCTTAAATGAGCTTCAGCGCGGAATTATCCGGGTGATGGGCTGCGGCAGCTCCGCCGGCCGCAGCGCTAATGTCGCGGCGGTGATGCAAAGCCCGTCGCTCTTCCCCGCCAGTATCCGCGATAACATAACCTGCGGCCACGTTATGGACGAAGCAAAACTCCGCCGCGTATGCGACGCCGCCCAACTGACACAGTGGATATCCTCCCTGCCGGACGGGCTTGACAGCTTCGTTGGTGAGCGCGGCGCAAAGGTATCCGGCGGGCAGGCGCAGCGAATAGCCATAGCGCGTGCAATGGCGAAGGATGCTCCTGTAATACTGCTGGACGAACCTACCTCGGCGCTGGACGCGGATACGGCTGCGGCGGTCATTTCCGCACTGGACGACCTTACGCGCGGCAAGACGGTGCTGCACGTATCCCACAGGCCGAAAAATCTTTCGGGATGCGCCCGCATATATTCGCTGGAAGGGGGTTGTCTGCGTGTTTTATGAAATAAAAACACTCCTGCGGCGCACACGCCTTAGCCTAAAATTTTCGGTTCTGCTGTTTCTGCGCTGCCCTACGGAGTTCGCCTTTACCTTTACCTACGCGGAGTTTTTGCGCTGTGCCTTCGAGGCAGTCGCGCTTCGCAGCGTTTCGTCCCTCCGCTTGGCATGTTTGTTTTTCGGCGTTGCCACCTTCTGCGTTTTTCTGTACAATGGAACTATATGGAGTATTTATGCTCCGTTTTGCGTGCGAATTGAAGGACGGCTTCGCAGCGCACTCTTTCGCAAAATCGCGTCTTTTCCGTGCGAGAGGATTGAGGCGTCATCCCAAGGGGAATGGCTGACGCGCTTGAACACGGACGTTGAAATGCCGTTTTCGCAGCCGCTTCACCTGCCCCACGCGGCTTGCGCGGTTGTAAATATCGCCGTTTCCGCAGCGGTTTTGTGGCGGGCGGACGCAATAATTTTTGGGTGGGCAGCACTGTTTGTAATTGCGCACGTTACCTTTAATCAACTGCTTATAGCGCGTGCTATGCCGGGTATGAACAGAAAGGCTCTTGAAGCCGCAGGAAAAAATGCGGACGATCTTGTTTCGCTTTTAACCTGCGCCGACACGGCGGCACTCTATGACGGCGCAAAATATCTCACGGAACGTTTTCGCCGCAGCAGCGACGCGCTTCTATGCGCGAAAATGAGAATGCATCTGCGCAAGGCAATAGGCGAGGCGGTTCTTCCCCTGTTCGGACTTGGCGGATATCTTGCGCTTTTGGCGGTCTGCGCCGGAAGAGTTGCAAGCGGCGCAATAACCTTCGGCGGCCTTACTGCCGCGTTCCAATATCGCAGCGGTTTGTTGGCGGGTTCATTTATGCTGATAAACAGTATGATAAATATTCAGGCAAGCATGGCGGGGATAAGGCGAATTAACGAAGTGATGGCGTAGTAGCGGGAGGCTGCTTGGTTGTGGATTGCGCGTTGGCGGGAGAGCTGCTTAGTTGGAATTGCGTAGTGGCGGGAGGCTTTGGCAATGGATGACGGTTTAATGCGTATTGGCGAAATAGCCGCCTTCTTCGGCGTATCGGTGAAGGCTATGCGTGTATATGAAAGAATGGGAATACTAAAACCCGTAAAGGTTGACGAGAAAAATAATTACCGCTATTACAGCGCCGAACAGGTTACGCAGCTTGACGCGCTGCTTGAACTGCGGGAACTTGGCTTTTCGCTTACGGAAATACGGGATTTACTGTGCGCGGACGGTTCGAAGGAGCGTTATATGGAACTGCTCGCCCACAAAAAAGCTATGTGGCAGGATAAGGCCGCACATGCGCAGGACAGGGTAAACGCCGTTAATGAGGCAATCGCCCGGCTTGAGGCTTCGAAACCGCCGGTTAAGCTGCACGAACTGACGGAGGATGAACGCGCAGAGCTGCTGGGTAAAATGGTATGTGTTGATCAAGGTTTGCACGAGCGGATTTTTGCGCGTAGTTTGCTTAGTGAGGCGCTTTGGCTGTAGAAAAGCGTTTATTTGCTGAACAAACACTCGCAAAGTTCATTTAATTGTTTGGTAATCCCGTACCAATCTTGGTTTAAGTCAAGCGTTTTAAGGCTGAATCTGTTTCCGCCGATAACCATATCCTCGTCCGGTGTAATTGTTTCATTCGTTTTTGCGTACAGCAAAACGCCGGATACTTTTCCGAAATGCCCCTTGCTGTAATTCATAACATAAGTAAAAATCTGATAAAGATGCCCGGAAATAAATTTTGTGCGGTCATGGTAGGTTTGATACGTATTTTCGTAATATTTAGCATCAATTATTAGCGTTTTTTCTCCGTATGACAGTAAAATGTCAGGTTTCATTATTGGCAAATACTCACTTTTTCCCCCGTCTGCAATATCCCATTTTATATGCCCCGACCGAGGCGACAATTCGGGGTAATGACGCTTATAATACGCAAGCACAAACCTTTCGTATAAATCGTACATTTTTTTATCATCAATCCATGAAGCGAGTTTATGAACTCCCGTTTCGGTTGTTAACAGCAAACCCTCAACAGTTAAACGGCATATCTCAATTAACATTCGGTACGATGCGTTATTCCGGTGATATTTGAGCATATCCCACCTTATCTGCGCGGGAAAAATATCAGTTATTCCTGCGAAATATAGAAGCAGTTTTCGAAGTGATAACTTGTTCTCAGCTTTAACGCTGCCCTGCCTCAACAATAAGCACATTACGCTTTTTAAAACTTGATTGTGCGGCGAATTTTCGGTGAACTCATCATATTCACATATCAGCTTGCCATGTATACGCGCTTGCTTTTTATTTGTTTCGGATATTTTTATCTGCCCGCGAAGCCCCGGTAATACTGCCTCTTCAGAAATAAAATCGCGGTGCAAACCCCTTTTAATCTGTAAGTTTACGCCGTGAATAAGAATCGCCGCAAATAAATCATGAATATTGTCGAATACTTCCGACGCAACGCCTTCATATCCATTTTCTCGCAAGGAATTATAGGCATAAGAAAGCATATAGTAAATGTTCTTGATTTTATGGTTATCATTCATTTATTATGCTCCTAAGCCGGCTTGCCCAATTCTCGGTTTTTGACGGTTCGTCAAACCAATATTCGTTTAGGTGCGGTATCAGTTCATATTCAATAACTTCGTAAAGCCAATTGTCGTCGATAACAACATCCTTATCGGCACAGAAATAGCTGTGTCCAATTCTGAAACCTTCCCCCAACGAAGGGTCTTTTCCAATTTCAGCGTTTAACCTTTCAACAGTTGCTATAAGCAAATCAAACTTGACGTTATTTATTTGCCTCTGATACTTCTTGAAACCGTCGGATTGAAACGCCGGTTCCAAATCGAAAAACGCGAAACGGCGGCGCAGCGCGTAATCTATCATGGCAAGGCTTCTGTCCGCCGTATTCATCATGCCGATAATATGTACATTTTTCGGCACGGAAAATTGCTCGTCTTTATATAACAGCTTAATTGAATCGCCGCGTTTATCTCCCTCAATAAGCATTAAAAGTTCCCCAAATATTTTACTTAGGTTGCCTCGGTTTATTTCGTCAATAATAAAAAAATACGGCTCGTTTTCATCGCCAACCTCGGCAAGTTTGCAAAATTTATAAAAAGGACCTTCCTCTAATTTAAACCCGCTTCCGTCCGGCCGCCAACCCATAATAAAATCCTCATAACTGTAGCTTTGGTGAAACTGCACTACCCTAACGCGGCTTTTATCCTTTTTTCCCAAAACCGAAAACGCAAGACGCTTTGCCGCAAATGTTTTGCCAACACCTGGCGCACCTTGCAGAATTATATTTTTCTTTCGAAGTAATAACCCGCGCAAGGTTTTGTAGCGTTTTTCTGATATGTACACTTCGTTTAAAAAATCACTTTCCGAATAATCATCATACTTTATTTCGGGTTTGTCATCCGAATCATGAAAATCTGCTTCATAAAGGAGCAAGTCTTCAAGTTTTTCAACATATTCCGTTTGTTGCGTAATATCCGTTAAAAACTTTTTTACAGCCTGCCCCGGATGTTCCCATTCTCCGTTATGAGTCCATTTCATTTTGCGAATATATCTGTATTCTTTACGTTCTTTATCATATATATAATCGGATTCAACAATCCCGCGCCCCAAAATCAAGGACAAGCCTTTCTTAACAAAAACTATATCGCCTACCGACATCTTGTTTGCAAACTCCCATAAAGCTTGGGCATCCACTTTGTGGGATCTATCGTCCGATAACGACTCTTGCAGCGCGTCTTTAATATCCGCTTTTAATTTGTATTCGGTTAAATCCCCTATTTCAACCCAACCTACACCCATTATACCTTCTTTGTAAAAATCATTCCAAAGCCGCGCCCCGCTTCCGGGAGTATAAAGCCAATAGTGATTTTCTTTGCTTTCCGAGTTTAAAGCCGCCTTTTTAACATTATCCTCCTTTGCCTCTAACCACAATTCCTTAACCTTATCGCTATAAAGAATCTCTTTGTAAAGCACACCGTTATTTAACGGGTTTTTAGCAAATAGCCCAAGTTTTTTCATTTCATCGAATAAACTAAGGCTATTTCCTTCAAAAAATTTCTCCAAGATTTTATTTCTAAGTTCGTCCGAAATAATACTTACATTTGTCTCCGGATTTTGAATATAGTTTATGGTATTGCGAATATAAACGGGGAAAAGTTTTACATCTGTACCATTTTTTAATTCCAACAACCATTTTACCCAATCGTTTTGCCGCACACCTGCTGCTGCCAACACTCGTTTATCATCGTATTCGTTGAGCTCTTTTTTCATTGCCGCTTTAGCATCAAAATAACTCACCATCTGCCCGATTATAAGCAACAATTTATATTCGGCGGAATCAGTGTTGTAAGAATTCAGCCATTTTTTAAAGGAAAATTTAGGCTTCGCAGTAAATGCGATTAAACCGTCAATATCAGTCTTAGTAACATCAAAACGCAAAAACTCCTCAAATTTATCTTTGGCTTTCTGATAATAGAAATCTTTCGATTCTGCAAGCTCCTTTATATACGGAAGCTCGCGGGCTTTGAGCAATTCTTCCTTATGGTCAAAGAAAAAAAACATTATAGACATCCCCCGTCAATTTGAGTTTCCGCCTAAAGCGACAGTGCTGCGAATTCGTTTCCGCAACTGTAACTAAGCCATTTGCAAGGCACTGTTTTCACGGATTATATCCAAAACTTCCCCTTCCGGCAAATCCGTTGCGTATACTATTTGGGAAACGGGTACATTGAACTCGTAAAGCTTAACAATCATTTCCCTTGTTTTTTTATCGTTTTCAAGCTTATACTTTTCAATTTCCGCTTCAATCTCCGGACGAAACAAATCCAATACCTCTTTACACATAGTTTGACCCTCCTTCATTTTTTTCATCAACTTATAATTCGCTTTTATTACCGTTTCCAGTATTGACGCCTTGTATTCGTTTTTTTCGGCAGGGTTAGTGTAACATGACAGACCGGCAATTTCAACGGTGT
>JAISVZ010000179.1 GCA_031271295.1 Clostridiales bacterium | reverse complement strand
CAGTTCCAAACCAAAGATGCAAGGGTAAGATTAATGTCTCTTTATCCGACAATTGTCGCAGACGATAATCTGCAAATACATAATTAATAATCTAAATTTCAACGGTACATAACACTAGTGCGGCAAATATGTTTTGCGTTTTCTCTATGGATTTCCAGTTGGGGCTTTCTATTAAGTAATCCTCTGAGTAAATGAAATAGTTTTGTTTTTCGGCATCGCTTATTACCGCGAAGCCGAGGGCTTCGTAGGTTAACTGCAATGGGATATAATAGGATGCAAAGTCATAATTATGTTCGTCATTCGCATTAAAGCGTTCGTATATCTTATATTTTTGCATAAGGAATGAACTATCCGGATGTAAAAGAACATCATTTTTTTCCAACTCCATTCTTCTGTGTGTCCTTAACTCATACACAATGTCATCATCATGATAGAAAAAATCTTCAGTTTCATTAGGATAAATTACAGGTTCAAACGAAGTACCCGGTTCATATTCATTAATCACATCCTTTTCAATTACTCTGTCTAAAATTTCCCTATAGTTGTACACGTCTACATAAAAATCCTGTATATCAAAATAATAATTATTACCACAAGAAACTGTGTAGATGTATGCGTTTATAGAACCACCCGAATAAAATAAGAGTCGGATTTTTTCGTCATAATAAAGTCCGCTTGTCTCACGTGTTTTAAATCTATAATACATGTTAGCTTCAAATTCAGCACGGCTCATCCACTCATCTGATTGTTCTAAATAATCTCCTGTGTAAAATTTGGTATGATCTGAACTTGTTCTAATGTATAAATTCAATATTTCATAAATCTCCAACAGCGTTTTGCTTACGTAAGTAACCTCCTGTTTTGTAATGTCATCGCAAATATCAATGAGCGGATAGTTGGACAAGTCAACCTGAAAGTCGTTGCAATACAAATTTGCGGTTAGCTGATTATACGAAAATTCGGGTTCTGATGCGATACACGGCGATGTAATTAACAAAATTAATAGTAACGATAAAAAAATTTTAAATGTCATCTTTTTCATTGCAATTTATCCCTTCTTAAATGATAAAAAGACCGAAAAATCTATGTGGGCTTTCCGGTCTTTAGTTGCAAGAATTAAAAGCTACCAGTAATTGCGGTATTCGGGCTTGTGATATTCGTATTCGCAAGTTTCTTGTAAGCTTCCGTTGCATCACTTACTCTTACATAAGCGTTTTCGTCAAACGCCGCCGCCGTAATACCAACAGATTCCGCCTCGTTTTCAAAGTATAAACACTTTTCGTTTTCGTCATAACGTAGAGTAACAGTTTTGCCGGTAAGCTTGCCGAGTGCAGCAAATATACCTTGCATTTTCTCTATGGATTTCCAATTAGGGCTTTCTTCTAAGTAATCCTGCGAATAAATGAAGTAATTTTGTTTTTCGTCATCGCTTATTACCGCGCAGCCAATAGCTTCATAAGTTAGCTTCAAAGGGGTATAATAACTACTTTTTTCGATATTTCTCCAATCGTTAATATCGCCATATTCATATACCCAATAATTTTCTTCGGGCAATAAGCGCGATACGCTATCAGGAAGTAAAGATACACCATCGTGAATTATTCGCTGCCTGTGGCTTTTTTCCATATCATACTCCCCTTTATTATCATGAAATGAATAATTCTCGTTTACTTCCGGATAGATAACAGGCGCAACCGAAAACCCCGGATCGTACTCATTGATTGCGGATTTTTCAATAACTCTTTCCAGAATTTCATCGTACCCATGAGTACTAACATAAAACGACCTAACATTAATATAGTAGTTTTCGCCGCAAGTAACGGTTTTGATAAAACCACTTAGTTTTCTATCCATATCGAAGTATAAAGAGCGATTTTTTTTATCATTGTAAATAGTTCCGGTTTCACGCACTCCGTACCTATAAAGCATATTTGCCTCCAATTCGGCGCGGCTCATCCATTCTCTTGATTGCTCTAAATAGTCTTTTGTGTAAAACTCCGGATTACCAAAATTATATCCGCTGTATAGTCTTAATACCTCAAAAATATCCGTAAAATCTGAACTTACATATGTAACATTGCGTATAGTAACTTCATCGCAAATATCTATCAGCGGAAATTTTGACAAATCAATTTGGTAATCGTTGCAGTACAAATTTGCCGAAAGTTTATTATATGTGAATGGATCGTTAAGCGCTGCAACACACGGGAAATTTATAAAAAGTATTAAAATTAACGTTACAAAAATATTGATTGTAATCTTTTTCATTTCTATCATTCTCCTTAAATTTGATGGTAAAAAGACCGGAAACTATATTTACGTTTCCGGTCTTTAATTACATTGAACTAAGAATGCCATTAAGCGCATTATTTGAACCATTATCAGTATTTGCTATTTTTTTGTACGCGCTCATTGCATCGGTTAATCTTACAAAGGCTTTTTCACTAAATGCCGCCGCCGGAACACCCACCGTTTCCGCTTCGTTTTCAAAGTATAAGCTCTTATCATTTTCATCATATCGAAGAGTAACATTGTTTCCGGTAAGTTTACCAAGCGCGGCAAATATACCTTGCATTTTCTCTATGGATTTCCAATTGAGGTTTTCTTCTAAGTAATCTTCTGAGTAAATGAAATAGTTCTTTTTTTCGGCATCATTTATTACCGCATAACCGAGGGCTTCGGAAGTATAATGCAGCGGGAGGTAATAACTGCTGTTTTTCAAATCTAAATCTTTGCCATTTTCGTAATAATAGAAGAATTTGAACCCATCCTCATATTTTGGTGTATTCTCAGTATTTAAGAGTACGTTATCTTTTTTTATTCGTCCCCGAACTCTTTCTGCGAGGTCGTACACCACAGTTTTTTCACGGGGTGAATAATCTGGGTTTACATCCGGATATATTACCGGGATAAAGGAAAAACCAGGTTCGTATTCCGAAACGTCACCCTTTTTAATTGCTCTATCCAGAACTTTTTCGTATCCCCTTGCCACAATGTTGAAAGATGCTCTTTCAACATAATAATCCTCTCCGCAAGATAACGTAAGGGGATGTCCGCTTAAACGCGGATTGTTTGAATAGTATAACGAACGTACTCTCTTATCGAAATAGAGATCGCTCTTTTCATGAGTTCTATATTGATATTTCATGTTAGCCTCAAATTCCGCACGGCTCATCCACTCATTTGATTGATACAAGTATTCCTTTGTAAAGAATTCACAAGGATACCTATCATAGTCGGAATACAAAAGTAATATTTCATTTATTGCAAGTAATTTTACACTGATAAATGTTTCTTCCGGTCTTTCTGGTTCCACGTATGCGTCCATAAGCGGAAATTTTGACAAGTTAATTTGGTAGTCATTACAATACAAATTTGCTGAAAGTATTTCGTGCGGTATTACATTCTCCTGCGCGGCGCAAAGTGTGCTCGCAGAAAAAACTAAAAAGAAAAATACAAAAAAACTAAGTGAAATCTTTTTCATTTCCATTCCTCCATACATGTTTCTATATTTTTTTGGAAGATTTGCGGAGAACGGCAAAATATACATATTTCTTATGATTTCTTGGTATTTTTATTATCATATGGCAATTATAGCCTTGTTCCGCCGCTATGTCAATATAAGTTTAAATCCGAGAGCTATATTTATAATTTACATAGAGTTATACGAACTTGCGCAAAAATCTACCAACCAATAAATTTTATTATACAAATGTCATCATTCCTGAAAAGAATAGCGACGCCTTATTATTTAAAGGCGTCGCTATATTATTCGTTTTTCGCAAGGGTGTGAACAGTAACTATAAAAGTAAACGTCCAAAAAATTTGTTTACAGAATAATTGCGGTAACCGCTTTTATGAGTTAAAATTGAGGTGCTTACAATCAAAGCGCAGGGTTTAAGTTTTGAAAATAATCTAAGGATGTGGAGATATGAAGGTTGGGCGAAACGACCCGTGTCCGTGCGGCAGCGGCAAAAAATACAAAAAGTGCTGTTTGAGTAAAGATGAAATTTTGAAATTTGAGTATTTGCCGAGTTACTTTCCTAACGAAGAAGAGGATGATGAAGAATATGACGACGAAGAAGAAAATCGGGAAATGGTGGAGACGATGTGGAAATTGTACACCGAATTCCGGAAAAGCTCAATGAAAAATAAGCCGCATATAAAAGAGTATATGGCAATTAGAAAAATACATCAGGAAATTCTTAATAGCATGGTTAAATACTATGAAATCGGTATGTTTGAGCAAAAAATCGATCCTAATTATGGGCATGGCTCTTCTGCCGATAACGGCGGCAAGGATCACATCTTCTCTCTGCATAGTCTTAGTTTTGATTTTGCTTCGTACCGAGAAACACAGGCTTTTTTCGATATGATGGTATATAAACCTGCCCCCAATATGAATTGCATTACAGAGGAATATATAACCAAGCGAAAATACAGAAAAACAGAAAAAGTTGAGTTTTTGAAAAGTATGCTTAATTCCAAATTGGGTTTATTTGACATTGTGGACAAGGACGTCAATGAAGGGTATGCCTATATAAAAGACGTTCTAAGCGGAACCGAATACAAGCTTACGGATGTAGGCTTAAGCGATGAAC
The DNA here is from genome assembly GCA_031271295.1 of Clostridiales bacterium. GTDB lineage: Bacteria > Bacillota > Clostridia > Lachnospirales > WQUN01 > JAISVZ01. The sequence continues at coordinate 57,129 of JAISVZ010000179.1, read as the reverse complement.
ACGGCAACGAAGGTATGTACATTTATACAAGGATTATTACATACAAAGGCGTAAACTTCGGAACGGGTCTTAACTTGGTTTTCTATAAAGACGACCCTTTTATCAAGAGTTTTATTAAGCGCAATAAAGCCGATTATGACGAAAAAGCAGAGTATATCAGATTTGTTGAGCTGTACAAATATTTTCGCGAATCACCCCTCAAAAATATAATTAACGCAAATTAAAAAATCCGTGGTACTGAACATCAATGAAAATATAACCTAATTATATGTGAGAACTAAAAGAGCTGAAAGAACGCTAATACAACCGCCAAACTGCCGATCATAAAACCGCGAAGGGGATAACCATGTACTTTTCTTACGGCACTGCCGAAACCGAATATTTAAAACGCAAGGACAAGCGCCTCGGCGAAGCAATTGACACGATAGGGCATATAGAGCGTGAGGTAGACGCCGATTTGTTCACGTCCGTGGTTCGCAACATCGCCGGTCAGCAAATATCGTCCGCGGCGCACAAAACCGTTTGGGCAAGGCTTACGGGTATGATACGCGATATTAGCGCCGAAAGTATAAACGCGGCTTCACGGCAACAGATTCAGTCCTGCGGGATATCTTATCGAAAAGCCGATTATATAAAAGATTTTGCCGCTAAGGTTTGCGCGGGAGAATTCGACGTAAACGCGCTTTGGCACCTGCCGGACGCGGAAGTTATTAAAAGGCTTTGCGCGCTTAAAGGCATTGGCGTTTGGACAGCCGAAATGCTGCTGATTTTTTGCATGCAGCGCCCCAACGTTATAAGCTTCGGCGATTTGGGCATACAGCGGGCTCTTTGTATGCTTTATAATCACAAGCAGATTGACCGGAAACTGTTTGAAAAATACGTAAAGAGGTATTCCCCTTACTGTTCGGTTGCAAGCTTGTATTTATGGGAAATTAGCTCAGCGTAAATATCTCGAAACCCGTTTGTAAACTAAAAACGTTACAACCGCGCTGATTAACCCTTTTAAAAAGTTAACCGGAATAACCCCCGGCAAAAGCAAACCTTTTACCATTTCGGCGCTTGCCGGAGTATAGAGCGGGATAATTAAAATATTCGCCGGTATCATCAAGAGCGTTCTTAAAATTATTCCGCTTGAAAGCGCCAAAACAGCTCCCTTTTTTGTTTTCCTAAACCGGTAAATTAACCCGGCGGCAAAAGCGTTTGCGCCGATTGCTATAAAGTGCTGCAAAGCGCCCCAAGGGCCTCCGCCCTCCTGCCCAAGCAATAAACTAACTCCCACACTTAAAAGCGCCACGAGCACGCCTTTTGGAGCGCCCAAGGCAAGCGCGGCAATAATAATTGGAATATCCGAATATTCGTACTTGATAAACGATACCGCAGGGATAATTGGAAACCCCGGAATGAACGAGAGTATAACGGCAAGCGCCGTCATAAGCGCAACAATAACTATCCCGTAAGTAGTTTTGCGCGAAGCTTGGTTAAAACCTTTACCATCCATAAAAATACCTCCTGAAAAATAAAATGTCACACTTGAAAAAAGCCTTCAAAGTGTGACACTCACACGCCCTCTTTCATCCAGACTTTAATAATTGCGAAACCACGCAATTATGCACTGTCGGTATTGGAATTACACCAATTCTGCAACAACCGTAAAACGAAGGCCGTTACTCGCGGACTGTACCGCCGGTCGGGAATTTCACCCTGCCCTGAAGACCAGTATTCAAATGTAAACGGCTTATGCCGTACTCCCCCAATTGTAACACATTCTTACTTCAATGTAAATTCTGTTTCGCCGCCGTCAAATTCCGCCTTGTATTCTCCCTTAAAACCTGTAATTTGCGCAAAACCTTCGCTGTCGGTAACAACCTTTTGGTTTGTAAACCACTCGTTTTTAACAAGGTTATAAATTGAAGCGTAAACCGGCTTCTCCCTGCCTTCCTTTGTTAAAAACCCTGCGGGCGCGTTAAGCCAGCCGCCGTCGGTAAAGCTCCAGTATGTAATCGCCTCTACAAGCTTATGCTCAAATAGCTGTTTGTAAAACTCAGAAAGCTCCACCGCCTGCCGAAGCTCGCCTTCGGGTGTTGAAGGCCATTCGCTTACCTTAAAATCGTTCAAATCATCAATGTGTTTGGGCATAATATCCCCGGAAACCATGTTTATTTCCGTAAAATGAATGGGCAGGTTAAAGCGCGAAAACCTCTCTAACACCTCTGCGGTTTTTTCCTTCCCCCAATATCCCTGGTGCATGTGCGATTGTATTCCAATAACCTTGATATCCGTTCCGGATTCGATAAGCCCTTCAAGCAAAATATCGTAGGATTCGGACGTGTCGAAATCGTTAATTAAAAACATGGCGTTCGGGTTTGCCTTTGCCGCCGCCTCGAAAACCTTTTTAACAAGTTTAATACGCCCGTGTTCTTTGCATATTCTCGTAATACCGTTGTCGTACTTATTGAAAATAGGCATAATTACAACTTCGTTTATCGCGTCCCACATGTCAATTGTGCCCGCAAAATCCGATACGTCGCGGTTTATGCGGTTAAGCTGTGCTTTTAAAATTTCTTCGTTTGTCATATCAAGAAGCCACGGCGCGGTTGACGTGTGCCAGCACAGCGGATGCCCCTTAACCATAGCGCCCTTATCCTTCAGCCATTTTGCCGTTTTAAGCAACCGCGCGGTATCGGGTTTGCCTTTTTCTTTTTCAAAACCGCCCCAATAAAAAGGAAGGGTTACAAAATTGAATAAATTAAGTGCGCTATTTGCTATCTTTTCCGCTTGCGCAAGCTTTTCGCCGGTAAATTCGCCGTTAACATATGGAATTAACGAAAATTCCGCGCAGCCGAATAAAAATTCGTGCTTGGTTTGCTTAACCGTAACCTCGCTCTCTTTAACCGGCGCTCCGGTTTTGCCGGTGATGCGGATTCTTGCCGTTTTTTGCCTGTGAGAATAATTATTGCTGTTCATAACTTGCCTCCCTATTGTTTTATAATAAAATCAGCGCTTTTTAATTTTTCGGCCAAAGCGCCGTCCAAATGCCCGTTACGCGCCATATCGCCAATAATTGCCCAAACCCTTTCCTCCGGCATAGGCGACCTGTACGGGCGCTCTTCGGTTAGAGCCTGAAACACGTCGCATATTGCCATAACCCTTTCAAGTTCGGATAACTTTTCACCGCTTATACGGTGCGGATAACCCTTGCCATCCACCCTTTCGTGATGATTGGCGGCATAAGACGTAATAAATTCAAAACCCGGAATCTGCTCAAGAACTTTTCTGGTATAATACGTGTGCTTGTTTATTTCGAAACGTTCCTCCGGCGTAAGCTTGCCGTCCTTATGTAAAATGTCCGTCGGTACCGAAAGCTTGCCTATATCGTGCAAAAGCCCGGCTATATACATTTCATTTTGCTTATGAATATCGTACCCCAAAAAAACCGCCGCCTTACGGGCAAGGTTCGCAATACCGTGCGAATGGGTATATGTAAACGGGCTTCGGCGGTCAATAATATCCGCGAAACAATTTGCGAAAAGCAAAACTTCATCGTAACCGTAACTTACGCTGTCTTCTATACACAAATTTGCCGAAAGCGCGTATTTAATCTCTCTGTTGAAATAGTCTAACAGAAAGGATTCGCGCTTCATCAGTTCTTCAAAGGCGGTTATAATATCTTCGCTTATAAGGGATTGAAACGATTGTAACCAGGTTTGCGCTTCAACGTGCACGCCTCGGTTAAACGCTTCGGATTTATTGCCGAACAAGTCGTCAAAATAGCTGGAAAGGCAGATTATTTGCGCTGCTTTTGGAATTGAATTGCCCTTTAGCGAAAGGGGCCCGCTTCCGTTTAGCAGTTCGTGATGATACAAAACATGCCGGGCAATTTCGGGGTTAAGCGGCAGTTTTTTCAGCATCTCACAGCCAATTTTGCAGTGCTCGAACATTACGTATTCGTTGCTGATGCCGATATCGTGAAGAAGGGCGGCATAATACAAGGAAAGGATTTCGTCCTCGTTCATGCCAAGGTTTCTGCCTATTTCAACCGAAAGATAGGCGGTGGATTTTGAGTGTGAAAGATTGTTTTTCCCCGCGATATCAAGTGCGTAGGACAGCGCGAAAATAAGTGCGTGCCGGTTTATGTTCATTGGATAACGCTCATCTCTTTCTGCTTAATTTTTTTCTCAAATCATTGATATTTTTTTTATAGCTTCCAAGCCCTCGTTGTGCCCCTCGTCGTAGAGAGTAAGCAACTTGCCCGCGTCGTTACAATTCCTGCTAACACTTAGCGGAATTATTGGGCGGATTATTACCGCCTTGCCTTCCGCTTCAAGTTCTTCGCACATTTTAAGCTGGGCGGTGTAAATTTCGTGCCGGTTTAAAAGAGCCTGCGCAAACGCGGGATATTTGCCGTAAACCATATTTATAAGCCGCTTGGCTTTTGCCGGCTCTTTTATATAACCCTTGTTCCTTGTAAGTACGATTACATGAAAGGTGTTGCCGTCCTTGGCGGATTTATCTATGGGAATTGGGCTGGCAATGCCGCCGTCCATAAGCTTTAACCCTTTGTAGTTTACAATTTTGGCGGCGAACGGCACGGAGCACGACGCAATTGTAACCGAAATATCGTTTAAAACGTCCTGTTTTTCGTACCACATAGCTTTGCCTGTTTCGCAGTTTGTAACGCCGGTTAAAAACCGCGCCTCGTTTTGCGCCGCAAGCTCCCTGTCCCAAAATACGTATTCGTCCGGGATGGTTTTAAAAATAAAATCGTAACCGAAGAACGAACCGTGCTTTAAAAAGTTGCGGTAACTGATATAACGGCTGTCGCCAATGTAGTTTTCCACAATAAAACGGTTGCGTTTTTTTTGCCCTGCCAAATATGTAAGGGCGTTTGCGGTACCCGCCGAAACGCCTATGATATAGGGAAACATTAACCCCTCGTCCATAAACGCCTCAAATACGCCCGCGCTGTAGAACCCGCGCACGCCGCCGCCCTCCAAAACAAGGGCGCTTCCTTTGGGAAGCATTTTCGTATACGGCGTGCCTTTTTGGGCAGGGTGTTTGTAAGTGGAAATTTCGCTCATTTTTTATTCCCCAACTTTGCCGATTGCTAAACTTTTTACTGTATCTTATCCAGAGCCTGCTTAATATCGTCTAAAATATCCTCAACATTTTCAAGCCCTACCGAAAACCTTATTTGCGAATCGCTAATGCCCGCCGCTTTAAGCTGTTCGGAGGTAAGCTGACGGTGTGTGGCGCTTGCCGGGTGCAAAACGCATGTTCTTATATCGCATACGTGAACCTCGTTCGACGCCAACTTTAAGCTGTCCATAAATTTTACGGCGTTAGCCTTGCCGCCTTTAATATTAATTGTTATTATGCCGCCCGCGCCGGAAAGGTATTTTTGCGCCATAGCGTGGTTGCGGTCTGTTTTAAGGCCTGGATAGGTTACGGATTCTATTTTATCGCTTGCGGCAAAAAATTCCGCAACCGCTTTTCCGTTTTCGCAGTATTGCTTCATTCTAAGCGAAAGAGTTTCAAGCCCCAAGTTAAGCAAAAACGCGGAATGCGCCGAGGGATACGTGCCGAAATCGCGCATAAGCTGCATTCTTGCCTTTAAAATATAGGCGAGTTTCCCGTAAGTTTTGGTATATACCGTGCCGTGGTAGGATTCGTCCGGTTCGGTAAAATCCGGGAAGTTTCCGTTTGTCCAGTCGAACGTGCCGGAATCCACAATTACGCCGCCAACCTGAAGCGCGTGCCCGTCCATATATTTGGAAGTTGAATGGATTACGATATCCGCGCCGTGTTCAATTGGGCGGCACAAAACAGGCGTTGCAAAGGTGTTATCTATTATAAGCGGCACGCCTTTTTTGTGCGCGGCTTTCGCGAACTTCTCAATATCCAAAACCGTTAACTGGGGGTTAGCGAGCGTTTCGCCAAATACAGCCTTGGTGCGCGGCTTAAACGCGGCGATAATTTCGTCCTCTGACGCGTCCGGGCTTACGAAAATGCATTCGATACCCATTTTTTTGAGGGTAAAGGCGAATAAATTTACCGTGCCGCCGTAAATGTGCGTTGTGCTTATAAAACTGTCGCCGTTTTTCAAAATATTAAGGAGCGATAAGAGCGACGCCGCCTGCCCGGAGGACGTACACATTGCCGCCGCGCCTCCCTCAAGGTCGGCTATTTTTGCCTCAACAGCCATAACCGTCGGGTTTGCGAAACGAGAATATATAAGAGCTTTGGTAGGGTCGTCGAATACTTCTCCTATTGCCTCCGTGGAATCGAACACGTATGTTGTGCTTTGTACTATAGGCACAACCCTCGGTTCGGTGTTTTTCGGGCTGTAGCCCGAATGCAGACATTTTGTTTCAATTCTCATTTAAAACATTCCTTTCTTTGCGGTTACGCAAAATTAATTATTGCCGGACTTGCGGCTTATACATAGAGCCGAGCGTTCTGTTTCAACCCTGCGTAAACAGGTTTTTAAGCCTATCCCAAAAACCCGGCTGCACCTGTTCAGCTTCGTTTGAAGCATTTATCTCCGGTTTTTCAATATTCGCCGTTTTAAAAACAAACTGCACGAATTTTACACCTTTATTCTGCGGCGAGGTAAAGGACGTTATTTCAAATTCCCCGCCGGTATAATCGCTCATTAAACTGTCTATTTCGGTTTCAATTTGCTCCGGTATGCCTTTGGTTTCCTCCGCAAGCTGCCCGGTTCCCTCCGCCAAAGTGCCGATACCCTCGTTAAATTCGGTTAAGCCGTCCGCAAGCGAGGTTATGCCGGTATCTATTTCGCCGTAACCGGAAGCCAGCCCCGAAACTCCGCCCGTATACTGAGAAAGCCCGCTGTGAAAAGCCGAATAATTTCCGGATAGCTCCGCCAAGCCTTCGGTTATTCCGGTTATAACCGCGCCCATTTGAGGGTCTGCCTGAGCAAGCGGCGCAAGCATGGCGCTTGCCTGCGATATTTGCGTAAGCGCGTCGCGTATTTGCGCGGAAGATGCCGTTAGCTGGGTTGAGTTTGCGTTAAGCCGGTTTAAGCCGTCGTTAAATTCCCCCGAACCGGTTTTAAGCTGCTCCGCTCCGTTTGCAATTTCGTTTGCGCCGTTTTGAAGCTCAATAACGCCGCTGTTAAGTTCGTCTATGCCGTCTGTAAGCTTATCAAATTCGCCGAGCATTTCGCCTGTATCCGGCATTTCGATTGTCATTGAAAACGGCATAACGGTTATATCTATTCCCGCCATTTCAAAATCCGTTACATCGGCGGTTACGGTAATTGCCGCGTTGGTTTTGGGAAGCACCGTAAAAGCAAGCATCCGGTTTTTTCCGGCTCCTGCAAGCGTTGCGCCATCGGCTGTTATATTTTTGCACTTTTCGGTGTTAAGCGTTACCGAAATTTGCTGCATGTAATTGTTATAAAAAACATCGCCCGCGATACCGGCGTTTTTTTCGGAAGTAAGGTTTATTTCAAGTTTGCCGGTTTTGCCCGCAACATCCTCGGCGGAATATTCCGCGCCGTCAATTTTGTAGCTAATGTTATAAATCCAAGGTAAATTTGTATTGTTTAAGTACCCCTGATAATAAAAATTATCGCTTGCGGTTTGAACGGAAACTTCGCCGCCGCTTAAACCTACGCTCTGCAAGTCCGTTAAATTAACAGCTTTGGAATAATCCCCGTAATCCGTAAATTTGCCCGTTTGCGAAAGCGTAAAGTGGTTAACCACATACACATTTTGCGCAGATCCGTTTCCCGAAAGGCGTGCGTAAACAACCTCGTCCTTTTCCGCAATTTCAGCGTTTGTGTTTGGCGGCGCGGGGTTTGCGCTTTGTTTCGCGGAATTTGTGTTTGGATTTGCGGCGTTTGTATCAGGCCCTTCCGCGCCAACCGGCAGAGCGTTAAATAAAAGCGACAATAAAATTAAAGCTGCCGCAAAAGTTTTTGGCGCAAATAATTTTTTTGCGATGAATCTTTCTGAATTTTTCATATTTACCTCCCTTGCCATTTAGTTACTAAGGCATTGTATAATATTTAGGTACGTTATATTCATGAAAACTGAAACGGTTTTAGCCGGCTTTCATAAACAACAAAAGTTACTGTTCACACACTAACCTACATGCCGCGCAGACTCGGCACAAATCGGCATGAAGCCAATTCAGCTTCACACTATCTAAAGAAATAAATGCATCGCAATGCATCAGAATAATAATGCGGCGCTTTCTTTACCCGCACTTTTGCAGGCTGTCCGGCAAGGGGGGGTATAGAGGGGCTTCGGCGCAAATTATATCGCACAGCAATGTGCCACCTGACGCTTCAGAACATTTTTGAGCGCACCAAAGTTAGTTAAGGGGTTTATTTTTGCGGGTGCGCTCAAAAATATTCTTCTCGCTGCTCTGGTGAACCAATTTTCGCCAACAAGTTGTTCGCAGAGATTAAGTTTTGCGGCGACGAAAATCGTTTCCCCGCCGCGTGGCACAATCATGCTGTGCAATATAACTCACGCCGAAGCCCCGCCGGCATGTTCTTCGCAGGAAACATGGTTGTGCGCAAAGGACAGCGTGCTCTTCGCAGGAAACATGGTTGTGCGCAAAGGACAGCGTGCTCTTCGCAGGAAACATGGTTGTGCGCAAAGCCCGGTGTGTTCTTTTCAGGCAACAGGTGTGTGCCAAAAGCCCCGCGCAATCGCAAGTTGAAGCAGCGAAAATTTGCGATTGCGTCATTATTTGCAAACTTATTTGCGCCGCTATGCTTTTGCTGCGTGTAAGGCATAATTGCGCCGCAATGCGTTTGCTGCGTAAGGCATACTTGCGCCGCAATGCGTTTGCTACGTAAGGCATAATTGCGCCGCAATGCGTTTGCTACGTAAGGCATATTTATGTCGCAATGCGTTTGCTGCGTAAGGCATATTTATGTCGCAATGCGTTTGCTACGTAAGGCATATTTGCGCCGCAATGCGCTTGCCTCGTACGGCACATTTGCGCCGCCGGATTAATTGTACCGCCAAATTATACTAAGGCACGTCGAGAAATGCAAAGTGACGCTCTTGGAATTTCTGGATGCACCGCCCGCAATTTCCGCTCATACGATTAATCGGCAACGTTCAAATTCCGCACAAACCCTGCCGCCTGCAAAGAACATGCTGATGGCTTCGGCGTAAATTATATTGCACAGCATGATTGTGCCACGCGGCGGGGAAACGATTTTCGCCGTCGCAAAACTTAATCTCTGCGAACAACTTGTTGGCGAAAATTGGTTCACCAGAGCAGCGAGAAGAATATTTTTGAGCGCAACCGCAAAAATAGACCCTTTATTTTAACTTGGTGCGCTCAAAAATGTTCTGAAGCGTCAGGTGGCACATTGCTGTGCGATATAATTTGCGCCGAAGCCCTCTACAACCCCTGCCGAACAGCTACGAAAGCGCGGGCAATTTTTGCGCCGAAGCCCTCTGCAACCCCTGCCGAACAGCTACGAAAGCGCGGGCAATTTTTGCGCCGAAGCCCTCTACAACCCCTGCCGGACAGCTACGAAAGCGCTCCTAAATAAAATTCGACTTATAAGTTGTTTTGCCGATAAACTTATCAAAAATAGTGAGCATTGCGGGAAGGAACACCACAACCATAACCATAGACAGCAACGTTCCGCGCCCAAGCAAAAGCCCTATATCCGCAATAAGCGGGTTAGACGATGTTCCCGCCAAGGTAAAGCCCGCCGTTGAAAGAGTTGCCCCGGAAACTAAAATTGAGCGGAAGCTCGTTCCAAGCGCCGCGTGTATTGCTTCCTTCTTTTGCATACTTTGCCGGTTTCGCATATAGGTTACGGTAAGCAGTATGGCGTAATCCACCGTTGCGCCAAGCTGAACAGTATTTAGCACCAAATAACCGATATAGTTTATTGAAAGCCCCGTAAAATACGGAATTGAAAGGTTAACCCAAATGGCGGTTTCTATGGTTAAAATTAAAAACACCGGCAGGCTGATGGATTTAAACGTTATAAGAAGCACCGCCAATATTGAAACAATCGCAATAAGGTTTGTTATGCGGTTATCGTTTTGCACAACGGTTTTCATATCGTAGAGGTTTGCCGACGAACCGGCGGAGTACACACCTGTAGGATAATAGCCCGCCGCCGCGGAATTTATTGCCTCTACCGCCGCAAACGCTTCGGCGCCCTCGGTGGGAGTATCCGTATAAACGAGAATACGCGCGTAGTTTTCGGAATAAAACTGCTCCGTAACCGAAGTATCCAAAAATTCCGAAGGAATTGCGCTGCCAACCGCACTCGCGTATGATACTACCGATGTTACATGCGGCAGGCTAAGAATATCGTTTGATAAATTTTCTTCCTTTATAACATCGCCGCGCGGAACAAGCAGCACCATAACCGTGGAGTTTTCGAACGAGCTTTGCTGCGAATTCTCCTCTCCCTCTTTAAGGCTTGCCGCCGCAGACTGGTAGCCGTAGAGAAAATCCGTGCGCGACTGCCCCAAAAAGCAAGGCACAATAATTACAACCACAATTACAACTGCGGGAATCGCAAGCCTTCTGAGAACATTGTTAACGTTTGAAAACGCGGGCATGAACTCGCGGTGCCGGGTTTTATCAATAAGCTTATACACAATTACCGTAAGCGCGGGTAAAAACACCATAACCGAAACGAAGCTGAACACAATTCCTTTGCCCAAACTAAGCCCCAAATCCGGGCCTATTTTAAATGCCATAAAAAGCAGCGCCATAAACCCGAAAAGCGTTGTGGACGCGCTTGCCGCAACGGTTGAAAAGCTTTCCTTTATTGCGCCGAGCATTGCCTCTTCCACCGTTACGCCGCCTTTTCTGCGCGCGCCGAACGAGTGCAGAAGAAAAATGGCGTAATCCAGCGAAACGGCAAGCTGCAATATCGGCGTTACCGAATTTGTTAAAAAGCTGACATTCGGCGCAAAAGCGTTTGTGCCCATATTAATAATAACCGACATTCCGATAGCCGCCAAAAACAGAAGCGGTTCAATCCACGAAGTTGTGGAGACGATTAAAATTAAAATAATAAGCGGCATAAGAATTATAAAGGCGTTTAAAACCTCGGAGCTTGTAGCCCTTTGAATAAACTCCATATCCGCGGCCTCGCCGGATACGGTTCCCGCGTACCCAACAAGGGTACGAATTTCCGAAACGCCCTCTTTTTCGTAATCCTTGGTTATTACCACCGAAAACAGAGCGTTCCCGTCTTTATAAAAAGCCTCTACCGCCTCCGGATCCTCCATTTCAAGAGGTTTTGTAATATCAAGGGTGTCGTCCAACCATATAACTTCCTTAACATGTTCCAAACTCATTAGCTTTCGCTTATAATCCACCGCTTCTTGAATGGAAACGCCTCTAATTTCCACACTTGCGTTCGGCAGTGGCTGAGTAAATTCTTCCGTCATAATATTTATGGCTTTGGTGGATTGAGTTTCCGAAGGCAAATAATCCACAATGTTAAAATTAACCGAAACCGCCAAAGCCAGTACGGCGCAAATTACAGCCGCCGCCAGGAACATTACAATTACAGCCTTTCTGTGGCGGATAACACCGCCCGCAAACCTCTCCATACAAACCCACCTTTTATACACGCTGTTTTCGGCAATTGCTTACCCCTGCGCCGGATATTATTTTGCCTTAGCGTTTTTTTGCGTTTTATTCTGTAATGCGTTTAAGTGTTTCCATAATATAATCCGCAAATTCGGCGGATGTGGCTCCGGTATCCCTGCCGGTTATAACAAGCTTTTTCTCGGTAACGGTGCAAATATCAAGCGCCTTGTAAAGCTTTTGCGCCTCGGCCGTATAGCCGATATGGTTAAGAAGCATCGCGCCCGCGCGTATTATACTGCAAGGGTCCGCGAATTTATCCCTGCCCTCGTCCACCATTCTTGGCGCGCTGCCGTGGATTGCCTCAAACATTGAATAGCGTTTTCCCAAATTTGCGCTGCCCGCGGGTCCAACTCCGCCCTGAAATTCCGCCGCTTCGTCGGTTAAAATATCGCCGTAGAGGTTTGGAAGAACAAAAACCTGAAAATCACTGCGTCGCTTTTCGTCCACAAGTTTCGCGGTCATAATGTCTATATACCAGTCGTCAAACTGAATTTCAGGATATTCCTTGGCTATTTGCGAACAGATATTTAAAAACTTGCCGTCGGTGGTTTTAATTACGTTCGCCTTTGTTACGGCGGTAACTCTTGTTTTGCCGGAATTTTTGGCAAATTCGAACGCGGCTCGCGCTATCCGCTCGCATCCCTCGGTTGTGGTAATTGTAAAATCCACCGCCAAATCCTCGTTTACGTCAAAACCGCTGCTGCCAACCACGTAGGAGCCTTCTGTGTTTTCCCTGAAAAATGTCCAGTCTATGCCCTTTTCCGGAACGCTTACCGGGCGAACGTTCGCGAAGAGGTCAAGCTCTTTGCGCATTGCCACGTTTGCGCTTTCAACGTTCGGCCACCTGTCGCCCTTGCGCGGTGTGGTTGTGGGGCCTTTAAGTATTACGTGGCACTCTTTAAGCTCGGTAAGTACATCGTCCGGAATAGCTTTGTTTGCCTTTACGCGGTTTTCAATCGTCAGCCCCTGTATTACGCGAAATTCCGCCCTGCCGCGCTGAATTTCGTCCTTCAAAAGAAATTCCAAAACGCGCTGCGCCTGTGATGTTATCGCCGGGCCTATTCCGTCCCCGCCAACCACGCCTATAATTATTTTGGGCAAAGCCTTAAAATCCAAAAAATCCTTTTGCTGTTTCATGCGCTCTATTCTTAATAGCTGGCTTTCAATTATTTTTGCGAATTTTTCCTTCGCGGCGTTTAACTCAGACATATAAATTATCCTTTCCTTATTATGTAGTTATAATTTAACGCAATTTCCGCAATTAACGCTTAAGCAATTAATCCCTCTTCTTTCATAATCCGTTCGGATACCTTCGCCAGTTCGTAGTCCGATATAACGGTAACGCGCCCTCCGTCGTACTGCTCGTCAACCCAGCTTTTAACCTTTTCAACCGCCGGGTGCTTTTTATCCAGTGCGCTATCCCCCGAAAGGGAGTAAAACGAATTCATCCAGTGCGCAACTCCCGCAAGCCCCGACGTATTTGATACCGAAATTTTAACCGGGCGTTTAAGCAGTTTGTCCGTATCGAAAATATTGTATATTTCCTCGTTTTTGAGAATTCCGTCCGCGTGTATGCCGGCTCTGGTTACGTTAAAGTTTTCTCCTACAAACGGCGTCATGGGGGGGATATCGTATTTTAATTCCTTCCTGAAATAATCCGCAATTTCGGAAATTACGGTGGTATCCATCCCGTTTAGCGTTCCTCTAAGCTGCGCGTATTCCACAACCATAGCCTCAAGCGGCGTGTTGCCCGTGCGTTCGCCTATTCCCAAAAGGGAGCAGTTAACGCCGCTTGCCCCGTAAAGCCAAGCGTAGGACGCGTTAATAACCGCGCGGTAAAAATCGTTATGCCCGTGCCATTCAAGCATTTCGTGCGGAACATGGGCGTGGTGATACAAACCGTGAATTATTCCCTGCACGCTGCGCGGCAAAACGCTGCCGGGGAAGGTTACGCCGTAGCCCATAGTATCGCACGCGCGTATTTTAACCGGCACGCCCGTCTCTAACGCAAGTTTCATAAGTTCGTTCGCGAAAGGAACAACAAAGCCGTAAAAATCCGCCCTTGTTATATCCTCTAAATGGCAGCGCGGTTTTACTCCGCTTTCTATGCACTGGCGAACTATAGCAATGTAATGGTCTACCGCTTGCCTTCGCGACATGTTAAGCTTATAGAAAATATGGTAATCCGAACAGCTAACAAGAATACCCGTTTCTTTTATGCCAATGGATTTTACCATTTCAAAATCCTTCTTCGAGGCGCGAATCCACGTTGTTACCTCCGGAAATTCGTACCCAAGTTCCAGGCATTTAACCGCCGCGTCTAAATCTTTTTTCGTATACAAAAAAAACTCGCTTTGCCTTATAACGCCCTGCGGCCCGGAAAGCTTGTTAAGAAGCTTGTATAAATGCACAATCTGCTCCGATTTATAAGGCTCGCGCGATTGCTGACCGTCGCGGAACGTTGTATCGGTAATCCAAATTTCGTCCGGCATGTCTATAGGAACTATTCGGTGGTTAAACGCAATTTTGGGGATTTCTTCATAGCTGTAGATATTCCTGTAAAGGTTGGGTTCGGTGACATCCTGCAAGGGATAATTTAACTCGCTTCGCTCCAATAAATTGGTGCGGCTGTTGAACGAAAACATTTAATCAGCTCGATTCGTAAATGCTAAAATAAATGTAATTCTATACTTGAACCTGTATTTAGTCAAGTATTTGTAAGGTTTTAAGAAATGAAAAAAGCGGAAAGCCTTACAAGGTAAGACCTTCCGCGCACCTAATATTTTAAGCCTATATTACCAGAGCCGTAACCTCTTGCGGCAGTGAATTCGTGTCGTAATTAATGCTTACGATAAAATCCACGCAATTTTCCTGAGAAAGCTGCTCTAACTTCTTTACTAATTTAATTAAACTCTCGCTGTCTAAAAACTTAATAATATTTGTAAGCCCATCAACATAAATCTCTTTAATATCGGAATCCTGAGAGAGTATGCCGCAAACAAAACCTACAAATTCCCTGTAGTTTGAAAGAGGGAAACTGCCCGTTTCAACAAACCTTATCTCGTAATGAAGGTCGTAAATGTGACGCCTGTCGTCATCAATAAAAACAATGTGCCCGTCTGTGGTTTTGACGGAATCGTTTACCATTTTAATAAGTCTTTTCGTTTTTCCAACGCCTTTTAAACCTGCAATAAAACGTATCATTGGAATCTCCTCCTAAATTTTTTTTGCTTACTTGCCAAGCCAAGACAAGCCAAGCCAAGCCAAAATTAACGCTCCCCTATGCTTCGGACAAATAATCCACCGCAAGCTGCCGCGTGGGGAAATATTTTATATTTTTTAACCCAAGCGATTTTAATATGGAATTGTACATAATTTTTCTTGTACCGTCCAAATTAATTATCGCCGCGTGAAGCACGTACTTCGAATTAAACTCAAGCCAGTCCGTAAGGATGGCCTTTGTTTTGGAATCCGCGATAGCGGAATCCACGTTTATTATAGCGTACACGGCGGATTCGGGATCTGTTTTTTGCATGTAAGCCTTAGCCGATGTTGTCATTTCAAGCATATCGTCGTTCGACATTATCCTGCTGAAATCGAAATAAACAAATTTGCGCTTATTCAGAGTAAATGACTCAATACGTTTCGTATCCATTTAAATACCTCACTCAATATATTTATCTATAATTTCATTGATAATATCTTTAGCGCTGTCGTATTCAAAAAGCAGAACGTTTTGTGAAATATTTTCTATCATCGCGCTTATTTCTTTTTCCCAATCCTTTGAATCAAGCTTTGCCATGTTATCGTCTATTTCGCCCATGTCCATTTCGTCGAGGGCTTTTCTTAGGTTGCATAACGCGTCGTACAGGAACGGAATGTTGTTTTCCTCCGCTGCGTTTCGCTCCTGCTCTTCGCCGAGCACAACCTTTTCAAGGGAATCGGTAAGGGTTTTAAGCAGGCGCACAAACTCCTCGTTATGCTCCCCAACGTAGAGCATGTTGCCGGATTTTGCCGCGTCCTCAAGCGCCGCCGCCATTTGCGAAACATTTGACGCTCCTATGGAACCGGATGCGCTTTTAAGAGCGTGAACAGCGGTTGTATACGCCGTTACGTTCCCTTCCTCTAACATTTTACCAATTTGCTCTATCCTTTGTTTGGCGTCATAATAATAAATGGTTAGGGTTTTAATGTAATTTTTCCAAGAGCCGCCGGTCATAACCATACCTTTTTTGGTATCAAGCCCCGAAATAATAATTTCTTTTTCCGCCCCGGCCGCCGCCTCGTCTGCCTCGTCCGCAACGTATTCGCGCCTCATGCCGCGCGGAATCCATGTTTCCAAAATAGCGTTAAGCTTGGAAACTTCAATAGGTTTGGGTATAAAATCGTCCATACCGTTTTGAATAAATTTTTCCTTCATTCCCGCCATTGCGTTTGCGGTAAGGGCGATAATGGGAATTTGTTTATGAGAACCGCTGCCGTCGTCAAGCGCGCGTATGCGGTGTGTTGCCTCAATTCCGTCCATCTCCGGCATCATGTGGTCCATAAATACGATGTCGTAATTGTTTTCCCTGCACATTTCAATTGCCTGCGCCCCGCTCATAGCTGTTTCAACAATCATTTTATACGGGGAAAGAAGCCCCTCGGCAACCTGAAGGTTAGTTTTAATATCGTCCACAATAAGTATGCGCGCGCTTGGAGCAATAAAGCTTACGTATGTTACCTCCTTGGCGCGGTTATACGCGTAGGACTGCGATTTGTCGTTAAATACGTCCGCAATTGAAAGCGTGTGCGCGGGCATTGCTATAACCTTAGCATCAGGTATAACAACGGTTTCTTTATAATCCGTAAGTACGACAAGCGTTGCGTCAAGCATAAGGCGCATTAAAATATCCTTTGCTATTTCGAACACTTTATATGAAACAAAAACGTATTTGTATTTGTTTTGCCTTAACTCATTGTAAAACATGGATTCGTCGGTTGCCAAAGTTGCGCTTATTCCCAAATTGTCTATAGAGCACACAACGGAGTTGGCGTAAACGGAAATAGGCTCGTAAACCAAGGTGTCCTTATTTTCGGGCTCTGAGATTTGGGCAAAAGCCTGAAAATTACTAACCTTTTGCGGTATTGTAACGGTAAAGGTGCTGCCCTCGCCGTATTTGCTGTAAACCGAAACGCTGCCGCCCATAGCGTCGCACAGGCTTTTTGTTATTGCAAGCCCCAAACCCGCGCCGTGAATTACCACAGATGAATCAATATCCGGGTTAACGTAGTTGCCGAAAATTTTTCCCTGGTATTCTTCCTTAATGCCTATGCCGCTGTCCGAAATTTCGAATATTAAATTGCATTCTCCCTTTGCCTCGTCAACTTCCGCGCAAGCCGTAATTGAAATACAGCCTTTGCTTGTGTATTTTACCGCGTTAGAGAGCAAATTCAGCAAAACTTGCCTAAGCCGCGCTTCGTCGCCAATAAGTTCGTAAGGAATGGATGAATCCACATTGGCGATAAAGTGAACGGGCTTATCCGTAAGGCGCATTCTTATAATGCTTATTACATCGTTGATTAGGGACGCGAAAAGATAGCTGCTGCCGGCAATATCAAGGTTTCCGGATTCCAGCTTGGAATAATCGAGCAGGTCGTTAATTATGGAAAGCAGGCTGTCGCTTGCGTGTTTGATGTTTATCGCGTTTTCGTATACGTCGGGGGCGATATCCTTCCTTAGAATAAGTTCGTTCATACCCGCAATGGTATTCATCGGCGTTCGTATTTCATGGCTTATACGCGCAAGGAACGTGGTTTTTGAAAGGCTTTCCAACTCCGAGCGGTCCCTCTGTTTTGCCAAACGCGTTAAAACATAGCATAGAATCACGGAAAGGCCCACAGCCAAAGCCGACATTAAAACTGTTATTGTATAAACATTTCGAAAATAACTGCCGCGCGGCGTAATTATCGCAAGGCACCACTCGTTAAAAAGACGGCGCATATACACAACACACTGCTGACCGCGGTAGTTTATAATACGGTTTTCGGTAACGTAACCTTTGGATTGAAGTTCACTGTAAACCCTGTCAGAACCGGTAAACTCGAAAAAGCTCCTTCCCAACATTTCAGAGTTGTGGTGCGCCAAAACTTCCAAATCCCTGTTTAAAAGCAAACCGTAGCCGTTGGAGGAAATGTTAAGCGTATTTACATATTCAAGAATATAGTCGATGTCCAAATCAACGGCTAAAACGCCTATAGCCTGTCCGTCTGCGGCATAAAACTCTTTTGAGATGGATATAACCGGGCGCTCGCTGAAATAGCTGGTGTAAATATCGGTATAACTAACATGTCCTCTTTCGCTTTTCGCGCCCGCATACCACGGCCTTGAATAAAAATCGTACTCCGTATCAGGGTCCCAAAGGTCGCCGTCTACGTACTCGCCGCCAATTGCGCCGTATACAGCCGTTATGGTTTTGATGGTATCGGTGTTACTTTCTGTTTTTATATCCCATTGGGTAAGCGCCTGTTCAACGTTAGCCGCCGAACCTTCCGCCGCGTATGCTTCCTCCGCCAAAATAATAATGTCGTTAAGGGCGGTTTCCGCGTTTGAAAGCCAGTTTTGAATTTCAAGCTCCGCAACATAAATAGAACTTTCGTTGTTGGCGCGGCTTTGCTCTTTAACAATTGCGTTAACGTATAAACAGCAAACAACAGTCATTACGGCGAAAGACGCAACGACTAACATTTGCTGTTTGGTTGACTTGAAAATATTGATTATTTTCATATTAACGCGCACACCTCTTTTATTACTGCGTGGAACCAATTACAGTATAGTTCATATTGACGGAATATGCAATCGGTAAATAGAAAAATTTCAGCAAAAAGACGGGAATACATTACCATTTGCATCAATTGCAACAATAGCCGGAAACATAAACACTTGAAGCTCTCTTACAGCTTCCGTGCCCAAATCCTCATAGGCTATTATTTTCGCGGCTTTAACGCACCGCGAAAGCAGCGCCGCCGCGCCGCCCGTTGCCGAAAGGTACAGCCCGCCGTACTTTTTTATTGCCTCTATAACTTCCGGCCCTCGTTTCCCCTTGCCTATCATTACCTTGAGCGAACGGGAAATTAGAAGCGGCGAATACTTATCCATACGCGAACTTGTAGTTGGCCCAATAGAGCCTATAACACGCCCCGGCGGCGCGGGAGAAGGACCGGCGTAATAAATTGCCGAACCGCTGAATTCGAACGGCGGCTTTTCATTATTCAAACATGCTTCAAACATTCTTTTGTGAGCGGCGTCGCGCCCGGTGTAAATTGTGCCGTTAATAAATACGGAATCACCGGCTTTAAGTTCCCTGATAGTTTCATCGCTAAACGCAGCGGTAATAATTTTCCCTGCCGACATTATAAAACCCCCTGTGAGTGCCGCGTTGCATGGCAGCCAATATTAACCGCAACCGGAAGAGCCGCAATATGCGTTGGGTACGTTTCTATATTTACCTTAAGAGCCGTTGTTTCCCCGCCAAAACCCGCCGGGCCTATATTAAGTGAGTTTATATCCCGCAATAATTCAAGTTCTGTTTCCGCCCAAAACGGATTTTCGTTTCGGCTTTCAATTTCACGTTTTAAGGCTTGTTTTGCCAAAAGCGCGGCGTAATCCATCGTGCCGCCCACACCCACGCCCACAATTAACGGCGGGCAAGCATCCGAACCCGCCAAACGCACGGTATCCGTTACAAACTTTTTAACGCCCTCTATGCCGTCGGATGGAATAAGCATTTTTACCGCGCTTTTATTTTCGCTTCCGAAACCCTTTGGCGCGGCGGTAATTTTTACCTCGTTTCCGGGAACGATGCTGAAATAAATAACAGCCGGCGTATTATCCGCCGTGTTTATTCTCTCTATAGGGTCGGCAACTACTGATTTTCGCAAATACCCGTTTCGGTACCCGCGCCTTACGCCCTCATTTATGGCGGCAGCTAAATCCCCGCCGGTTATATGAACATCCTGTCCAATTTCCGCAAAAATTACCGCCATTCCGGTATCCTGACAAACCGGGATTTTTTCTTCCCGCGCAATTTTCGCGTTTTCTATAAGCTGACCGATGATACTTTTCGCGGTATCGGTTTTTTCCCTGTTATAAGCGCCTTCAAAAGAGCGGGCAATATCGCCGCGCAGGTTTATGTTCGCGTCTATGCAAAGCTTTTCCACCAATTCCGTTATTTTATCGGAAGGAATTTCCCTCATTAATAAATATCCCCTCTATGTACGCATCTATTATTTGCAAATTTTAACACTTCATTCAAAAAGCGCAAAATTTTAAATTGTTAATCTCATTTCTTTCAAAGCCGAAAACTTCAAATTGCAATTCCCATTTCCTTAATTTCCGAATAAAGCCGCGATACCGGAAGCCCCATTACGTTATAAAAATCCCCGTTAATACGCTCCACAAAAACGCAACCGCGCCCTTGCACCGCGTACGCGCCCGCCTTATCCATAGGTTCTCCGGTTTTAATGTATTTTGCAATATCGGTATCCGTCATGGGTTTAAGCGTTACGCCTGTTTTAACCGCAAAGCTCTTTTGCGTAATTTTGCGGCGCAGCGATTCTGCTTTCCCCGATAAAATGTTTTCCGAAGCGCCGTCCTGCTTCGTATTAATTAAGCTGACGCCGGTAAACACACTGTGCGAACGCCCTTGAATACTCTTTAGTATGTTAAAGGCATCGGTTTCATCCGCAGGCTTGCCTATAACTTTTTCCTCAAGTACAACAATTGTATCGGCGGCTATAATAAGGCAGTTATCCGAGTTTGAAGCTTCACTTAAAGCTTTCAAAACGAATTCGGCTTTTTTTTGCGCAACAAAAATAACCGCTTCGCTCGGTTTTAAGCCATCCGGGAAGGTTTCGTCGATATAACTCGGCATAACTTCGAACTCTACACCGGCCTTTTCTAAAATTTCGCGCCGCCTTGGGGATTCGGAAGCTAAAATTATTTTTCCGGGCTTTGTATTTTCGTACGAGGGTTTTATATTTTCGGGCGCGGTGCTTTTATGCGGCGCATCTGTAAGCGCTGTTTTTTTCATTGACGAATCCTTTCAAATTAAGGTTTCCTGCGGCCGTCCGCAGCTTTTGGCTTTAATTTTAAATTTTTCTGTAAATTAAAACAGCAAGCACAATGCCAAGTATTCCGGCTATCGTAAATTTTACGGTAAAACCGAATGTAAGCGTAATTATTTGCAAATCCAGAACAAACGGCTGAGGCAAGCCAAAAGAGCTTCCGTAATTAAGCCAGCTAAAATAAGGCGTATCACCCAAAGTGTTGCCTATAAACCCGCCGAAAACTACGCCCGCCAATACAAATAAAAAAAATATCCATTTGCTTTTGTCACTCTTTGAAAACATAAACGTTCCCCCCTTAGGATAAGGAGCGGCAGCGCGGCGGCTTCCCCCCCAGGCGGTGCCGACGCTATTTTGCCGCAGAAATAAGCAGTGGCCGTTGTGCTTATATTATATTTACGGCAAGGAGAAGTCAAGAGAGAAAGTGGTGTGTGGGAGTAATGCTTTGGCGTAAATATTGCCCGCTCTTTATATTGCTGACTTATACCTTCCAAAGCTAAAATATGGAAAATAGAATGATAGAATGATAGAAATTCCGAAAGTCTATTTTCTATTTTTTTTGCGATTCACCTTAATGTCATTTTGTTTTTTCCTTTAATTACGACGGATTTGCGGCTTCTGCAATTTGCGTTTCTTCGGATTGGGCGAAAAAAACGAAAAAGCACTTAAGTTCGTTTTGTTCTTTTTCGCAAGTGGTATTTCTGCCTATTATAATATTTTTTGATGATGCAGAGCATCTTCGGCTTCATTATTATTCGCCGAAAACGTTCGTAAAGGATGAAAAACGGGATTAACGCGCAACATATAGACAAGGCATTAGTGAAAACCGAATTGGTTTTATGTCGATTCGTGCCGCATCCGCGCGGCATGCAGGTTAGAATAGATAAATAATCGCGTTTGCAATTTAAATCAAGGAGCGCATAACAACGGCGCAGGATGAAACTCCTGCCGGGAGATGGAACGTCATTTCCTCCCCCGGCACAGAACTTTGCTTTATTTGTTTGTGAACCGGTACGTGCGCCGTTACTCAGACTCAGACGACATATCTTCAAATATTACGGCTGGGGTTAATATCAAAAATTTCCCTTCTTCTATTTCGTTGCCATATATATCTTCGCATTTGAGCTTTTCGGAATTTGCCTTCAAATTGCTTAAATAAAACGAATCTCTTAAAACAGTGTCCATAATGTGTCCGTTACTCTCTACGTTAAGTATAACCGTCATTACATAATCTCCTTGCATTTCCTTGTCGGCATCAGAATCCGTATCCGTGTCAGAATCAGAATCGGAATCCGAGTCAGTGTCTAAATCTTCCGTGTTTGCAAGAGCGCTCGTTGTAAATAACACTTCAAAATTATCAATATAATCAAACTCTTTTACCGCTGTAAGCTTCAGTGTAGGTGAACCGCCACTGGGCGTATCATACTTTAGAACGGAAAGAGTTTTTTTACCTCCCGTGTTTCTTTCATAAAAAATAAGCGTTCCTAATTCCCAGTTATCCTCAAACTTCTGAAGCGATGGTAATCCATCAGTAATCATGACTTTTTTCGCGGTTCTTGCCTCACTTTGAATATATAAAAGCATATTGCGAAGTTCGCTTTGCGCGTGCGACGTTTCGGAAATATCCTGGGTAGATTTTATGGCGAAGAGAAAAAAGCTGAACGCCCCGGCAATAAGCATTCCAAAAACCACTAATACAATAACCATTTCAACCAACGTAAAACCCTTTTTTGCGGCGAAAAGCTTTTTAATATTCATGCGTTCACTCCTTCCTTAGTTTACGGTATTAAAAATACCCTGAATGCAACACCTCGTCCTTTAGTGTACCCTCCGCCGTCATTCGGAAGTATTTCCTGATTGCTGTCCATACCAGCCCATACGGTTGTGTTTTGAAGCGTACGCTTGGTTGGGGTATACACGTTTTCGTCCTTGCGCCATATAATTTTTGTTTCAACCATACGATCCGTAGCCTTAAAATCGCTATTTGTTATAATTAAATTCTTGCCAAATGTCCCATAATCGTCTACCTCCGAAACCATTGCGGTATCAGTAAATAGCCTTGCAACAGCCACAGTTGTTGTATCCTTATTTGATTTAGCCGTCCACCTCATTGAAGTTACAAAAAAGTACGCGAAAAAGGTAACAATAATCATAAACAAAACAAATGCCACAACAATTTCCGTCAATGTCATGCCTTTGTTGTTACTTAGTTTATTCATCTTCAAAATCAACATTGTATTCGCCCCCTCTCACCCAGTTCATTTTAATCTCTTTTGCCTTGAACGGCTTGTTTTCGGTACCGCTTTCGTTAACTAACTGATTTTTTTCGGAAGGAACATAACTTAAAGTTAAATTGTTTATTCCAACGTGATTGGCATAAATGGAACCGTAAAAAACACTGGTCATCGTTTTATCGCCCGGGCTTATAACGCTGCCGTCCGGAGCAAAAATATGAATTGGGCAGTTAATATTTGTTTTGCCATTTTCCGAGAACATTCTGAAATTAAAACGCGCGTTCGAAGCTTTGCTTATAGAGTTCATGTAATCCTCCACAACCGGCGCGCTCTTATAAGCACCCTCGCCTTCCGGCGCGGAGTCTTTTATTTGGTTAATTACAAAACTAACCGACGCAAAATCGTTCGGGTTGGTATCCGCGTTTTTATATAAGCTTCCGTTTGTACCCTCCCATCTAAAATCCCCTCCAACTTGGTCGAAGGCAAGAATTAAGTTCTTACCGGAAGGTACTGTAACCGTTCCTTCCTGCTTAATTTGAAAAGCTATATCCACCGCCTTGGGGTTCTCCGATGTATTTGTTGCAAAATAATCCGCGCCTCCCCAGTTATATGTTTTTCCGTTAAACGAATACCATTTGTTGTCCGCCGCGTTATACACATATTCGCCTGTAAATACTATCGTTACCTCGTCATAATCCTTTATATCCTTATCAGCTTTAGGGTCGGGATCGTCTAATATGGTTTGCACTATTTTCTCAAAGTGTTCAACATCCCTTGTATATGACCATTGCCCATAACTGTTCGGGTTATAATAGTTTTCGCACGGGTGTACAACAGAGCAGTTTGAAGTTTTGCAATCATGGGTTAAGGTAGTTGAGTGCCTCAATAAATTTACATAAACCGTAATCCC
The DNA here is from genome assembly GCA_031271295.1 of Clostridiales bacterium. Taxonomy (GTDB): domain Bacteria; phylum Bacillota; class Clostridia; order Lachnospirales; family WQUN01; genus JAISVZ01. Next base: position 33,258 of record JAISVZ010000179.1, on the reverse strand, counting down.
TTTAACGGTTTCTGTTATGCCGTTTGCGTCTTTCCTGTCGAAAGTATAAGTTTCGGTAGCTTTATAATCACCCGGCGACACCGAATTTAACCTGCTGGAGTTTTTCGGAATTTCCACATCCAAACGGGGGATGCCCAAACTTACCGGATAATCTCTGTGAAAATTAGCCTTTTCTTCATCCGTCAAACCTGTTTTATTGGAAATTTCAATATCCTCTTGCATAGAAGCGGCTCTGTACTGCTCAAGTGACATGCCTTTTTTGCTTGCCGCTTCCCTGTCTTTTTCTTCGTTAATAATATCCTCTACAATTTTTGGATGATTTTGCAATAGCGATACTATTGGCGAGCCGTTATCAAAACCCATTTCGTTTATGCCCGCCGCCTTGCATTCATCGCTTGTAAAATACCGTGCGGAGGTATTATCCTCTGTCAGCAGCATCATTATTTTTTCACTTGTGTAGCCTTCCCTATTCCAGTATCTTATTGCGTTTAAAACCTGTCCGAAATCGCTGTCGTTTAAAATTGCGCTCGGTTGTACGTTAAAGGCAGGTTCGCGGTAATTTTCCGGAAGCTTTAAGTAAATAGTATGACCTGCGTCATTTGTGTATGGAATTTGATTATCATCCGTTGGCCAGGTGAAGGTTACATCGCTTGAATTATACAAAGCGCCATCGGCGTGTACCGCTCCTACCACTGTGACGCCATTTTTCTGACTCGGCTTTGAGGTGTAATTAGATTCGCCTTTTGTAATGTGCGAACCAAGCCCGTCGCCGTAAACGTCATTATACCAACCGCCGTTTTGAACCACAAAACCGCTGCCGGCGCTTGCTTTAGGCGGCGCTTTTTCAACATCAATGCGCATACTTATATAAGCTTTTGCATCGTTGTAATTCCCTACAATGTAAAAATAATTCTCTACAATATTGCCGCTTGTTTTTTGCTTAGTTTTTTTAATGGCAACTTGTGCGTTATATTTCGTTGAGTACAAAGCAAATTCTACGTTGTGGATAAAAGTCTCGTTTGTTTTCGGAAGAAATTTGTTATCCGCATTTGTAGATAACAGCTCGTTAAACTTGTCTTTGTTTTCCTCCGCGGCTTTTTTAAGTTCATCGGCTACAACATTTGCGGCAGACCACGCAATATAGTAGTTTTCGGAATTACGCTCATCAATCATGTTAAGCCTAACATCGCTCGAAGAGACGTAGATAACCATAATGCTAAAAACCGAAACTACCAACAAAACCATTATTACCGCTGCCAACGCCACACCTTTGTTATTTCTGAGTCGTTTTAAAACAGTTTTCTTTTTCATCCGTATCCTCCCCTTTGCAAAGTGGTTTTGAAGTTTTGTTGAAAATTATTATCAATTAAATCTATTAACTATATAATAAAGAAGTTATTTTCTATACTCAAGTTAAATAGTTGGCTTATCTTGTTTATTATTGTTTATTATTGTTGTGTTTTGTGAACGTTATTTTCCTTAAATCTATGTTTTAAATGAACATTAAGAATACTCCCGCAAATTTCGATAATAAATTTGTAGGAATTTTCACATTTTACAGAACATTTTCATAGTAATGGTAATGAGGTTGTACAACCATCAACAAAACAGAATGGAGGATATTATGAATCTGCACAAGCTTTTACTCACAAAAAATGATTGCTATGTAACCGGCAAAATAATAACACCTGCGGGAATTATGGTACATTCCACAGGTGCCAATAACCCTTCGCTTAAACGTTACGTGGGGCCGGACGACGGTTTGCTTGGCGTAAATACCGCAGGCAATTACTGGAACCAGCCCAAGCCTGACGGGCGGCAGGTATGCGTTCACGGTTTTATAGGCAAGCTTAAAGACGGATCGATTGCAACGTATCAAACCCTTCCTTGGAATATGCGCGGCTGGCACTGCGGCGGCAAAGCGAACGATACGCACATAGGGTTTGAAATATGCGAGGACGCCTTAACGGACAAAAATTACTTCATGTCCGTGTACAACGAAGCTGTTCAGCTTTGCGCCTATTTATGCAAGCAGTACAACATTAAGCCGGAAAAACCCTCCCTTATATGCCATAGTGAGGGGTATACGCTTGGGCTTGCAACCAACCACAGCGACGTTATGCACTGGTTCCCCAAATTCGGGAAAAGTATGGATACCTTTAGGGCGGATGTTGCAAAAGCTCTGAGCCAAACGGCGGCAAGCACGAGCGCAGCGCCAACCGCGCCTGCTGCAACAACCGCGCCGCCGGCGGGCGCATCCCCAAACGCGCCCGCCGCAGCCGCAAAAACTCCCGGGCTTGACACTCCGGTTTTAAGCTCCGCTGCGGCAACCCTTTCCGCGGCTCAGGCGTGGGCAAAAGGCAAAGGCTCTACGGATACATTTGTCAGCCTTGCCCAAATTTATTGGGAAAACGCGGGCGCACACGGCGCAGTTAACCCGCAGATTGCTTACGCGCAATCCGCGTTTGAAACAAGTTACGGGAAATTCGGCGGGCTTTTGGACGAGAGTTTTTGTAACCCTTGCGGAATGAAAACCGCAAACGGAGGCAGCGATACGGACAAAAACGACAGCCAGAAATTTGCCAACTGGACAGACGGCGTTAACGCGCATTTAGACCATATTGCGCTCTACGGCGGCGCTGCGGGGTACCCAAGAGCGAATACCACAGACCCGCGCCACTTCGCTTCGCTGTACGGAACGGGAAAAACAGTGGAAACGCTTTCAAAGAGCTGGTGCCCCGGCAACGCCAATTACGCGGACACATTAATTAAGGTGGTGAATGAGATGGGAACAATTAACCCGGCAGACGTAAAAACACCGGAGGAAATAACAGTGGATAACGCGATAGCCGACGGCATTCTTACGGATAAAAATTATTGGCTTAACGTTTTAAACGGAACGCAAGCCGCAAATAAGGACTATGTAAAAATTGTGCTTGATAACGCGCACAAAAAAATAAACGGATAATATCCGGGCAAATTGCTTTTACCCGAACAAAGCGCGCGTAATCCAAAGCGCGGCAATAATTCCGGCAAAATTGCTGATAAGCGCACCGGCCAGCGTATATTTGGTTTTTGTGATTTTTACGCTCATAAAATACACGCTCATAGTATACAAAATGGTTTCGGTACAGCTCATCATTATTGAAACAAACCGCCCGATAAACGAGTCGGGGCCGTAAGTTTTAAAAATATCAATTAAAAGCCCCGTTGAGGCGGATGACGATACCAAACGCATAAGGGTAAGCGCCACCGCCTCCTTCGGGAAGCTTATTAAATCCGTAAGGGGAGATAAAAAATTTGCCAAAAGGTCTAAAAAGCCGGAGGCGCGAAGCATTCCCACACCAACCATAAGCCCAATTAAAGTAGGCATTATTCCGATAACCGTTTTAAAGCCATCCTTGGCTCCTTCTATGAATTCCTCATAAACGTTTACCTTTTTTATGTACCCGTAGCCGATTATACCCACAAAACTAAGCGGAATAATAAGCTCGGAAATTAAAAGCATAAATTTCACTTAAAACGCACCTTCTCAAATATTTTTGCCGCTATAACGGCGGTAAGTGTGGAAACAAGCGTTGTTACAAGCCCGGGGCCTATAATTTCGGACGGGTTTACCGAATTATACTGGGCGCGGTAAGCTACAATGTTTACCGAGACAATTTGCAGGCTTGACATATTTATAATTAAAAACATACACATATTTCTGCTTGCCGTAGTTTTGTCGGGGTTGGTTTTTTGCAGCTCCTCCATTGCCTTTAGCCCGGCGGGAGTTGCCGCCCAGCCAATGCCGAGAATATTTGCTATAAAATTTGTGGAAATATGTTTTGCGGCTTTGCTGCCGCTGTGTAAATCCGGAAAGAGAAATTTCATTACGGGGGATAGTTTTTTAGAAAGCGCCTCAACCAAACCCGCCTTTTCGGCAATCTTCATAAGCCCTGTCCACATAGCAACGATACCCGTCATTTTTACGCATAACGCCACCGCGTCCTGCGCGGATTCAAGCGCGGAATTTGTGATATCCGGCATTTTTCCGGTAAAGGAGGCAACAACTACCGCAAGCAAAATCATAATTCCCCAAATATAGTTTAACATTTAATCATCCCGCAAGTTATAAGTTAATAATTTTCACATATTTCAACAGTAAGCTAACGCCAAGCCAAGCCAAGCCAAGAAATTTGCAGATTTCTTTATATATTTATGCGTTTGGAATTTTTAAAGAACAAATATATTGACACGCGAAAAGTAAAATTTTATCGAAATTTTCTGTATAATATCCTTTTGTGAGAGAAAAGAGGCAAAAAATTGTTTTTGCGAAATGTATTGACTAATTATGTAAGAGATGCTAAAATGTTTAAACGTACTAAATTAATGTAATTTAATGTATGTTTTTCGTGTATATGTCACAAAAAAAAGGAGGTTAAGTATGAAATCAACAGGAATTGTCAGACGTGTTGATGAGTTGGGAAGAATCGTTATTCCAATTGAACTGCGTAAAGTTTTAGGAATTAACGAAAAAGACGCGCTTGAAATTTTCACGGATAATGAGCGTATAGTTTTGAAAAAGTACGAGCCCGCAGACATTTTTACCGGCGAGATGGACAATTTGATCGAGTATAAAGGTAAAAAAGTTTCTGTTACCTCTATTACCAAGATGGCTGAAATGGCCGGCTATTCACTTGTAAAAAACGAGCAGTAGAATTTGTTTTCGGAATTAACATATCAAAAAAAAAAGAACCTCCGCCAGGGGGTTCCTTTTTTTTCGAGTTCCTTTTTTTCGGAATTCCTTTTTTTTCGGGGTTCCTTTTTTTCGGAGTTCCTTTTTTTTTCGGGGTTTTAACTTCCGTAATCCTCAAGTATCCGTGCTAAGTTATTGCGCCCGGTAACATAAATCCCCTCACTTAGCCTTATTTGCTCATCCGGTGAAAATGAGGATACCGATGCTTTGGTAATTTCCTTTACATTGCCGCGTTTTTGCGCCGTATCGTAAAAAACCGCCACAAAGCCGTCCTTTTCCCCTATAATATATCTTTCGCTGCCCTCTTCAATTTTTTTGCGCAAAATAACGTTTTCCTCCGTAAATTCCGCTATGTCCCAGCCGTAATAAATTTCCGTTAATTCTTCGCGGTTAAGGCCGATTAGAAGCTGTGTAAACTTTTCCTCGCTTTGTACCGGAATGTTATCCGGGTAAATATATTCATAAATTACTTTTGTTGTTGCCTTTATCCGTAGCTCGGCAATATCCTCTTCGGGCTGCTCGTTTACATACGGCTGGGTTGTTATTGCCGCGTTTTCCGGAAAGTTTTGCACAAAACTGCCGATGTTTCGCGGCCCTGTTTCGGTTTTTCCGCCAAAATAACTGTAGCTTATAAATGCCGCCGCGCCCGCAAGCGCAAAAAGCAGCGTTACGTATAGGAATTTCTTTAAAAATTTCTTCACTGTGTCACCTCCTAAGGGTTCTGTAAAACATACATTTCGAATTAATTCTTGACATGAGCCTATGTTTGTATACATAATGTCTGTGTTGATAACTTTTTACGGGTTGTTTAAAAATTTCGTAAAATTTTAAAGGCTTGTTTAAAAGAAAATCCGGTTCGGAAAAAAATTGTGCACAGAGCTTTTGGGGTTTATCAACATAGTTATCCACAGAAAAACGCAGTTATCAACAGGTGAACTGTGGATAACTGCGTTTTTTGGTATTTTTCCCTCACTTCGGCAAATAATAAGTGAAGGTTTTAAGTTGCTAAGCTCACAAAACGCTTTTGTATAATTAATTTGCGCCATATGTAAATTTTTGCTACAATACATTGAGATTGTCCCGTTTGTTTTCAAATAAAATACTGCGTCGTTTTTTCTAACAGGAGGTTTTGCTTTATGAAAAAGTTTATAATATTTTTGTTGATATTCAGCTCGTTTTCAATTGTAACGGCTTTATCGGTTTATGCCTCTCCCGTAAGAATTTCGATAGAAAGTTATAATAAAACAATTGTCAGGGGAATGGTTGAGGCATCTTCGGTGCGTGAGGCTCTTTTAAAACTGTGTTCCGCAAATAACCTCAGCGTAATTTTAAACGCGGACGGCAGCGAAATACGCAGCGTTGGCGACGTTGAAAATAACGTTTTTACGGTTTACGATTGCTGGCAGGGGTATATACTGCGCGGCGGAAAAGTTGTGCAATCGCCCAGTATTTTAAACGAGGAAATTGTTCGCGGCGACGACGTAATTATTTACTACGGTCATATATCGGACACTAAAATTATGACGGATTTCAGCTATACGAAGTCGGGTTTAAACTTGGTGTTCGGCGCCGCCTCAAAGGCGGTAATTTGGTACGAGGATAACGGCGAGTGGGTATCCGGCGAAACAACGCAGTTCCTTTCGGGCGTTAAGGTAAACATAACCGAGCCGGGCAAAACGCGCAAAATAGTGCAGACAAACAATAAGGGGCACGCGGAAATTCCGCTTAACACTCCGGGCGTGTACAAAATATACGCCGACGGTTACCGTATGCGCAACAACCCCAATATAGTACGCACCTTAAACTATATTTATTTTAATTCCGATACGGGAAAAGGCGCTATAACAAGAGCGGAAGCGTGCGCGTTTTTTGTGCAGGCATTCGATTTAACGCCGAAGGGCACATTTAAAACATTTGCGGACGTATTTAGCTCCACACCCTACAGCGAGCAAATAAAAACAGCCGCCTCCAATAACCTTGTAAGCGGCTATGAAAACGGATACTTTATGCCGGACGATACCGTTAATTTATTGCAGCTTGGAATAATGCTTTCCAAATTGTACCCGGACGCGGCGGATACGCAGAACTTAGCGGATACAAACGCAAAAACGGATACAAACGCGCAGCCGGATTCTAAAACCGCCGTTAACGAGGATGCCGAGGGCGATACTTTTACCGATCTTCCGCAGTGGGCTCTGCCCTACGCGCGGAAAATTAAAACCCTCGGGCTTTTCGGCAATTTAGGTTACGATTGGTTTAGGCCGGTTACGAACGAGGATTTGGCTGTGCTGTTTTCTTCGGTAAACGGAACGTTTTAATCTTTTTTAAGGTTTTGCAGGTACGTATCCATTGCCTCTAAATAGTGCAAAAAAAATTTACCCTTACTCCTTATTTGAAGCTTTTTGTCAAAGGCTTCATAAGGTACGGATTTTCGTTCGCCTTTTTGGGATTTATTCCAGTAATCCTTGAACGTTTCAAAAGGCAGGTAAAAATACTCCCCGGCGGTTTTAAAATACACCAAAAAAAAGGCCAAGCCCTTCTGATTATGAAAATCCTGCATAAACCGAATCTGATGGTGGTGTATGTTTTGGAGCGGAAGGCTTTTACGCGACGTTTCCTTAGCGTCGAAACATACGGGTATACCTTGCACGCAGCCAATATAATCCACGGTGCTTTTTTGCTCAAAATAAGCGAGGCTGATTGTTCGCTTTTTCGCGTTAAGTTCCACCGGTGTAATAGGCGTGGGTATTTTTTGAATAAGCGCAAGCTGTTTTTCCCTGTACGCCTCATTTGTCAGGTTAACCATTTCCTCAAGCGTGGAGCCTCTAAGCCCCCGCGTGTTCCAATATCCCATAAAACCTCCTTGGTTATGCCGCAGGCGAAAATTACGGTGTTTCGCTCTTATTTAAATTCCTTAACGCAATTTCGGCGTTTCGCTTCAAAATGCCCAGACCCTTATAATAAAAAACGGACTGCGAATATTTTTCGGTAAATTCCTTTTTGGTAAGCGCCAAAATATCCCTGAGACGCGGATAAATTTCGTCCGCATCTGTTACTTCGCCGGTTTCCTTCCCCTTGTTATACGGGCACACAAGCTGGCATATATCGCACCCGTAAAGATTAACACCCAAAAGAGACTCCTCTTTTTCAGTAAGGGAGCCTTTTTTTTGCGTAAGGTAAGAAACGCACTTTTCATAGTTAAAACTGTTTTCGGTTAAAGCGCCGGTTGGGCAGGCTTTAACGCAAAGACGGCAGTTTCCGCAGCGCGAATTAATTTCGGAGGTTTGCGGGTTTTGCGCTGTTTCGGGAAAACCGAATTTAAGGTTTGTTAGCATATAGCCGCAGTTAAACATTGAACCTATATCGTTTGAGACAGCGCTGAAATTTTTGCCGCGCCAACAAAGCCCGCAGCGGTATAAAATTTCGCGTTCTATAAGGGGGCCGGTATCCACAAAAATTTTATAATCGAAAGTTGTAAACCGGGACAAATGCCGCGCCAAGTTAAGCAGCAACGCTTTAACGGTAATGTGATAATCCGCCCCGCAAGCCGAAAGCGAGAATTTTCCGCGCAAAACGCTGCCGGGCAGAGCTTCGGCGGAAAATTCGCCTGCGTATGAAGGTACTTTTTTGTTGTAACTTAGCCCCGCAACTATTATACTTTCAGCGTTTTCCATTGCAAGCTTTGGGTTTGTTCTTTGCTCGGCACTGTATTTTACAAACGGCGTAACGGTGTTTTGCAGCATTTCAAAAACGCCGCCGTCAAACTTATCAGCCCGGCAAATTCCGGCGATACAGCCGTTTAACTCAGCGAATTTTTCAATTTCGTTTTTTAAGTTCATAGTTTCACTTTCATGTTTATACCGGCCTTTTCGAACGCGGATTTTTGCTCTTTACCGGCGCTTTCAAACGCAAAGCTTTGCTATTTACTTACGCTTTGTTTCAATCAGCGCCTGCTTTAACTCATCCTCAATTTTGCCAAGCTCAATTTCCGCCGCGTGCCGCGCTTCGCTTCCCTTTTGCTGAATTTCCAAAACGGTTTTAATTGTTTCAATTAAATCCTTATTTGTTTTTTGAACGGTTTCAATTTCCACAATACCCTTTTCCGATTCCCTCGCAATTTCGATAGACCCGGCTTTTAGCATTTCGCTGTTTTTCTTAAGCAGTTCGTTGGTCATGCTCGTAACCTGCTTTTGAGTTTCAAGCGCCTGTTTGGAGTGAGCAAGCCCAAGGGCAATAACTATTTGGTTTTTCCACAGCGGTATGGAATTAACTATTGTGGATTGAATTTTGTCCACAAGCTGGGAGTTGTTGTTTTGCACAAGCCTGATTTGAGGCGCCATTTGAAGCGATATTGTGCGGCTTAAAAGCAGGTCGTGGATTTTTTTCTCGAAACGGTTTTGCGCGTTTAAAACGTCGTTAAGCTTTTGCGCGTCAATCTCGTCGTTAGAGCTTTCCGCTTTTGCCCTAAGCTGCGGAATTGTAACCTCTTCAACCTCGCGGAGTTTTTCTTTTCCCGCAATTATGTACATATTAAGTTCTTTAAAATAGTTGTAGTTGTTTTCGAACATAGAATCGTAAATGGCAATATCCTTTAAAAGCTGACGCCTGTGGTGTTCAAGAGATTCGGTAATTTTTTCAACGTTAACCTCTACCTTTGAATAAGATGCAACCATTTTATCCACAGTTTTTTTAGCGTTTGCCATAAGAGCGAATATACCCTTCTTTTCCTCGCCTATGGAATCGAAATTTTGAATTTCCACAACCAAGCCGGATAAAAGCTGCCCGGCCTCGCCAAGATCCCTTGACCTAACGTTTTTAAGAACCGTATCGGAAAAATCCGCAATCTTTTTTTGCGCGGACGACCCGTAGGCTACAACGGCGTTACTGTCCTCAATATTAATTTGCTTAACAAAATCCTTTACGGACTGCTGCTCCGCTTCGTTAAGGCTTGAAAGCGTAAGCGAATTATTCTCCATCTGCCCGGTGCTCAGGTTTAAGGAGGTTCCTCCTTTAGCGGCGGCGGTGTTTTCGGCGGTGCTATCCTCTGCGAACGTGAGGGTTATATCTCCCATGGCAATTTTCCTTTCCGGTAATATTTTGCGTTTACCCGCAATTAATTTTTAGCGCATTATAGCAGATTTTTCTCGCATAGGCAACTTTTCGGTTACTTCTCACGCTAACTAAAAACCCCCTTTTCGGATACATAAATCCGAAAGGGGGTTTAAACAAACAAATTTATTTTCTGTAGGCAAACACCGGCAAACCATTTTCATATTTAAGTTCCGGCTCGCCCTCAATGAGCGGTGTTGCGTATTTAATATACTCGTCTTTTATGTCCGAATTCGTGGCGTCTATCCATTCCAGCGGAATATTTTTCTCGTAATTGCACACATCCGCCGCCGGTACCAGCGTACATTCCATTTTGTACGGCGAATCGGAAACTCTTTTAAACGCTACCATCTTTGCGGTTTCGCCCTTCACGGCGGCTTCTACCGCGCATTCGCCCGCTAAAATTGCTTCGTTAACATCGGTTAAGGACGCGTTTTTCGCTGCGGCGCGCTGAATTAAGCTAAACTCTATTTGCCTTGGTTTAATGTTAAACCTTTTGTTTATAAAGTCGCACAGAATTTGGCCGCTACCGCTTAAGCTCTTATGCCCGAAGCTGTCCACCTGTGTGGTTTCGTCCTCGCATATAAGCCTGCCGTCGGCAAATGCCACGCCTTCGGAAAGCGCAACTACAACCGCTTTACTTTTCTCAAGCTTTTTGGCGATGTCCGATTCGAATTTTTCATAGCTGAAAACAACCTCCGGCACATATATAAGGCTTGGGTTATCCTCGCTGTATTTACGCGCCAAAACCGCCGAAGCAGCAAGCCAGCCCGCGTGCCTGCCCATTATTTCAACCACGGTTACCGCGCTTTTATCGTATACCCTGGTATCAAGCACAACCTCGCGTATTGTGGATGCAACGAATTTAGCCGCCGAACCGAAGCCGGGGGTATGGTCTGTAAGAATCAGGTCGTTATCTATAGTTTTGGGAATACCAATAACTTTAATATCGGAACCGATTTTTGCCGCGTAACGGCTCAGTTTATCGGTTGTATCCATTGAATCGTTCCCGCCGTTATAAAACACATACCCGATATCGAGTTTTTCAAACCTTTTGAAAATTTCCTCAAACACAGGGTCGTTAATATCGTTGGGCAGTTTAAACCTGCACGTACCCAAATACGATGCCGGAGTGTTTTTTAAAAGCTCATACTCGCCGCTTTTATAAAAATCCTGCATGTCCATTTCCTTGCCTTTTAAAAAGCCCTCGATACCGTTTATCATTCCGTACACTTTGCCGCTGCCGATTTCGTAAGCTTTTTTAATTGTTCCGTAGAAACTCGCGTTTATTACAGAAGTTGGCCCTCCTGACTGACCGTATAAAAAATTCTTGCCCAAAACAAATCCCTCCAGAATAAATTTTTGATATGCGCGTCCGCTTGGCTTGGCAATTAACGAAAAACAACTTGCATAACTTATTTTTCTTTTATGCCTTGAAGCGAAAATTCCGCTGTGGTAAACTGCAAATTACTTCAACATTTGTATTATAAGTTTATTAATTGTAATGTCAAGGTTTTTGCGAGGGGTTTATTTATGATAATAGTATCCAACATAAAAATGAAAATTGAGCACACAGAAGAGGATATCAAAATAAAAATATCCAAACTGCTTAAGGCGGACATTAAAAATTTCAAAAATTTTCATATCAGAAAAAAATCTATAGACGCGCGGGATAAGCGCGATATTCGCTATGTTTACAGCGTTTCGCTAAATACAGCTAACGAAGATAGGTATATTAAACTGCCGAACGTTACCAGGATAGCGCAGGATAATTTCAACAGTCCGTTTGCGGCGGGTAAAACAAAACCCGCAGAAAATGGCTGCGTAAGCGCATTTGAGGCGTCGGCGAAGGCAAAACCCGCGCTAAAACACCGCCCTGTAATTGCAGGCAGCGGCCCTGCCGGGCTTTTTTGCGCACTGGAACTTTCGAAGGCCGGCTGCGCCCCAATAGTTTTAGAACGCGGAGCGGATGCCGATACGCGGCTAAAAGATATTTCAAATTTCCTTTCGGCGGGTTTGTTTAACGAAAATTCCAATGTCCTTTTCGGCGAAGGCGGCGCGGGCACTTTTTCCGACGGCAAGCTTACCTGCGCAACAAACGATAAAAGAATCCCGTACATTTTACAAACATTTGCTGCATTTGGAGCGCCGCCGGAAATTTTATACGAGTCGAAGCCTCATATCGGAACGGATTACCTCGCGAAAACGGTTAAAAATATGCGCGGGGAAATTGAAAGGTCAGGCGGAGAGGTTCGCTTTTTTAATAGGCTGGATAGAATTGAAACCGTTGTGCTGCCAAGCAAACAAACCGCCGTTTCAGGAGTTTGGGTAAAAAACGCCAACAGTGAATATTTTCTTGAAACGGATGCCGTTGTTTTGGCAATAGGCCACAGCGCGCGCGACACTTTGCAAATGCTTCATGATACGGGAATTTCTATGAAGCCAAAAAGCTTTTCCGTGGGAATGCGTTTTGAACACAAGCGCGAATTTATAAACCAGCTTCAGTACGGACGGTTCCATAAACAGCTTCCCGCTGCGGATTATAAGCTTGCGGTAAAACTTTCAAACGGCAGGGGAGCGTATACCTTTTGCATGTGTCCCGGCGGGTTTGTGGTTCCCTCTGTTTCGGAGGCGGGATATTTAGCGGTAAACGGTATGAGCCGCTATTTACGCAGCGCCGAAAATTCTAATTCGGCGGTTTTAATTTCTGTTACGCCTGATGATTTTGGCGGCAATTCCCCATTGTCGGGAATAGCTTTTCAGCGCGAATTTGAAAAAGCGGCGTTTAAAGCGGGAGGCGGAAATTATTTTGCGCCCGCACAAAAATTTGGGGATTTTTTAAATAAAGTTAAAACCGAATCCTTCGGGGGTGTTACGCCAAGCTTCAAACCGGGGGTTACGCCGGTAAATATGTATGATTTTTTTAATGAAAAATTCCTGGATAATATTGGCGAGGCAATTCTTAAAATGGATGAAAAGCTTCGCGGTTTTGCGCAAAACGACGCCGTTCTTACCGGTATAGAAACAAGGAGTTCGTCTCCAGTTTCGGTTTTACGCGGCGATAATCTGTGTTCGAATATATTGGGCGTTTATCCGTGCGGCGAAGGGTGCGGGCACGCGGGAGGCATAGTATCGTCTGCGGCGGACGGAATTAAATGCGCCGAGGCAATTCTCTCCATAATCTAATTGACGCAATTTCGCCGTGAAGCTATAATTAATTGAACTTACCGATGCCGAGACTTCAGTTAGGAAGATTGCCATGAAGCGATTTTTTGCGTGTGCCATTGTTATTTGTTTACTTTTTGCCCCGGTTTTGGCGCTAAATACGGGCGCATCTAATTCTGCTGCGGGCGCGGCGCCTGAGCATATATCTCAACGAATTAATATAACTACTTACAAAGACATTCCCGGAATAACCGAGGAAGAAATTAGCGCCGTAGAGGCTTTAAAGCAAACGTGCGGCTCCTTTACCTACGGCCACACGCTTCAAAGCGAGGCGTATATGCTTTCAGACGGCAGTTTTCGAGGGTTTGTCTATTCTTTCTGCGAGCATCTCTCATCTATTTTTGAAACTCAGTTTACGCCCGTATACTACACAACATGGTCAGAAATTATGCGGGATTTTGACGCGCAAAAGTTGGATTTTTTGGGGGATCTTACTTCCACGGACGAACGCCGGGAAATCTACTGCATGTCGCGCACCATTGCGGAGCGTTCAATCAGCATTCATCATTTAGACAGCAGGCGCGAGATAACGCGGGAGGCGGATTTGGAAGGGCTGAGGATTGGCACATTCGCGGGAACAATAACCGCGGACGAAATTAAATCTTCCTATCAAATATCGTTTGAGGCTGTGCCGGGTTCAAGCACGGAGGATTTGGTTAACATGCTTTATAACGGCGAGGTTGACGCAATAATTGCCGAAACTGTCGGCGACCCTGATTTTTCGCCTTACAAAGGCATAAAATCGCACGAGATGTTCTCTCTTATATATAACCCCGTATCCATGTCTACCGCACGAGCGGAGCTTGCGCCAATTATATCCGTTGTGGATAAGTATCTTTTAGCGGGCGGGATAGACACGCTCTACGAAATGTACGAACAAACTGATTATGAATACGCAAAGTTCAAGCTCCAAAGTTCCTTAACAGCCGAGGAGGATCAGTACATAAATCATTTAAAAACCACCGGAAAAAAAATAAATTTAGCTCTTGAACAGGACAATTACCCAATAAGTTTTTTCAACAGGAACGAGGGGGATTTTCAGGGCATTGCAAAGGATGTTTTGTGGGAAATCGCCGGGCTTTTGGACGTGGAATTCAGCATTAAAACCACAGAGGATACAACATGGGCGGAAATTATGGAAAAACTTCGTTCCGGCGAAATTTCAGTTGTGTCGCAGCTACTGTATTCGGATGCGCGCGCGGGGCAGTTTCTGTGGTCTAACGAGGCGTATGCTTCGTCAAATTACGCGCTTATTTCAAAGGAAAGTTTTCCGGATTTGAAAATTTTTCAGGTAAATAGGACGCGGGTTGGCACTATAGCCCAAACCGGATACGAAGATATGTATTACGATTGGTTCCCGGACGATACCGATTCCATAAGCTACGAAACGCATAACACCGCTTTGGACGCTTTGGAGCGCGGCGAAATAGACCTTCTTATGGCATCCGGGCATATTTTATTAACTCAGCTTAATTACCGGGAAAAACCCGGTTACAAAATAAACGTGGATTTTAACTGGCCCGGGGACTCGCTCTTTGGCTATAACAAAAACGAGGCTATTCTTGCCTCTGTTATAGATAAAGCGCAGGAATATATAGATACGGCGGAAATTGCGTCCAAATGGGAAAGCCGGACTTTTGACTATTCCCTCAAATTTGCCAGCCAGCAGGCGCTGTTTTTAATAATGGTTATTTTCGTGCTTTTAGCCGCAACTTTGATTTTTTTCACAATGTATAACCGAACCAACAATTTAAGCCGTGAACTTGCCAGGCAAACCGAAGAGGCAAAAATAGCGTCGGAAGCGAAGGGCGCATTTTTGGCGCGTATGAGCCACGAAATAAGAACGCCGCTAAACGCCGTTATAGGTATGTCGCTGCTTGCGAAAAACTCAATAACGAACACCGAAAAAGCAAGTTCTTACATCGAGCAAATTATTGCCTCATCGAAGCATTTGATGGGTATATTAAACGATGTTCTTGATATGTCGAAAATAGAATCCGGCAAGCTTACGCTTATAAACGAACCGTTTAGGGAAATGGACGCGTTTATGGAAGTTGTGGGCATGATAACAAACAGATGCGACGAAAAGGAAATCCGCTTTATTTCCGATGCCAATAACCTGAAAGACCTTATAGTAATAGGGGATAAACTGCGCCTTAACCAGGTTTTGATAAACCTTTTAAGTAACGCCGTAAAATTTACCGGCAAAGGCGGGGAAATTACGCTTAGGGGCGAAACAACGCGCGAATCCGAAACCGACGTTACCATTACGTTTTCCGTTACGGATACCGGAATAGGCATGACACAGGAGCAAATGAAAAACCTGTTCGTACCGTTTGAGCAGGCAAACGCGAAAATCGCGCAGCTCTACGGCGGTACCGGGCTTGGGCTTTCCATAAGCCAAACCTATATAAAAATGTTGGGCGGCGAAATAAAAGCGGAAAGCGAACCGGGTAAGGGTACGAAGTTTCATTTTACGGTTACTATGCAAAAGGGTAAAATGCCGGAATACGAACCGCCGGAGGGCGTTTGCGCCGCAAGTTTCCCCGGCAAAAGGCTGCTTTTGGCGGAGGATGTTGAAGTTAACCGCTTCCTTATGACCGAGCTGTTATCTCCTTGCGAAATTGAAACAACCGAAGCTGTAAACGGAGAGGAAGCCGTTTCAATTTTTGAAAAATCGCCGGAGGGATATTTCCACCTTATTTTGATGGATATACAAATGCCGGTTATGGACGGCTACGAGGCAACAAAGGCAATACGAAACCTTAAACGCGCCGATGCCGAAAAAATTCCCATTGTGGCTATGACCGCAAACGCTTATAAGGAAGATATTGAGGCGGCAAAAGATGCCGGCATGAATTCGCATCTGGCAAAACCCATAGATACTGATAAACTTTTTAATACGCTTACGGAGTTTTTAGCCGATAACAATACCAAAGGAGGCGGTAATTTTGAACGGTAAAGTAAGAAAAATTTATCCCTATCTCTACAGCATTAAGGATTTAACCAATGTTTTTTGCTACCTTATAGTAGGGGAAAAACGCGCGGTTTTGTTTGATACGGGTAACGGAATGGTGGATTTACCCGCCGTTATTAAAAAAATAACCGATAAACCCGTTACGGTTATTTTGGGGCACGCTCATGCTGACCACGCTAACGGCGCTTACCAGTTTAACGAAGTATTTTTGCACGAAAAGGATTTCAAGCTTTGCAAATTACATACCTCGCCGCCGTTTCGAAAGGGTATTATAAAATCCTTCGAGGAGGAGAATTTCGTATTCCCCGAAAGCTTCGACGCTGATGAATTTGCCAAAGCGGGCGCGGGCAGCGTTAAGGCGTTAGACACATCGCAAAAGCTTGACTTGGGTTCTTTAACGGTGGAGATTATTGAAATGCCTGCGCATACGGCGGGTTCTATCGGGGTTTTAATTAAAGAAAAGAAGGTTTTACTCGATTCGGATTCGGCGAACGACCATTGCTGGATGTTTCTTGAGGAATCCTTAACGCTTGGGGAATATATTAAAATGCTAAAGCGTACCTATAAGTACGATTTTAACACGTTTTTCATAGGGCATTCGGACGAGGCTAAGCCAAAAACCGATATGCTAAAGTATATAAACGCAGCCCAAAACGCAACTATGGAAAACTCGCAGGTTTACAATTATGTTCTTGAGCAGTTAAAGCCGCGTATTTACAGTGAGAACGGCGCGTCGATAGTATTTAACGAAAGAACACTTGTTAAATAAAATAGTTATTGCAAAACAAATATTTGTATAGTATTATACTATATTATGGATACTATATAATGGCAGGGATTGAGAAATATTATCATGGAGGGGAGCTTATGTCCATTGAAGCCTGTTATGTATTGCCGCACCCGCCGCTTATAATTCCGGAAGTGGGGCGCGGGCAGGAAAAGGAAATTTCCGAAACAGTACGCGCCTATGAGCGTATAGCCGGAGAAATTGCGGCAAAAAAGCCGGATACAATTGTTTTTGTTACGCCGCATTCAATGATGTATGTGGATTATTTCCACATTTCGCCGTCGTGCACCGCACAGGGGAATTTTGCGTCTTACCGCGCGGGAAATGTTGAGCTTGAAGTGGAATATGATGCCGAATTTGTGGACGCGTTATGCCATGAGGCGGAAAAAACCGGCATAAGCGCCGGAACACTGGGGGAAAAAATTGCCGCGCTTGACCACGGCGTTATGGTGCCGCTGTTTTTTTTACGTAAGTTCGATTTTGATTTTAAGGCGGTAAGAATCTCAATTTCCGGGCAGGATTATTTAAGCCACTATAAACTTGGCGAGATGATTTCATCCGTTTCGGATAAAACAGGGAAAAAAACCGTATTTATCGCAAGCGGGGATTTGTCGCACAAGCTAACCCAAGACGGGCCTTACGGCTTTTCAATGGAAGGGCCTATGTTTGATTCGCAGATAACGGAAATTTTCAAAACCGCCGCGTTTGACAAGCTGATTAATTTATCGGAGGATTTTGCCGAGGCCGCCGCAGAATGCGGGCTTAAAGGTTTTTTTGTTATGGCCGGCGCTTTGAATAAAAAAAGCGTAAAGCAAGAGCTTGTTTCCTACGAAGGGCCTTTTGGCGTGGGGTACGCTGTGGCGTCTTTTGAGGTAACGGGAGAGGATTCGCAGCGTGATTTTTACGCGAAAATATTAAAAACTCAAATTGATTTACTAGCGGATAAAATAACAACCGAGGACAGCTACGTTTCATTCGCGAGATACGCCGTTGAAGGGTATATACGAAACGAACGGGTGCCGGAACTTCCGGAAGGTTTACCCGAGGAAATGCTGAATTCTACGGCCGGCGTTTTTGTTTCCATTAAAAAAATGAACAACCTGCGCGGCTGTGTGGGTACAATTTCCCCGCTTAGGGAAAATATCGCCTATGAAATACTCTCAAACGCAATATCCTCCGCCGTTGGCGACAGCAGGTTTTTACCCGTAACCGAGGACGAACTGCCGTTTTTATCCTACAGTGTGGACGTTTTAAAAAAGCTTGAACCGGTGTATTCATTGGATAAGCTCGACGTAAAAAAATACGGAATAGTTGTGCGCAATAAGTTCAAGAAGGGTTTGCTGCTTCCAAACTTGGACGGTGTTGATACGGTAGAAAAGCAGATAGAAATATCCAAACAAAAAGCGGGAATTAAACCCGACGAGGATTTTTCCATAGAAAGGTTTGAAGTAATTAGGCACACATAAATAAAAACCGCAGCCCTATGTCTGCGGTTTGAAGATTTGGTCGAATTTTGTAAGCAGAACAAAGTTTCCCCTAACTTTAAGCTGCCCAATCATAAACGCCTTTTGGGCGCTAAATTTACCTTTTAAAATTTCAACCCATATGTTGGAGTCGCAAATAATTGTTAATTCCGGGTTTTCCGCGTTACCTTCGGCGTACTCGCATTCCGAATTTACAATTGTCAGGTATCCGTCGAAAATTTCCCCGCCGAATATGCTAAGCTGTACAACGGCGGTAAGCCCCGCGGATAACTGCGGCTGGAAGTAATGCACCAGGGACTGTGTCATTTGGCGTACGGTTTTAAGGCGCGGAGGGGGCGGTGTTTTTATCATCGCGCCCATGTTGTTTATGTGGTTGCTGTTAGGCGTAATGTTTAAATCCTCTTTGTATTTTCCCGCGAAAAATTGAGTTATCTCGCGTATGTCCTCTTCCTGTTTTTCGGTAAATTCGCTGAATTTATATTTTTCCTCTATCTCATCTAAGCTCATTTCTTCCTTTTTGTCGTAATCCATTAACGTTTCAAAATCCTCGTCGTATACCGTTTCGGTTTTGCCGCTTACCAAAAACGCGTCCGAAGGAAGTATGAATTTTCGGTTTTGCCTTATTATGCGGTAATAGTCCTCCGCGTATTTTTCTATTGATTCGCTTATAGTCGGGTTTTGGTCTAAATCCTTAAGCAGGTTTTGCGTAAGCCCAAGGCGCACCGCGTCGTTCCCGCCGAAACTGCGAATCAGCTTGCCGGCGTAGCCGAGCGCGTCCGCCTCACCGCCCGCTCTTGAAGATGTTATTACAAACAGGTTTTTATCCCGCAAGCATTCGCCAAAGGTTTTATATGAAAGGTATTCAAAAAAATTCTGCATACACGCCGTAGGCGCGAACAGGTTTGTTGTAAAGGCAAAAATAATGCCGTCCGAATTTTTAAGAACCGAAACGAGTTTTTTCATTGTGGAGGATGTTTCGCCGTCGTAATACGGGATATCCTCATGGATTAAGTTAATGTCGCTCAAACTCTCGCCGAGTTCCTCAAAGGTTTTGCGGATATATTTTAACGCTGATAACAGCCCGTAATCCGCACCGGTAACCGCACCGTAAACCAGGGTGATTTTCATATGAAAAATCCTTTCAAAGTGTTCTAATTATAAAACCGGCGTTTTACAAAGGCGGCAATTCGAAATTCTGCATCCAGCCGTCAAAAAAATCCGTTAAAGGTTCGCCGTATACCTCTTCCGCCGTTGCAATTACTTCTTTTCTTCCCGATATTTTGTAGGCGTATTTTGTATAATAGGTTTTCAAAAAATCGTTAAACTTCTCGCCGCCCATTTTTTTGCTTAAACTGTAAAACATAAGCTTGCCGCGCCTATACTGAATATTGTAGTAATCAGACCATGTTCCGTATACGCTTAAATCCGACAAAAGCCCTTTGTTTTCAATATCGGGCAAAACCGCTTTAAGCCTTTCGTATTCCTGCGCCATACGGTTTTCAATTTCGTCGTTGCTGTATTTGAAGCTTTCCTGAACCATTGCGCAGAGCCCTTCATCTAACCATGCTTCTTTCACCTGGTTATTTCCCACTATATTATAAAACCACTGATGAACCGTTTCATGCGTTATTGTTTCCAAAGACGCGTCCGTATACAAATAACCGGAATCCATAAAAATTAATTGCGGATACTCCATCCCGCCGGAAATAAACATCCCCGTTTCCGCAATGTCGAGCTGGCGGTACGGGTAATTTGAAATGAGAGAACTGAAATAATCCAAACTGCGGCTTGCGGTATCCAAAATACGCGCCGTATCCACATCCGGCGAATATGTATACAAATTTACCTCCACACCGGACGCGGCGGTAACCGTTGTTTTAATGTATTTGTCGCTTATGGCAAAGGCAAAATCCCTTACTAACCGCGCGTTAAGTTTGGTGGTTTTTACGGTTTCAGTTTCGGTAACTTCCTCCACTCCGGTTGCCGCAACGGTGTAATTAGGCGGAGTGTTAATTGTTACCGCGTAGTTGGCAATTTCCGTATAGAAAGGGTCCCCCGCGGGGTAATAGGAGGTTGTGTGCCAGCCAAACTCATCGTAAACGCTGAGGGTTGGCAGAAAATTGCCAAACCATATCGCAAAATCGTTAGCGCCGGCGCGGTGGCTTATTTTTGGGATATACGCTTCAAACTGCAAAACAATTTCCGTTTCCTCGTTTGGCAAAA
This sequence comes from Clostridiales bacterium, assembly GCA_031271295.1. GTDB lineage: Bacteria > Bacillota > Clostridia > Lachnospirales > WQUN01 > JAISVZ01. Next base: position 12,715 of record JAISVZ010000179.1, on the reverse strand, counting down.
GCGCGGTTGGCATATTAAGCTTCAAGGTTGTATCAATCGCCTCAAATTCGGCTGCGGCTCCGTTTACGGTTGCCGTAATAATATCCATACCGCCGTAATCCGTCCCGTTTTCAAAAACCTTATCCTGCGACTGCACGAAAAAAGGTTTTGGCGTAACGCCGGGCCTAAACGCGTTAAGGTTAAGGTTAAAATATACGGCGCTCATTTCAGCGCCTGTTTTATTTTTATATTTTACTTTCGTAATACCGGAGATATTCCTTGTGACAGGGTCAACATCTATGGTAACGGTATATGTGTTGTGGAAGGTTTCTTCCTCGGTATTTTGGTTTGTTTCCTGCGCCGGTGAGGTATCAGCCGCGGCGCCTGTGCCCGCGCTATCAGTTTCAACGGTTGTATCCGGCTTGGTAATAACAGGTACGTCGATAACCTCTTCGGGAATATCGGCGCTGCCAATAAAACCGCACGAGGTTATAATAAAAAAACACAACAAAATGTGCAACGTACGGTTTACATGCTTTAAGGTTTTTGCGTGCTTTAGGTTTTCCACAATTAAGAGCGCCTCCTTGGGCTGCAAGCCTTACAGCGCACGGCGTTTTCCCCGCGGCGCTTAGCTTGTGATGCGCAAATCCCGCCGATTTCATTGCATTATAGCATGAAATGCGTATAATCCGCAAATATTTTGGTTCATTGCAAATATTTTCGCAAACTTCGAACGGCTTGCGGCAAAACCACATACTAATATATTACCGAATATTTCAGGGTGATTTTATGCTTCGGCTATCAATGACAGTGCGCAACGAGGAACAGCGCTATTTAAAAAAAGTTTTGGAATCCGCGCGGTTATATATAGATGACGCGGTAATAATAGATGACGCAAGTACCGACAACACGGTACTTTTGTGCGAATCCGTGCTTCGCGAAATACCGCACAGGATAATCCGCAACGAAGAATCGAAATTTCATAACGAGTGGGAACTGCGGCGTCAGCAGTGGGATGAGACGGTAAAAAATAACCCGGATTGGATTTTGTTTCTCGATGCCGATGAAATGTTTGAAAACAGCTTTGCCTATGGGGTAAAAACGCTGACGCAAACGCCGGACTGTTACCTGTTTTCATTTCGCCTATACGATTTTTGGGATGACGACCATTACCGCGACGACGACCTTTGGCGCGCGCACCATTATTACAGGCCGTTTATGCTCAGGTATAAAAGCGATTTTGCCTATGAGTTTGCGCAAACAAGCCAGCACTGCGGGCGTATGCCGTATAATGTGTTCCAGCTTCCCAACCTGATTTCGGAATTTAGGGTTAAACATTTTGGCTGGGCAAAACGGGAGGACAGAATTATAAAATTTAACCGCTATATGCTGCTTGACCCAAACGGGGAAAACGGTTCGATGGCGCAGTACCTTTCAATTAACGACGAGAACCCAAACCTGATAAAATGGGAGGAATAATTTTATAAAGCATGGAAAAATGACGTTAACACCGAAAGCCCTTTTGACTTTTGCCGGAAAGTATTATACAATTATGCCGCAGTAGTAACGGGGCATTTATAAGGGCGGCTATAAAATGAAAATATTCGACGGCGTTAGTTTGCGCTTTGTTAAAAAGAACTTAACTTACCTCATTTTAACCGCTTTGTTCGCGGCGGTTTATCTTGTTTCGTATAACAGAAAATTCGGCGTGTCGTTTATGGCGGCTTTTGTTTTTGTGGTAATCGTTTCGTATGTAACGGCAAAAACCTGCGCACAAAACATCACCGTTTTTGTCTCTGTGTCAAAAGAGGCGGTAACGAAAGGCGAAAACGTAAAGCTAAGGGTTAATATAGAAAACGGCAGCGTATTCCCCGTTCCGTTTTTAAGCGTTGGTTTGTACGGCGGCTGGAATTTAAAAGCGGATTCGCAAAACAATATTGAACTTGCCGTTTCGCAGGGGGAGGCAAGTATTGTTGAAAAAACCTATACAGCGGAAATTTGGGGAGAAGCCCGCCTCGGAATAATTTCTCTCACCTTTCGCGATTTTTTCGGGCTGTTTGAAGCCGTATATGAGGACGGTCAAAATCTGTTTTCCAAAAGTATAAGTGTAAGCCCGGCGCTGAACGAACCGGGTAAGAACGATTTACTCGCGTATATCGCAAACGAAGCCGTAAACGATGAGGGGGAAGAAGAATCGGCCGGAGAAATGAACCTTTTCGCCCAACCCGGCTACACACATAGGCCGTATGTGGCTGGGGATCCTCTTAAGCGAATTAATTGGAAGCTTTTAGCCAAAATGAATAAATACATGGTTAGGGAAAGCGAATATTTAAAAAGCCGCGATATGTCCATTTTGTTGGACTATAAGGGTCTGCGCGGCGATATTACGGAAATCTCTCAAAGAAGAGCCGCGCTTTTGGAAGAGCGTATAATTGAGGCGGTCTTGGCAAACCTCATTTCAATAGTTAATCAGCATATGGCGTGTAAGGTTTTCTTTTTTTATCAAGACGATTGGCAGGACGCGGATATCTCAAACGAGGACGGCGTTGTTAAACTGCAAAGAATGTTTTCAAGTTATAAATTTTCGGGCACAAACCGGGCAATTAGCCGCATACCTTCCTTTCTTTCAGAATGCGGCGGTATTGTAACCGTTTTTACATGTTGCCCGGATGATGAGCTTTATAATTCAGTTTTAGAGGCGAAAATCAGCGGATGCGACATTGCCGTTGTAAGGCCGGAGGAAACGAACAGCTACATCGAAAATTCGTGGGCGGTAACAGCCTCTTACGATTTTTACGCGGTATAGGAGGGTTGTTTTTTATGATTCCGATACTCTTTAGCGCGGTAACAGCTACCATTATCCTAAGCTCGTATACTTCTTACGAGGTTGTTCTTATTATTCCCACGGTATTTTTTACGTACATAACATTCCGGTTTTGCGAATATTGCAACAATAAAAAATCGGTCAAATACTATTTATCCGCCTCGGCCATAGCGCTTATCGCTTTTTTCATGCTACACGCGTTAACAACCTACGACATCTCATTTATGGCGTGGGGTTTTGCCGCGGAGCCTGATTCTCCTTATTCCGCCTATTTTTTTATGCTCTTTATTTTTTGCTGTTTCTTCACATCTTCCGGCGTTTTTTATTTTACCCGCGTGGTTTACCGCCCGCCGTTCCTGCTTCTTATATTAGTAGCCTCCCATTTATTAAACGACAGAAGGTTAGTGCAGGTTCCGCCGCCGTATACCGCGCTTTCAATCCTGTTTTTCTTTCTGCTTATGGTTTTTAGGGAGGATTCGTCCGCGCGTAAAACCTTTACGAAAAGCGTAAATAAAAATATCGCGGCAATAGCCGGATGTTTGCTTGTGGTTTCGTTTGCGGGCGTTTTCGTTAAGCAGCAGGAAAACGATTTTGGCGACGACGGGAGCATTGCCTTCACATCTCCGCTAATAACCAGCCTGCTTAGCTACGCAGACTCTTCCGGAGGCGCGGACGGCGCTCAGAATCTTGAACAGATATTGTTTTATGTAAATGCAAACGAACAAATTTATTTTATAAGTCAGGTTTTTGGCAGGTATGACGGCGAAAAATGGCTATCTGTGGATTACGGGGATTTAAACTCAGGTTATGTTAACTGGGAAGAGAGAACTGAGGGCATGAACTTTGACGGTTTTTTCAGCCATATATCCGAACAAACCGATATGGATATCGAAGCTGTTGAAAATTCGGAACAGGTAAGGGTTGCGGAGGTAATTCCCGCAAGAAACATCAGAATGGCATACGTACCGGCGCCGCTTCGAACAATCGACATCGACGGCCTGCCTGTTTCAACAAGAGTTATTCGAAACAATTTGGGGGAAATTTTTGTTCGCTCCGGCTCCGGGGCTGTTTCAAATTACATAATAACGTATTACAGCGAAACGGTAAGAAGCGACGAAAGGCTTCGGGAGCTCGCGCGCGGTTTTAACGAAAACAGCAACGATTACCTGATGGAGAGCTTTTTTTATCGCAGCCAAAGCGAATTAAACGAATGGGCAAATTTGTACTTTGATGAGTACAACCGCAAAACCGATTTCGCAAGCTATGTGGATTACCCGGAAGGTTTTGAATCCGAAAGTATTAAGGCTTTGGCGCGGGAAATAACACAGGGCAAAAATTCCGACCTTGAAAAAGCTGAAGCTTTGGAGAGCTTTTTTACCGAAAGCGGCTTCCTTTACGACCTTGCGTACGAAAGGCAAGTGCCCGGCGAGGATATCGAATCTTTTATTTTTAACAGCAAAAGAGGAACCTGCGGGAAGTTCGCAACGGCAATGACATTAATGGCGCGTATGTCCGGGCTTGACGCGAGATATGTGGAGGGTTTTACATCCTACGAAATAAACGACCAAGGGCAATACGTTATAAGAGCGAAAAACGCGCACGCCTTTGTTCAGGTTTTTATAGCTCCTTTCGGCTGGGTAACGTTCGACCCTACGGTTGCGGCCTCCGAAATGGGAGACGGAAGCCTTTTTTATGTTGTAATCGCGGCGCTTAGAAATAACACTCCTTTAATTCTTTCTGTTCTAAGCGGGTTTGCTGTACTTTTTTCAGGCGTATACTTCACCTATGTTTACATTGTAAGGGAGAAACTCTTCAGGCTTAAGGTAAGGCGCAGCACAAATAAAAACGGAATTATTTTGCTCTACAAAGGGGTTTTAAAAATCGCGCGGCAAAAATTAAACTTAGAAAATGTGCCCGTTTCCGTTTTATCGGCGGCTGTGCTTAAAAAATACGCGCTGAATATTGGGGAAATTACAGGGTTATTTGAACGAGCGTTCTACGGCGAGCCTTTCGAAGTTTTCTCGAACGCGGATAAGCAGACCGCGCTAAACTCCTACACGCGGCTGTATCAGGCGGCGGGAATAAGGCGTTTATAAGCTTGTTTACACAGGGCTTTTCATCTGTTAAAATAACCTTCGATATTACATAAACGTTGGGTAAAGCAAAAATAAGCGTGCCCGAATATAGGGAGGATAAAAATGAGTAATGTATTAGCGGATATTGATAAGGCTGTGAATGCCGAAAACGCGCCAAAAACAAAGTGGCCGAGTTTTGTGGAATCTCAGGTGGTAAACTTTTTTAACGAACACGAGCTTGAAAAAATGTCCTTGGAGGACGGCGACGGCAACAAAGCTAAACTCACCCGCCAAAAGGATTTCAGCATTAAGGTGGAGTATTCTACAACCACAATTTTGTAAAATACTATGAATACTTCTTACGACCAAAAAAATTATGAACCGTACAAATTACCCGGCCGAAACGAAACGCCGGGTAATTTTGGTGCTTTTAACGGCGCTAAACCCGTTTTCCCCGCCGCAAACCTTCAAAGGTTTGTGCAAATTGAGCTGGGCAGCGAAAAGCCCGCTTTAAACGCGGCTGAACCTCAGCCTATTGATGCCGTTTCTGACGAAAAGAGAAGAGTGTTCTCCCAAATGCGCCAAATTGCGCGGGAAAGCAACCTGCGTGCGCAAAGCCCGGCCTCGTACCGCGACACCTATATCAAACCTTCCTTTATGAACGATATGTCGCGCGTGTTTTACCGGCAGGCTGTTTTTATGAAGGATTTTGAGGACGATTACACCGGGTTTGCTTCATTTTCGGCGTACTTCCCGTATTACGGCCTGATGAATAACGAACAGCTAAGAACATATTTTACATGGCGCACAAAAGTGCGGCGCGGGGAAATAACAAATACTTCGCTCTCCTACGCGTACGTTTATATTTACGAGCTGCTTAATATTATTGGGCAAGCAACCCCAATAAGTTCCCTTTCAAAACTCATGGAGTTTCGAAAGGCTTTTTTGCCGTATAACGAATCCATAGATAAATATCTGCTAAAATGGATAAAGGATTTTCACATATACTACGATATACCGCCGTTTGCGGATTTTATAGCCAAAAATAACCTAAGTTCTTTTTTCCCGGCCGAGGCGTTATGCGGCAAAGCCGGTTTCTTTGGCAAGTTTTGCGGCATTTCCAAATACGATATTAAAAAATCCGCGTTCTGCGAAAAAGAAAAACATGAAGAAATTGAAGAAGCCTTTAATTTTGTAATAAACAGAATTAACACACTGACGCTGGAAAAGGGTTTTTCACTAAACGAGTTAATTTACGAACCGGGCAAGGAAGGCTGGCAGCCTTTTAGAAACGCGCTATTTTATCAAAAAAAGATAGACCGGGATAAAACCGTGGAAATTTCCGAAAAAGAAATATACATTTGCCGCCAAAATAAATGGTTTACCGTTCGCGTCTGTACGGACGGCAGGCTGCTTGTAAAGTATATAATGAAACAAACCGAATCCGCGCTGCGCTCTTTAGCGAAATTTAAACATAAACTAACCGCGGATATAAATACCGCAGGCGAATTAATCAAAATGCTAAAATTATCCGGAATATATTTGGAAGATGAAATTAACCGCGCTTTGGCGGAATTTTACGCAATTAAAAACAGGAAGGTTATAACGGTTGATACAAACAGACTTGATATAATAAGGCTGGAAGCATTTGAAACGCAGGAAAAGCTGACGACGGAAAATGCGCAGGCGAAATTGCCGGTTGCGAAATTGCCGGATGTATCACAGGGCGGAGCCATTGCGGAGGCGGAATTGCCGGATGTATCACAGGATAGCGCCATTGCGGAGGCGAAAGGCGATGAATTCCATGCCGCCGTAGCCGGGGTTCAGCCGGTTTTATTCAAGCCCGATACGCAGGATGATAAATGGGAAATATTTAAGGAACTTCTCACAGAAACGGAACTAAATGCACTTTCGGAGGTTCAAAACGGAGGAAGTATTTCAAAATTCGCGCATACCCAAAACATAATGCCGGAAATACTTACAGACGGCATAAATCAGAAAGCATACGATACGCTCGGCGACATTATTCTGGATACAGGCGATATGGGGGAAGCGGTTATATATGAGGATTACGCGCAAATACTCGCCAAGCTGTTATGAAACGAAGCCGGGCAATAGCCGGAACTAAACCTATTTTTTCCCGAAATAAGCGTCAATTCCGTTAGCCATACCCTGCGCTATTTTATGCTGATATTCCTCGGTTTGCATCAGCTCGTCCTCGTTTTGGTTTGTCATAAAGCCCATTTCTACTATTGTAACCGGAATAAGCGACCAGTTTATTCCGCTCATTGTATCGGTTTCCCATATAGCCTTTATATTCGCTCCGGTGGTTTTTTGCATTTCGCCAAGAATTAAATCTGAAAGATTGCGGGATTCTTTATACAGGTGCGCTATGTACGGGTTGTTTTTTGTGGGCGAAATTGTCATTATTCCGTTTTCGGTTTGGTTTTCCGAACCGTTGGCGTGTATCCGTACAAATATGTCCGCGCCGGATTTTTCCGCCATAAGCGCGCGCTCGCTGTTGGAAATGTCAACATCGTGGGCATACCGAATCATGTAAACCTCGTAGCCGCGCCGAATCAGTTCGTCCTTTAACTTAGCCGATACCTCCAGGTTAAGCTCGTACTCCGGTTTTCCGGTAAAAGCTCCGCGCGTACCGGTAGAAACCTTCGCCTTTTGCTCTTCGGCACCGGGGCCTATAGGTTCCAAAGCGCTGTTTCCCACAAGCTGATGCCCCGCGTCTATCGCTATTTTTTTGGGCCTATTTGCGTCCGCGGAAGGTGGGCTTTCGGTTTTTACGCCATAAAACATATTCGGATTTTCCGCGGCGCCCGCGGGTTCTTCCGCGTTCGGGTTAACCTCGCTTAAAAATTCCAGCGCCATGTAACCCTCTTCATCCTCTATTAAAATTTTTGCCCAGGTATCGTCAAGTATTTCGAGCAGGGTAACCGGAACTCCCAAATCCGCCTCGTAATAAATTTCCCCGCCCGTGGAAGGTTGCGCCCTAAACCTTACCTTCGTGCCGGATACGTACATTTTTGAAACGTTTAGCTCCTCCGGAATAAGACCGGAGCTTTCGCCGCCGTACCGCGCGGAAGGTTCCCCCGCCCTTTCGGCGAAAGGTTCGCTTACGGTTTGGCGAATATTAACGCTTGTAGCCTCGCGTTTAACCGTTTCGTAAAATTCCGGAGTGTTTTCCGGCTGTGTTAAACTTATTTGCGTTTCGCCTTTTTTTGAGCAACCCGCGCACAAAAGCGCTGATACAAAAATATATAAAATTATTTTTATGTAAGTTTTCATATGTCCTCCGTCAAACCCGCGCCGGTATTGCGGCGCGTAACATGCTTGTCCTGCCTGCCGGTATCGTTTGTGCTGCATTTGCGTATAACTTGTTAATCTCCCGCTATTATATAACATGTTACAAGATAATTACAAGATTATTTAAAAGTTTTACGAAAACTTTTCGAAATTTGGTTGCTGTTCACACCCCTGCTCAAAATGAGTAGTATTGCTGCATCTTTAAATAAAAGGCGACTTATTTACCCGCGCTCTGCTTTACTGTTCTATAAGGGTTACAGGAGGCTTTGGCGCAAATATGTCGGCAAGCGATATAGTTTGCACCGAAGCATATCCAAGCATGTCCTTTGCAGGCGGCAAAGATGCGCGCGGAATTTTTACGTTACCTAAATTACCCGCTCATTATAGTGCTGGCTTATACCTTTCAAAACTAAAATTGGAAAATAGAATGATAGAATGATAGAAATTCCGAAAGTCTATTTTCTATTTTTTTGCGATTTTCCTTAATGCCATTTTGTTTTTTCCTATAATTACAACGGATTTGCGGCTCCTGCAATTTGCGTTTCTTTAGTTTGGGCGAAAAGAAAGAAAAAGTATTTCAGTTCGTTTTGTTCTTTTTTGAAGGTGGTATTTCTGCCTATTATAAATTTTTTTGATGATGCAGAGCATCTTCGGCATAATTAATTTTCGCAGAAGCCCCGTGTTACCCCTGCTGAAGTTGGCGCAAAAGTGCGGGTAGTTTTCAGCGTTAAGCTCTTCGCAGCGTACATCTAATACTAATTCCAAGTTAAAAAGTTGAATTCAAGCCCCCAAAATCGCCGTGATTTTCGGCGTTTTTGGGGTGCCGGTTTCAAGCTTTTTAAACGGAAATAGTATAAATTGCTATCTGCGGAAAATGAAAATGTTAGCTTATAATTCAAAGGTGCAGAAATAATTAAAACAGCTTCTTCGGTGGGGTGTGTGAATAGTAACCTGAACTTTGGTTTGTTTTGGTTTGTTTTGGTTTGTTTTGCCTTATACTTTTCACAACACAAAAACAGGATGCGTTACAATGGCTATAAACATGATAAAATACAAAGAGTGTCCAAACTGCCACCATAAAAACGCAGAGGAATTATCTAAGTGCGAAGAGTGCGGCGCAGATATATTTTTCGTTTCTGTTAAGGGGGAAGCCGTATACGGTTTAACAGAAATACCGAATTCATCCCGCATCAACGCCGAAGGCACGGAACTTTACAAGCTTTTAAACATCTTTGCTTGGCTTAACCTTATTTTTTGTCTCACAGGCAGCGTTGTATATGTGTTATTTCTTATTTTAAGTAAGATTGCATTTACACTCTCAAGCGTTACTTTAACTATAGGGATAATTTTAGGCGGAACTACTCTTTTTGTTATGTTACACAGCATAAAAGCAATATTGATGAGCTTGCCAACAAAAAACCGCCCGTAGGCGGTTTAAAGTCTTTATATCCTATTTTACTGGCGAAGTATATTTAAGGAAATCATACAAGATATCCTTATCATAATTGTTTCTTTTCACATCCAAATCAATATATTTAGGGCAAATTTCTTTTACCGTTACGGTATACTCCATTCCTATATCAAGTTTTTCACTGAGTATAGAAGCAAAGCCTTTTTCTACATGACCCAACATATTCTTCTCCCTATCTAAAACCCTAATCGCATTCACATCATATTCATTTTTGGCGTCTCTTTCTAATAATAAATGCTCTCCAACAGTCAATTTATTTATGTACGGCACTCTATCCGGTAATGTTATGCCGACCAATTTTGTATCGTATGTAATTTTGCTTGCTTTTGAACCTTCCCATTCGGGAATTTTATCTCCAAATATTTTTGAAATAGTGTAGTACATATCTCCATCAATGATATAAAGCTTAATTTCAGGGTATTTGAGCTTAAAGCGTCTTACTTTTTCGACGCTTTCAAAATTCCAAAAGCCTTTAATTTCAACAACAGAATCATCTTCAAGTAATAAATCGGGGTAATATTGAAAAGCAGTACGCTTACCAACCGTAAAGGGTTCTATGTCAAAAATCATTCCTTCGTATCTGTGATTTACATGCAAGAAATTCAAAACTCTTATAATATTCGATTCCCAAGCGGATTTTAACCCCTCACCCAAATCTTTCCTATAACCTTTTATCGCGAATCTTTTTTCAAATTCAAACTCACGGTGTCACAAAACCCAATATCTACCACCCATATTCGTGTAAGTATAATACCCAAACCCAATGCCCGACCTACCCAATCCAAGTGCGCGCGCTCCAAAAACAGAATGAAAACCCTTATGGTTTTCACCAAAAGAATCGCAAGGTCTTTTGTAAACAAAAATGAATATATCCTTGTCTTTAAATCGCTCCTCTTGGCATTCATATTGAAATCCTTCCAAAAGCCTTTTCAACTCATCGGCATAAATCGCTTCAACCACAATAAAATCAATATCTAATTGAGTTTCGCTGAAAAAAGGGCTGATAGGATTAAAATGATTTTTAAACGCCACCATTAGTTCCCTCATCATACCCCATGCGCTATTTTCACTTTCATGGTAAATTTCGCTTTGGAGGTGTAGTATGTTTTCTAAATTTTCAGATATTCTTGCTTCAATGGGCGTGAACTCTCCGTAATTATTTATAAGAAATTTGCCCGCTTCACTCTTCGTTATGCGGTCATAATCGGCAAACTGCCTTTGCTCGCTTTGTTTGCTCATTAAACCCGCCTCCCAGCATTTTCCCCAAATCATACCAAACCTTCCCCGGCATTTCAATAGGTTCGCGAAAATTTTACAAAATTCTGCGCAATATAAAAGCCGCCGGTGTTTGGCGGCTTTGTGAATAGTTTATTTATGAAGTAATTTTATATTTCCCGTTCGCAATGTCTGACAGTATTATTTCTCTACTGTAAACTTCGATGTGGTGATATATCAAGCACAGTAACCAAGCACTATACTTCAAATTGCTTAACGGCTGTTGGGAAATATGATAGAACACTCGCAGGAAGTTAGTAACATAATTTCCCTTATCGCGTACCATCGTAGGAAAAGTCACCCTCGCGCCGCATTGATTTAAAATACCTTCGGAAATTCCTGTTTCCATCGCGATAGCTTTAAGCATATGAGCTTGCAAAATTTCAAAGCTCGTACAAAAAGCCAACAACTCGTTGATTAAGCGTACCCCAAAACTGGCGGTTGTCTTAGTTTCGTCTATTCCGGCATTGTAAGCTATATTAAACACTCTGCTCTCCAAAATGGCTAAAGTCATAGCCGAAGCTATTTTGTGCCTATCCAACTCACCAGACATAGAGTTATGTAGCATTTGTTCATTCATGTACTTTACAAAGAACAAATATTTATCTTGAAGTTTCCCGTATTTACTTTTTGACAGCCTAACTTTCAACGTGTTGGATTTCACTGAGTTTCTCAGCTTATCTACTTGATTTTTTAAAAATTTGCTTTCCAACATATCAAAATCTTCATTGGGTGGCAACAAAACTCACCTCATTCGTTATTATTAGTCATCGTCAAAAAGTAATTCACCTTCATAGTCGGGGTAATCAGATAATACATCTTTTAAGCTAATTTCATCATTTGCAAATTTCATGGCTTGATGGAATTCTTCGGTCGTTACTTCTTGGGCAAAAAGGCTTCTGATAATAGCGTCATTATAGCATTCTTGCCTAATGTCATCTTTTTGTGCGAGCATAATCACTCTCCCCCTTTCTGGGTACTCTCTTTTTTTTGAGTTTCTTGCTTTTGGCAAACGAATCTTTTTTACATTATCTAACCCCATGCTTTAAAGCTCCTTTACGTGTAACACTATACCTATTATATATGTATTGGAGTTTAACAAGGGATATGCGACGTTTAAAATTTGATTCGCACGCCTCAATAAAATAGTACGCAAAGAGCTTGTCCGTTTTACAAGCTAACGCAACGTATTGCGCACTAAAATACACTTATTTAGACCAACCCTACTAAAAAAAATAATGAGTTTTACATATTGTGAAAAAAGTATAACCCACTAATTTAAAAAAAGCAATACGAATGAAAAATAAAGTTGCGAATGCATCTGTGCTTGGTTACTATTCACACCCCCACCGAAGGAAATGAAACGAGCACGCAAAAAAGCACCCTAAAAAGGGCGTTTTTTTGCGCATAAAAAGAGAAGATAATTAAGTTGGATGAGGATGCACAATACCTTGAGAAAAGATGTCGGCGACACTTTCATAGAGATTTTCGCCGCGATTTACAATGGACGCAATAACTCCAAGTGACTGGATTAGCAAGAGTAATATCGCAAGAAGATTCCAAATAATTAAAAACAGGAATCCAATACTTACCTGTGGATTCCATACATACGTCTTTACAGTTGTTTTCGGCCAGCCAAGCCTTTAAATTGTTAAGGTCAAAATTGAAAGTTTTAAACTCTTTGGTTTGATAGGTGGTAACACCTTTTGAATTGGTTGAAGCTATTGTTGCGACAACGAATTTGCTGTGTACATCAATTCCACAGCAGATTGG
>JAISVZ010000149.1 GCA_031271295.1 Clostridiales bacterium | reverse complement strand
CAGTTCCAAACCAAAGATGCAAGGGTAAGATTAATGTCTCTTTATCCGACAATTGTCGCAGACGATAATCTGCAAATACATAATTAATAATCTAAATTTCAACGGTACATAACAGTAGTTTATTCAGCATAATTCCAAATATGAAAAACGAAAGTGTCTACATTGGATATTTGGAGGAGATTTTAAATTATAAACCTGTTATACCGGATAATAAATATGGAATAAAGTTAAGTAAGGAAAAGGGAGTGAACCTTGAAGTTAAAAATGTAACCTTTTCTTACCCAAGTGTTCCTGAAGACACGGTGCTTAGAGACGTATCGTTAAAAATAGAACGCGGCAAAAAGCTTGCAATAGTAGGTTACAACGGTTCAGGAAAAAGTACGTTCACAAAATTGCTGCTGTATTTATATAAAGAGAACGCGGGAGAAATACTGTGCGACGACCGTAGTTACGATAGTTACAACACCGAAAGTTTGCGAGGTATATTTTCCGTTGTTTTTCAGGATTTTCAAATCTTCGCCATATCAATTGCCGAAAATATTTTACTCCGTGAAGTAAACGGCGCGGAAGATGAAAAAACTGTTTGGGATGCGCTTAAATTTTCCGGCCTTTTGGATAAAGTAAAATCGCTTGAAAACGGGATTCATTCGGTAATTACAAAAGAATTTGACGAGGACGGGGTATTTCTTTCCGGCGGAGAATCGCAGAAACTTGCAATAGCGCGGGCGTATGCCAGAAACAGCAGTGTGCTCATATTCGACGAACCGTCCAGTTCGTTAGACCCTTTGGCGGAACACGAAATATTTAGCAGGCTCTTGGCGCTTGGCAAGGATAAAACCGTAATTTACATTTCGCACCGGCTTTCCTCAGTTGTGGACGCGGACGAAATTGTACTGTTCGACAGCGGAGAGATAGCGGAAAAGGGAACCCACGCGCAGCTTATGAATCTTGGCGGTAAATACTTTGAGATGTTTAATTTGCAGGCTGAAAAATATATCGCGTAAAAAAAAAGAATGGCTGTATAATTTCACTACACCATGAGCGGCAATTGAAAATACTCCGCCGCTTCCGCAGCGGTTTGACTAATACTTGTGCCGTCATTCCATATGATAGTTTTTATATTATGCGCGAAAACCCAATCCGGAATCTTTCCTTCACTGTTTGCAACCGCGCTGTATGCGTTATCTGCAACTGCTTCCTTCTCTTTTTCCGTCAAATCCGTTCGGTTTTTGATTATATCAAGCATGATTATATGATCCGGACGGTTGAACCAATCAAACTTTGTGCTGCGGTTGCATAAATAAACCGAATGCGAAGCAACAGGGATAACCATTTCATGGTCAATGTCACCTTCACAAATTATGCCTTTATGCATAGTTGAAAGAACGAGCAAATCTAAAATTGCCATTGGTGTAAACTCGCGCAGCCAGTTTTTTTCCCGCTCATGAATAACTTCCGCAGGCAATTCCCAAAAGTCCGATACTCCATATTCTTTTTCATAATCGCGGCACATGTACGGCTGATATAAAGGGGAGGCGTCTTTCAAATGGAGATTACGGTTTTTGTCCACATCATAAATATGCAAAGCGTACTTGCGGCTTAATTCATTTGCAATAGTGGTTTTTCCCCTGCCCCATATAAAATATACATTAGCCAGCCTGTTTCTAATAATATTATCTGCAATTGTCATTTCTTTTCCTCTATCAACTTCAACTGAAACACCAAAACCGTAACCAAAGCGCCAAGCACCCAAGCGCATGGAAATAATACGTGTTATTTTGTCCCATTCCGATAGCAATAATATAAGTTCACACAGTTTTCTGCTCATTCCTTATCTCTCAGCTTATACCGCGCGTATCGTTTGTCACCAAGTTTTAAGAGTGTCCCGTCAACAACCATTTCACGAAGCAATGCTCGTATATACCCTTCGCTTAGCGCAAATTTCTTAACAAAATCTGCTGTTTTTGCTTCGCCGTGTTCTTGAACAAAGTTTTTGATATATTCTTTTCTATCGGCTATCGCCACCGATAGACCACCGATAGACATCCGATAGACATTCGATAAACTCGCATTCTCAACTATCCCCAATTCCGTGAGATGGACAAGTTTTTCATGGCTAACTTCGGTAATCTCGTTTTTGTTATAAAACTTTGCAAGCATGATATAATCCTCAGTAGTGCATTTATCCAAACGCTCATCGCCAATTTTATGGAAAAGTGAGAGCATACGCTTGTCAACTATCTTGCCGCTTAAGGTCAGTTTTACGAAATATGGGTCAGTTCCTTTGAAATCGGGCAGATATTTTGCCTCGCGAACGGCGAGCTCATATATCAGGTTCATGCCTTGACCCGACCTCTCCACAAGCCCACAAAGCTGGAGTATCTTCGCAATTAGCAAATTGCGCGGGGACTGTCTATCCAGAATGTTCTCTACCGTTATCCCTTGAGGGAAACCGCCGGGGCTTTCTATTACGAGTTTGTCTCGGTATTGGCGTATGAATACGCTTCCTGCCATCTGATAGTCGCGATGGGAAATCGCGTTTAAGAGTGCCTCTCGTACAACACGTTCGTTGAACGTGTCAATCGGAAGCACAAAAAGACCGTCCTGATAGTGTTGCTTATCGTTGCGAAGGTTGACAAGCTCCCATATGCGGTCATTATAGCCGAAAAAGCCTTCTGTAAACTCCTCGCGTTGTGCGGCAGGTCCGGATGCTTCTGACGACCGGTACTCAAAGACCACCTCGGAACGCGGCAGCAGTTTTTGCACTGCTTTTTTTGAACCAAACAATATCAATGCGGCATAAGTGACACCGCTGTCCGTAACCGCGCCACAGTCTCGGAGAAGCTGTTCTGCGGACAGTATGTTTATACGCTTATTGCCGCTGTAAGTCATCCATGTTTTGCGAAATAATGATATCGACTTCTCATCAAGGTCGGTTAGGCTTGCGCTGCGGCAAATCTCGCCCGAAAAATCAAAGCCGCTCTCAGCGTATATGCTGCGCCGCACATCTTCAGGCATAGGGATAAGGCTATCGGCATCATACCACCAAGCAATTCCATCAACCTGAACGGGCAAACCCACTGGACGGCTTGCAACATTAAACACAAGAACGCGCTTGCCCATGTATTCCAGAACCTGAAAATCCACCATAACGTGAAGTTTGTCTATCAATCCTTTGCGAGTACGCTCAGGCTGTTCAAAAGCTTTGCTTCCCACCACTTGGCGCGGGCGTTTATCAGTTATGCCTAAAATGAGCTGACCACCGCCACAGTTAGCAAGGGCACAGCAAATCTTCGCGGATTCAATGGAATCAAATCGGTTTTTGGCTTCCTTGAACTGAACATGCTCACCTTCCGCAAAAGATAACAAATTTTCGATTGTGATATGATTCTTATTCATTAAATACTCATTCTCCTAAACTGTAGCGATAATTAAAAATATACCGAAACATCCACGCAATGTTGCTCATGCCTTACATCAACTGAAACACCAAAACCGTAACCAAAGCGCCCAGCAAGCACCCAAGCGCAACCTGCAAAATAGAATGAATTTTTCCTTCAATTCTGCTTTGCGCAACGAGAAACGCCAAAAAGAACGCTAAAATAATTGAAACAATATCGTTTGTTAAAAACAAAATGCATGTTGCGGCGCTGAAGGCTACCGCCGAATGGGCGCTTGGCATACCGCCGCTTAAAAGATTTTTTCTGCCCGTTAACGCCTTTATTACAATTGTAAGCATCAAAGCAATTACTATGCAAACAAACGTTATAAAAACCGGCGTTTGGCGAATTCTCTCCACAACCAAGGTTTCAAGGCTGTAATCAACTATCTTTCTGAAAATAATTATGTACCCTGCCGCAGCCGCGTAAGCCGAAGAAATAAACACCGCACCTGCGCACGCGTCTTTTGCCAGTTTTGCCTTTTCGTGATATGTTTCACCGCAGTACAAATCCACAATTGCCTCCACCGCCGTATTTATAAGCTCCATTGTAAGCACAAGCACAATTGCAAAAAGAATTATTAAAAATTCCCGCGTATTCATATCAATAAAAAGCGTTACAAGCAGAACTAAAATAGCGATAAAAAAATGAGTTCTGAAATTCCGCTCATTTTTAAACGTTTCAATAATTCCGGTTAACGCGTTGCTGAAACTGTCGAAAAGGCTTTTATTTTTCATAGCTCATCTACCTTACATAACCCAATTTTTCAAGTATTCTCTCCTGCTTTTCCCTCATTTGTTTCTCGTCATCATAATTCATGTGGTCGTAACCCAAAAGGTGCAATGCCGAGTGCGCGGATAAAAACGCAATTTCGCGCTCTAACATATGGTTATATTCCTTGGCCTGCTCCTGCGCTTTTTCGAATGAAATTACAATATCGCCAAGCATACATCCAATGTTTTTATTCGCTAAACGCGCCGTACTCGCTGCGTTTCTTCTTAATCTCCTTTTGTTTGCGCGTCTTTCGAAACCTCTATACCCTATTATATTTGCGCTTCTTTCGCCGCCTATATCCCCCATATTATTTCCGCCGCGTTCGCCGCCCTGCTCCCTCATTTTATCTATCTGTTCTTTTTCATATTGCGGGAAAGAAAGGCAATCCGTTTCTTTGTCAATTTGCCTGTAAGTTTTATTTAGCTCCCTTATGCCGGCATTATCCGTAAGCGTTACGCAAACCTCCGGTTTTATTCCTTCCAACCCTTCGGATATAAGCGTTTGCGTTATTGTATTTGATATAACGTCCTCATATTTTTCGCGGAAAGCGACGCTATCGGGGCAATTGGCGTTATCGACGCTACCGGCACGATTGGCACTATCGGCACTATCGGAGCTATCGGCTTTGGTATCATAATTAAAAACTATTTTCATTAAAACTATCCCTTCGTTAAAACTATCCCTTCGTTATCATACTGCGGTTGCGGCATCGCTTTTCTTCTCCTTCGGGTACGGAATTCTCTCGTGGTACATTCCCTTAAACACGCGCATAAACGCTTTTGCGGCGGTATCAACATCCTTAATTGTAAGCCCGCTTTCCGCAAGCTGCCCGTCGTCCAATTTATCCTTAATTAACGAGCGCACAAACGCCTCCACCTCTTCCAGCGGTTTGTCCTTGGGAATCATTGCGCGTACCGCCGCCTCCACGGTATCGGCGAGCATTACAACCGCCGCTTCCTTTGATGTGGGAATTTTGTGGTTGTACCTGAAATCGTTTTCGTTTATTTCTTTTTCCGGGTTTTCGTTTTTGGTTTTAATATAGAAATATTTTATAAGCGTATTGCCGTGGTGCTGTTCAATCATATCCTTTATTATTGCCGGAAGCCTGTAGTTTTGCGCCATCTCCAGCCCAAAATCCACATGGCTTTTAATAACCGCCACGCTGGAATACGGGTCTATAGAATCGTGCGGGTTCTCCCCCGCCGCGTTTTCCACAAAATACTGCGGGTACTTTAATTTGCCTATGTCGTGATAATAGCCGCCAACTCTGGCAACAGCCGGGTTTGCGCCAATATCCGCCGCCGCAGTTTCCGCCAGGTTAGCAACAATTAGGCTGTGGTGATACGTTCCCGGCGCTTCAATTGTGAGGCGAGCCAAAGGGCCGCTGTTTGGGTTTGTTAAATCCAAAAGTTTAAGCGGCGTAATAATGCCGAAAAGAGCCTCCCATATAGGCAAAGAACCGGTTGCGATTATAACCGAAAAAAGCCCGGAAAGCGCCGCGTAAACGGAGCCGGTTGCCAATTGGCGCATGTTGTCGGTAGAAATAAAGTTTGCCTCTATAAATAAATTGTAGCCAACCAAAACTGCCACGTTAACAAGGCCGGACAAAAGCCCAACCAAAATAATTTTACTTCGCTCATCGGTGTATTTCGCCAAAATGCCCACGGATGTGCCCGCAATAAGGTAGTAAATTAAAAAATCTATATCTCCTTTAAAAATAAGCATGGTTATAACGGTTAGGGAAAAATTAAGAAAAACCGAAAGGCGGCTTGATATCAGCATTGAAATAAGCATTGTAAAAATTAAAACCGGCAAAAGGTAGAAGGTTGTTACGTTTATCATAAACCATGTAATAATTATCATAAAAACATACAAACAGAAAATGAGAAGAACGGTTTTGCGCTTCTCAATTATTTCTTTGTGGAAGTAGTTAACATACAGCATTGTGAACACAAAAATAAGCGCTATTATAATAATTGCGCCAACGGACGGCAGAATATTTTCGGCTAAGCTTTTATTTACAAAGCCCAGCGCCTGAAGGGTTACGTAATATTCCTGCGTTATTATTTCGTTTTCATCCACAATTTTTTGGTTGCGTAAATACATTACCGGTTCAACCTGGTTTGCGCGTTCGTTTCTTCTGCGTTCGGTATCCTCCGCGTCAAGTATTTGGTTCGGTTCTATAAACATTGCGGCAATACTGTTCGCCAAATTATCAACATCCTGCTGATATTCAAAATCCGCTATAAGCCCCCTTGCATCCGCAAGAGCTTTTTCAAGCCCGTCTGGCCTAATGCCACGGTCGAACAGTTCTTCTAAAACCGCTATTATATTTTCCTGCATATCGTTAAAGGTAAAGGTATCCATCGCCAAAAGCGTATCAATTTGGCTTTGCGACAAGTAAGAGGATATCTGCGGCTCGCTTTGCGTAATTTCCGCCTGCTCGAAGGAATACGGCGTAAAAATGGGATTACTTTCCCTTCTTACGTCGAACGCAAGCTGAAAAAAATCCCTCGCTTGGTTTAGTTGCAATTCGGCGGTTTGCGTATCTATAACGTACACGTCCATAACGCTTTTTCGCGCCTCTTCCTTAAGGTTGTCCGTGGCAACGGAATTTATAACATCCCTTGTTGCAACAAATTTCGCCGGCGAAGGTTTGCCCACCTCAAGCACGTATCCGCTTCTTGCGTACCCGCCGGTTATAACCGCGGCGCACGTAAATATAAAAGCAACCGTTACAAGCCATGATATAAATCTGAAATTGTTGCCTCGCCTTTTTCTGTTTTTCATAACCCGCTCCTAAGATTTATTTCGTAAACCTTTGCCTTCTGCCCCGCCGGTTTAACATTTCTTCCCGCCGCTGCTTTTTGGATTCGTACTTTTCGTAGGCGTTAATTATTTGCTGCACCAACGGATGCCTAACAACATCCTTATTGGTTAACGTTATAATTCCAATGTTTTCAATATCCTTTAAAATGCCCACCGCCTCCGTTAAGCCGGATTTTTTGCCCTCCGGCAAATCCACCTGGGTTAAATCCCCGGTAATTACGGCTTTGGAGCCAAACCCTATCCTTGTTAGGAACATTTTCATTTGCTCGTGGGTTGTGTTTTGCGCTTCGTCCAATACTATAAAGGAGTTGTCCAAAGTTCTGCCGCGCATATAAGCCAGCGGCGCAACTTCAATAAGCCCCTTTTCTTTGTTTTTTTCGAAATTTTCCGCGCCCATTATTTCGTGCAGCGCGTCGTAGAGGGGCCTAAGGTACGGGTCTACCTTTTGCTGTAAATCCCCCGGTAAAAAGCCTAACTTTTCGCCCGCCTCTATTGCCGGGCGCGTAAGAATAATTCGGTTTACCTGCCCCGTTTTAAACGCCGTTATTGCCATTGCCATTGCCAAATAGGTTTTGCCGGTTCCCGCCGGGCCAACTCCTATAATAACCGTGTTGTTACGCATTAAATCAACATACTTTTTTTGCCCCAAAGTTTTGGGGCGCACCGGTTTGCCGGAAACCGTAAGGCAAATGGTATCCTTATTTAATTTATCAATTTCCGCAAAACTTTGCGAACCGGCTTCCGAAACCAAATAATTAACGGTTTGACCGCTTATTTCCTCGCCGCCGCCCGCAAAGGATACAAGTTTTTTTAAAACCTCCGCAGCCCTCGCCGCGCCCTCCGCCGCGCCTGAAATAACAATATCCTCGCCCCGGTTAACAATTTTAACCGAAAACGCCTTTTCAAGTTTCTTAATGTTTTCATCAAGCTTTCCGAAAATATTTCCTATTAACGCGTTATTAACGGAAACGTTAAGTTTAGTTTCTTCCATTTAAATAGTTCCCCCGTAAAGAGTTATTCTGTTACCGCGCTTTGAATATCAATGCGTTCCAGCGCGGTTATAAGCGCCGAAACCTTAAGCCCGCCCGGCATTTCTTCGTAAGATATTTGCGTGCCGGTAATATCCGCCGCAAAATCGAACTCGTTTATTATTTGCCTGTTTACCGCACGCCGCGAAACTTCCTTCGCTTCCTCCGGCGTGTATCTTCCAAGTTCCTTTTTGTATTCCCTGTACTCTTCGGTTGTAATAATTACCGGCAGAGGGTAGGAATCCGTTACCTTAAGCTGATTCATTGTTGTAATTTTATCATAAGTTATATAAGGAATGCTACTTTTAAACGGATTTAATTTAAATTTTTTTCCGAGAAACGTTACATAGCGCACTTTTGATACTTTATTGGTGAGTACTTTCTTAACATAATTGTACGGAGTGTAAAATTCCATGTTATAATACGTTTTGGCAAACACCTCCGCGTTGGCGTGGGTGTATTTTATTTGCCGCCCGGTATCGTCGTCGCCTATAACGAGCTTTCCGGATACTATTGTTTCCCCCTTTAAAACGGTATCGTTCTCCTTTTTAAGCGGCGTACCCGCGGATGTTGCAATGCTTGTTATTATTCCGTTTTTTGCCGCCTTAACATCGCACGGGGTATTGCGGTCTATAATAACCTGCTTGGGTATAATTTCGGTAAGATAAACCGTTGCCCTTGTGCCTTTTATGGTTATATTTACCCAAGAGGCGTCCGTGAATTCGCTTAAAAACTTTTTTTCGGCGTCCTTTTTATTAATAAAACGCTTTTGCCCCCCTACCCTAATATTCTGCTCGGATAAAAACGTTATTATATCCTTGGTTTTAATTTTGCTGTTGCCCTGCGCTTCCACAAGCCACACAAACGACGAGAGATAATACAGCGCGAAAACAAAAAAAATAAACCCGGCGGCAAATATTTTACGCTTGCGGTACCGGTTCGCGTAAATGGGCAGCCCTATTTTAGCTTTAATTTTAACCCGGCTTTTGGTTTTGCGCGCGCATGGCCTTAGCATTTTAAAACCCTTAACCGAAACCTTCATATAAACGCCGTCTTCATTTTTTGTTATATCCCAAAGATAGATACCCCTGCGGGCGGCTAGGTTTATAAAACGCTCCACACTAAAGCCTGTTACCCTTATAATAACATATCCTCTTATATAGTTCCATAGAGCTAAAAACATATTACCCTCCGTTTTCTTAAATAGTGTTACTGTTCACACTCTAACCGGAAATATGATTGCGACACCTTAGAATAATAGGCTGTCTAATTTCGTTTTTCCGTTTTTGACAATTTGCCGTACGCTGCGGAGAACTAAACGGTAACAACTACCCGCACTTTGTGTAGCTATCCGGCAAGGGGGTTACAACTACCCGCACTTTTGGAGCAATATTCAGCAGGGGTTGTAGGAGGGCTTCGGCATGTTCTTTGCAGGCGGCGAAAGGAGTGCGCGAGTAATCAAGTGTACCCTTTACAGGCAACGTAAGGTTTGCGCAAAGCCGCGCCGTAATACAAATTTCAACTCATTAGATTAGGTAACGGCGTAATTATTGCCCGCGTGAGTAATCAATCATATTAAATTTGAATATCTTAGCTGTTATGCAGCGCTAAGAGCTTTAAAATGCAGATTGCATTAAGTGCGGAATTTGGAATAATTAGTGACATATATATGTCACTAATTATTC